>JBQCEL010000175.1:0-28482 GCA_051960255.1 Rhizobiaceae bacterium
GTTTGGCGATGCCGGTCTTTTCGTCCGGGCAGTCGGCGAAGCAGGCTGCCGCAACCTATAGGGCGATCGGCTCGACCGACCTGATGTATGTCGCTGGCGGCGGCATCATGGCCCATCCGGACGGGCCGACCGCCGGTCTTTCCAGCCTGCGCGAGGCGTGGGACGCGGCGATCGCCGGCATCGACGCAAACGACTATGCGCGGACGCATCCCGCTCTCGCCAGGGCGCTGGAGGCCTATCGCTGATGGCGCCCGAAACCGGTATTCTTCCCGATGGCCTGCTCGTCGCCTGGTACGGCGACGACTTCACGGGATCGTCCGCGACCATGGAGGCCATGACATTCGCCGGCCTGCCATCCGTGCTTTTCCTCGGCCCCCCCGACGCCGAGATGCTGGCGCGCTTTTCCGGCTATCGCGGCGTCGGCATCGCCGGGGTGGCGCGGGCGAAAAGCCCCGAATGGATGAAGCGCGAACTGCCGCCGATCTTCGACCGGCTTGCCGCGCTCGCCGCACCCATCAGCCATTACAAGATCTGTTCGACGCTCGATTCCGCCCCGCATGTCGGGTCGATCGGCTGCGCCATCGACCTGGCTGCCCCCGTTCTCGGCGGCAAATGGCATCCGCTGGTTGTCGCCGCCCCCGCGATCGGCCGTTACCAGGCATTCGGCAATCTGTTCGCCGCCGCCTCGGGCGCCGTTTATCGCCTCGACAGGCATCCGACGATGAGCCGGCATCCGGTGACGCCCATGGCGGAAGCCGATGTGCGTCTCCACCTTTCGCGCCAGACCGAGCGCCGCATGGGCCTTGTCGACCTCCTGGCGCTGCGCCAGACGGAGGCGGCCGAACAGGCTCTCGACACGGCGCTGGAACAGGGCGCAGAAATCGTGGCGCTCGATGTCGTGACCGAACAGGATCTTGCGGCCGTTGGCCGGCTGATCTGGCGACGCCGCGGCGACAGGCTGTTCGCCATAGGGTCGCAGGGATTGGAATATGCGTTGATCGCGCATTGGCGCGAGGCGGGCGCGATTTCCCCGGCGCAACCGGCTCCGAGCGCCGGCGCGGTCGAGCGCATCGTCGTCGTTTCAGGCTCCTGCGCCCCCGATACCGCCGCCCAGATCGCCTGGGCCGGCGATCACGGCTTCCGTCCGATCCGCGCAAAGGCCGTCCACGCCGTTGACGAAGCTGCATGGGCGAATGAGATCGAGCGTCTCCGCCAGGAGGCGCTTCGCGCCATCGGCGAAGGGTTCGATCCCCTCGTCTTCACGGCCAGCGGACCCGAAGACCGATCGATCCCCGAGCTTCGCGAGGCCATCCGGGCAAGTGGGGGCAGTGACGAAGAAATCAATGAGCGCATCGGCGCCGGGCTGGGGAACGTCCTTGGCCGGACGCTCAGGGCGGCAGGGCTGAAGCGCGGCGTCATCGCCGGCGGCGATACCTCCGGCCATGGAGCGATGGCGCTCGGCATCGAGGCCCTGACGGCGCTGGCGCCGACCGTGCCCGGAGCGGCGCTCTTCAAGGCGCATGCGCGCAATCCCGCGCTTGGCGAGATGGAGATCGCGCTGAAGGGCGGGCAGATGGGCACGCCGGATTATTTCCAGTGGATCAAGGCGGGAGGCGGCCCCTCCCCTGAAAGGAGCAAAGGACGATGACAAAGATTGCATTGCTTGGCGCGGGCGGGAAAATGGGCGTCCGCCTCTCCGTCAACCTGGCGAAATCCAGCTATCAGGTCGCCCATGTGGAAGTCTCGGAGGAAGGGCGCAAGCGCCTCAAGGCGGCCATTGGCGCCGACTGCGTCGAGCAGAAGGCCGCGCTCGCCGATGCCGATGTCATCGTCCTCGCGGTGCCCGACCGGCTAATCGGCAAGATCGCCCATCGGCTGATCGGCGACGTCAAGCCGGGCGCGGCGCTGATCGTGCTCGACGCGGCCGCGCCCTATGCCGGCGAAATGCCGAAGCGCGACGACGTCACCTATTTCGTCACCCATCCCTGCCATCCGCCGGTCTTCGGCTTCGAGACGGACCCGGAAGCCCAGCACGACCATTTCGGCGGCGTCAAGGCGAAGCAGGGCATTGTTTGCGCCCTGATCCAGGGGCCGGAAGAGCACTATGCGCTCTGCGAGGACGTGGCCAGGACGATCTATGCCCCCGTTGCCCGCTCACACCGCTGCACGCTCGAGAATATCGCCGTGCTCGAGCCCGCGCTTTCCGAAACCGTCGGCGCGACGCTCTGCCTTGCCATGCGCGATGCGCTCGAGGAGGCGGTGAAGCGCGGCGTACCGCGCGACGCCGCCATGGATTTCATGCTCGGCCACATCCAGATCGAACTGGCGATCGCCTTCGGCATTTTCAAGGAAGGGAAATTCTCCGACGGCGCCCTGCATGCGATCGCGGAAGCCAAGCCGCTGATCTTCAAGGATGGCTGGCTGGACCGCATCTTCTCGCCGGAAGCGGTGCTTTCCTCCGTCAAGGACATCTGCAATCCGAAGGCGGCGGCATAAGCGCCAAAGCCGGAGACTCTCGACACTTTCGCCTCTGGACCATGCGCGGCCCGCCTCTTGCGCGGGCCGCGCTATCTTTGCGTAAAGTTGGACCGTGCCGCTGCCGGACCGAGGTCGTGATCCGGAAGCGGTGAATGCGTCCGCTCCGCGCTATTGATGACGTCTCTCAGACGGATTCATCAACGCGTAGAGCATTTCGCTTTTCTCCGAATCGCGAAAATGCTCTATCTCATTGTTTTTACGCAATTCCGAACGCAAAACCGCTGTGCACTTTTGCTGGAATTGCTCTAGCCAATCACAAAAATCCGGCGTCTGCTCTATTGGGGTCTCACGGCCGCCCGTCTTTCGTCCGGCGCCAGCGCCATGTCGGGCGATATGATGTTCTCGACTTTCGCAAAGCGGATGAAGGCGCGCCGCGCTTCTTCCGGATGGTTCAACCCGCTCAGCGCTCCGAAACAGGCGTCGAAAGCGCCCTGGTAAATTGGGCCGGACTGCTTTCCCGGCCATTTCTGCAAGAAGTAAAGCGCGTCCTCGGCGCTGTAGATTTCAAGGATGTGCTCGTCGGCAGCCATTGCCACGCGCACGGGAACGACAAAATGCGTAGCGTCCATGAGGTCGACCTCTCCTGAATGCAATAAGAATGGAGCAGGTCCCCGAAAGGTCAATCTGGCCGAAAGGATGGTCGGCGGCGGGTCAGAAAGCTTATCGGTGGCATGGAGAACAAGAAGCGGCCCTTCAGGACGCTTTCATCCGCCCCAAACGGTGGAACGATCCTCGCCGGCGCCCCGGTTCATTGCTGGGCTGGTTTGATGGATCCCACGGTTAGGGGAAGATCGGTCTGGATGCCGAGGGCTCCGGCGGCCCAGCTTCGCATTTCGGGCGACGCATCCCTGGACTTCAGGATTGAAACCGCGAGCGTCAGCGTGTCCGCGGGAGGCTTCGCGTTGGCGGTTCTGTAGGTAAAATATCCCGCCGCCAGCGCGCATCCGATCGAGACAATCGATGGGCCGAATGAGATCGCCATCCGCGCGGTTGGCCGCCAGCGTTGAAAAGGGGTCGATTGCGGAAGTTCTTCATCTTCAACAAGGTCGGTCATTTGACGCCCCATGCAGAAAATCAGCACCGGAAGAATGATCTATATTTGTTAAAATGTAGATAAAGTTGAAAAGTTATCGCTGTCGATTGGATCACCATTTTGCTTCTGCTGCATACGCACGACTGCCGCCGGAGAAATCTGCGCCGGTTCTCCGCCAGGAGGATTTCGACAAATTGCGCCGAGGCCTCGCCGGTTAGCGGGTTGGACAGCCCCCATTGCCGTGTCTGTCTTTTCGCTCGCCGGGGGCTCTCGTTAACCATTTGTTAACCATTTTCTCGCTACACCGAAGCAACCGAAAATTTACCAAGATGACCGACATGTTAACGAAACCCCGGCCTATCCGCCTGAAGGGGAGGTCCTTCCTCGCGCTCGCGCTCAGTCCCGAATTGCCCTTCGAGGACTGGCTGGCGCGGCTCGACGATCTCGCGGCCCGTTCCGCCGGCTTCTTCCTCCGCCGACCGGTTGTACTGGACGTCGAAGGCCTCGACATCGACAAGGCGGAGCTTCGCGACCTCGTCGATCAACTGAAGACAAGGAACGTCCGGATCATGGGCATCGAGGGCGCGCGCCCCTCGCTGCTGGGTTCCGACCTGCCGCCCGCCATGAGCGACGGTCGCCCCGCTTCCGATTTTACCGCGCCCGATTTCGAGACGCCGGCCCCCGAGGAAACAGTAAAGCCGGGCGTCGTCGCAAGCAATGCGCCCTTGGAACCGTTACCGTCGACGTCCAAGCCCTCGATCATCATCACCGAACCGGTGCGCTCGGGCCAATCGCTCTTCTTCCCTGATGGGGACGTGACGGTCGTCGGTTCCGTCGCCTCGGGTGCGGAAATCGTCGCCGGAGGATCGATTCATATCTACGGAACGCTGCGGGGCAGGGCGATGGCCGGCACGACCGGCAATCCAGGCGCGCGCATCTTCTGCAGCAGGCTCGAAGCGGAACTGATCGCCATCGACGGCTTCTACAAGACGGCCGAGGATATGGAACCGGACCTGCGCGGCAAAACCGTCCAGATCTGGCTCGAAGGGGAAACCATCAGGACGGGAGCGCTCGCCTGAGCCGAGGGCGGCGAGTCAGACAACAGGAGAGGTCCATGGGCAAAGTAATCGTCGTAACATCGGGCAAGGGCGGCGTGGGCAAGACGACCTCCACCGCCGCGTTGGGGGCCGCGCTCGCGCAGAACGGCGAGAAGGTCGTGGTTGTGGATTTCGATGTCGGTCTGCGCAATCTCGACCTGGTGATGGGCGCGGAAAGGCGGGTGGTCTATGATTTCGTCAATGTCATCCAGGGCGAAGCCAAGCTCCCCCAAGCCCTGATCCGCGACAAACGGGTGGAGACGCTCTACCTCCTGCCGGCCTCGCAGACGCGCGACAAGGACAATCTCACGCCGGAGGGGGTCGAGAAAGTCATGGCCTCCCTGAAGAAAGCTTTCGACTGGGTTATCTGCGACAGCCCGGCGGGGATTGAGCGCGGCGCGACGCTCGCCATGCGCCACGCCGATATCGCCATCGTCGTCACCAATCCGGAAGTCTCCTCGGTGCGCGATTCCGACCGCATCATCGGCCTGCTCGATTCGAAAACGCTCAAAGCGGAGAAGGGCGAGCGCATGGAGAAGCATTTGCTCCTCACGCGCTATGATCCGGCGCGCGCCGAGCGCGGCGACATGCTGAAAGTGGACGACGTGCTCGAGATCCTGTCGATCCCGCTGCTCGGCATTATCCCCGAAAGCATGGATGTGCTGCGCGCCTCCAACATCGGCTCGCCGGTCACGCTGGCGAGCGGCGACAGTTCGCCGGCGCGTGCCTATTTCGATGCCGTGCGCCGGCTCAAGGGCGAGGATCTTCCGCTCGTGGTTCCGGGCGAGAAGCGCGGCTTTTTCGGTAAGTTCTTCGGGAGGAAAGCGGCATGAACCTGCTTGGATTCTTTTCCCGGCCCCCGTCGGCCCCTGCCGCGCGTGAGCGCCTGCAGGTGCTGCTTGCGCACGAACGCGCTTCCGTCGGCGATCGCGACCTCGTCACCAAACTGCGCGACGAGATACTGCGCGTAATCTCGAAGCATGTGAAAATCGATCAGGAGAAGGTCAGCGTCAAAATGGAGCGCGGCGCGCAGGTCTCGACCCTCGCCGTCGATATCGAGATTCCGTTCGACGCCGCCAAGAAGGCCGCTTGACTGGCTCTATCATTGCAACCGCGGATTATCAAAGGAGGGAATAGATGACCCGACTGGCGCTTCTGGAACGGTTGAAGGAAATCCAGCAGATGCCCGCCCATCAGGGGAGGGACATCACCACGATCAGTGCGGTTCTGTCGAATCAGGCGCTGGAGAAGCATCTGGAACGTTGCGAACAGGCCGCGGGCGTTACGCCGCGCGGCGCCGCAAGCACCGGCGATACCGCTCATTGAAGCCGAAGCGCTCGCGACAAGCCAACGGGCGCGCTACTTTTGTCTTCCTGTCGTGCCGCATGGCGATCGAGACCTTAATGCGTTTCGATCAAATTCACGGCCGCGCGCCGTAGTCCGAAAAAATGAGCAGGAAGAGGATCGCGAGCCAGACGAAGCCGGTCGCCGCGAAAAGCCGTATCGTCACGCCCTTGCGATCGAGCTCCATGAAGATGACAGCAATGCCGGCGACAGTGACCGCCGCCATCAGGAGATTGAAGGCGGTTCTGGCGAAATGCGGGATCGGCAGGAAGGAGACGCCGATATTGGCCGCCAAGGCGACGAGCAGGATGGCAAGCACCCACGCCGGGCGGCGGATGATCGATCGGATGCTTGGCGCCTGCGGCGCTTGTCGTCTGGCTCTTGGAGCGCGGCTCATGATCCTCTCCCCGGCAGATAGAGGATGACGAAGACGATCGACCAGATGATGTCGACAAGTCCCCAATAAAGGGCGGTGGCCTGTACGGCCGGCGTCCGCGAGAACCAGAGCGGGTCACGCGCGCCGGCAATGGCAAGCCGCGCCACAAGCCCGATGCCGATGATCAGATGGACGGCGTGGATCGCGGTGACGCACCAGTAAAAGGCGAAGAAAAGCTGCGCGCCTTTCTCGTGCAGTTCGAAGTCCGGTCCGGGGAAGAGATGCTCGTGGAAATCCTCGGCATATTCGAAACCCTTGAGAACGAGGAACGCAATTCCCAGACACGCCCCGATCCAGAGCATCATGCGCGCGAAGGAGCCGAGCGACAGCCATCTCGCGGAGCGGGGAACGAGGGCGATGACGGCGCTCGAGACGAGAAGAATGGTGGTGTTTGCTCCCCCGTACCAAAGGCTGGTATGGCCGCCGGCCACCCAGAAGGCCTCCGGATAGGACGAGCGGTAGATGGTGTAACCGGCGAAGATGCCGCTGAAGAACAGGATCTCGCTCGCCAGGAAGGCCCACATGCCCATTTCGACGGCCTGGCGCTGGCGGTTGATATCTTCCCAAGGTTCTCGGATCGCGGCTTCTTCTGCCGCGTGGACGGTGGCGTCGCTCATTGCTGTTCGCCGCCCTTCTGCGGGTTTTCAGCGGTGCCGGCGGCCTCGTGCTCCTGGTCGACATAGCCCCTGGGGTGATAATCGTAGGGTTCGTTTTCGACGATCGGCAGCTTCTCGAAATTGTGCGTGGGCGGCGGCGACGCCGTCTGCCATTCGAGGCCGGTGGCGCGCCACGGATTCTCCGGGGCCTTTCTCCCCCAGCGGAGCGACCATGTCAGATAGGCGAGCGGCATGAGATAGGCGATCGCCAGCACCGCGGCGCCGGCCGAGGAAAGCACGTGGTAGACCTGGAATTCAGGCGGGTAGGAGCCGTAGCGGCGCGGCATCCCCGCCCATCCCATGATGAATTGCGGGAAGAAAGTGAAGTTGAAGCCGAAGAACATCAGGATCGCCGCGAAGCGCGCCCATGCTTCCGGATACATGCGGCCGGTGATCTTCGGCCACCAGAAATGGAGCGCTGCGAAGAAGGCCGAGACCGTGCCGCCTACCATCACATAGTGGAAATGGGCGACGACGAAATAAGTGTCGGTCGCGTGGATATCGATCGGGATCGAGGCCAGAAAGAGGCCGGTCAGGCCACCCAGCGTGAAGAGCCCGACGAAGCCGAAAGAATAGAGCATCGGCGATTCATAGGTGATCTGGCCGCGATAGAGCGTCGCCGTCCAGTTGAAGACCTTGATGGCCGAGGGGACGGCGACGATGAAGGAAAGGAAGGAAAAGACGAGGTTCGCATAGGCCGACTGGCCGGAGACGAACATGTGATGGCCCCAGACGAAGAAGCCGATCACCGAAATGGCGATCAGCGCATAAACCATGAAGTCGTAGCCGAACAGACGCCGGCGGGCGAAGCAGGGAATGATCTCGGACACCACGCCCATTGCCGGCAGGATCATGATATAGACGGCCGGATGGCTATAGAACCAGAAGAGATGCTGGAAGAGCAGCGGGTCGCCGCCTTCGTTCGGGTTGAAGATCGGCACGCCGAAGAAGCGTTCGAGCGTCATCAGGAGCAGCGTCATGGCGAGCACCGGCGTCGCGAGCACGATGACGACGCTGACCGTGTACATCGCCCAGACGAAGAGCGGCAAGCGGAACCATGTCATGCCCGGCGCCCGCATGGTGTGGATGGTCGTGATGAAATTGACGCCGGTCGCGATCGTGCCGAAGCCAGCCACAAACACTGCCATTGCCGCCGCGATGACGCGACCATTCGAGTAGATCGAGGAATAGGGGGTGTAGAAGGTCCAGCCCGTATCGACGCCCCCCGCGAGCAGCATATAGATCGTCAGCGCGCCGCCGAGGATGGTGAGATACCATGAGAACAAGTTGAGTTTCGGGAACGCCAGGTCGCGCGCGCCGATCATCATCGGCAGCAGGAAATTGCCGAAAGTGGTCGGGATTGACGGCACCAGGAAGAACCAGACCATGACGATGCCATGCAGCGTGAACAGGCGGTTGTATTCGTCGGCCGTGACGAAATCCTGCGCCGGAGTGACGAGTTCGATCCTGACCAGCGCGATGGCGATGCCGCCGATGAAGAAGAAGATCGTGATCGTCACCGCATAGAGGATGGCGATGCGCTTGTGGTCCGTCGTGAAGAGCCAGGAGCGCAGCGTATGGCCGTCGCCGAGATAGCCCTTGTCGAAGGTGGTCGCATCGTGCGGGAGAGTGTCGCCGAGAACCGCGTCGGTCATTTGATCGCCTCGCCATCGCCGGAATAGGATTTGATGAATTGGACGAGATCGAAGATCTGGTCCTCCGATACCGTGCCCTTGAAGCTCGGCATGATCGGGGTGTAGCCCGCGACGACGTCGCGCGCCGGCTGCAGGATCGAATCGCGGATATAGGATTCGTCCGCCCGAACGGTCCGCCCGTCCGACAGCCGGACATAGCTTCCATAGAGGCCGGCGAGATCGGGCGCGCGCGTATGATCCTTCTCGAAATGGCAGCCGGCGCAGCCGAGCCTGACGAAGAGCTGCCGGCCTTTTTCCGCGAGATCGCGCGCGCCGGGCTGTGCGTCGAGCCATTTCTGGTAGTCCGCCTTGCTCATGATATCGATGCGGCCGCCCATCCTGGCGTGGTCGGTGCCGCAATATTCGGCGCAGAAGAGGTTGTAGATCCCCGTCTTGTCGGCGGTGAAGCTTTCAGATGTGTAGCGGCCGGGAAGCACGTCCTGCTTGATCCGGAGCGCCGGCAGGAAGAATGAGTGGATAACGTCTTGCGAAATCATCACCAGCCGCACCGGCACGTTTACCGGGACATGCAGTTCGTTGATCTCGCGCACGCCGTTCGGATGCTCGATCTTCCACATCCATTGTTTGCCGACGACGTGGATTTCGAGCGCGTTCGGCGTCGCCCCGATGGTGGTGATGAAGGTCGCTGCCGCGAACCAGAAGATAAAGACGAAGGCGAAGAGCGTGGCGACGGTCCATCCGATCTCGACGTCGCGGCTGACCCATTCGGGCAATCTGCCGCGCTTCGCCGGCGAGCCCCGGCGGTAGCGTATGCCGAAGGAAACCATGAGCGCGACGACAAGGCCGACGATAATGGCGGAGACGCCGATCAGGCCGAAATAGATCCAGTCTATATGGCGGGCGTATTCCGACGCTTCCGGCGGAAAGAAGATGAAATGCCGCATCACCCCGTCCTCCCGCGGCCTTCGCGGCGCATCGCCAGCATGCCGAGAATGCCGAAGCCGAGCAGCCCGATGATGCCGAAGCCGCCGATCCGAAGCCATTGGAGCACTCGGGCGTTATAAACGCCGCTCGCCGGATCGAGGCCGTAGCAGAGCAGGCGGATATGGTCAGCGATCGTGCCGATCCTGTTCTTCGACGCCGCAACGAGGGCAAGCCGCACCTTTTCGGAGGTGATGTTCATCGAGGTCAGGACCTGCGTCACGCGCCCGTCGGGCGCGATGGCGAAGGCGGCCGTCGGATGGGCGAAGACATCGTCGGCCTTGTCATAAGTGTAGGAGAAGCCGACCGCCTTGGTGACGGCTCCTTCCGCCGCGGCGCTGCCGCTCAAGAAGATAGCGTCCTTCTTCAGGGCGCCGTCGTCTATATGGGCCGCCTTCATCGCCGCCGCGTCGCTCGGATGATCCCGCGGGTCGAAGCCGACGACGACGAAATTGAAATCCTTGCCTGGTTTCAGTCCGGATTTGCCTGCCGCATCCGCCGCCATGGCGATAGCCGTTCCGCAAAGCGTCTTGCAGGTGAAATCGGCGATCACCATCAGGCCGGGTTTGCCTGCGAAAGCCTTGCCGAGCGTGGTGTTTCGGCCGGTATCCGTTACGAAGGGCTCATTCAGCGGCATCCGCGCGTTCGGAGGCAGGTTGATCGCGACCTTGCCGAGTTGCGCAGGCGTCAGCGCCGCGCGCGCCGGGATGGCAGCGAGCGCAATGCCGGCAAAAAGCAGCGCGGAGAGAAGCTTTCTCATGGCGTCTGCCCCCCTTGCGGCTGGCCACCTGCCGACGCTTCGGGGAGCGGCGCAAAGGCGGAAGCGCCGCGCCCGGCGATGATCCGCATCGCCTTGTCGATCGGGATCGCCGCTATGCCGGATTTCTTGTCGATCCAGCCGGCCTGGTCCAGCCGCTTTTGCTGCGCCTCCATATAGGTTTTGAGATCGGCCTGCGGGTGCGGCTGGAGTTGCGGATTGGGAAAAGTTTCTGGCGCTTTCGGCTCGGGCGCCACGCCGGAATAAACCGCAAGCAATATGCCCATCAGCACGATCGCAAACAGCAAAAAGCCCAGGACCGCGGCGCCGACGAACCAGGGGCGCGATATCTCGGGCGATTCGAAGCCGGGCTTTTCGGTTTCAGCCGCCATGCCGCACCTCGTTTGTGCGATTGCGCGCCGTCAAGCCGCCCCAGAACGCCGCCACCACAAGCGCAGCTATCATGAAAACGAGCGCCACGGGGGCGATCGCGGCGGCCAGCGGGCCGAAAAGCGGCAGCACGCACCATCCCCGGTAGAGCGCCAGGCCAACCAGGATGAAAGCGGCGGTGATCTTCACTCGTCGGATCGAGCCGCGCACGGGTTCGAAGGCGAAGGAAAACATCGGAATGACAAGCCCGATCACCAGGGCGGCGACCATAAGGATTACGCCGAACGCACCGGAACGGTAGATATAGAATTTCGCGGTGTCCGGCAGGTCGCCATACCAGATGATGAGAAACTGGAAAAACACCATGTAACCCGTTCCCATCACCCCCGCGACGAGCAGGCCGGCGAGGTCGTAGCTGGCCTTCCTTTGTGGAACCGGTGAAAGGATCGTCGCGAAGGCCAGCGCCGAGAGCAGCCAGAGGATCACGGTCTCGGAGCCGAAGGCGGAGGAGGTGAATCCGGGCGTCAGGGCCAGAAGCCAGTCATAACCGACGAATGTCGTCAATACGGCATGGAAGACGAGGCCTAGACCGGCGACGATCTGACCGCCCGGCCCTTCCGAGGGGAGAAGGTCGAAGGCGAGCACGGTCCACCCCGCGAAAGCGATCACCGTCCGCAGGACGAAAAGAGGCGTGTTGAGATAAAAGGCTCCGACATTGGCGTCATGCGGGCTGCCCGCGCTCCAGGGGTAGAGCTCCGGGGCAGCCGCGAGCACGACGAGCACGGCTATCCCCACCACGGGTATGAGGAGCGACAGCGTCGTCAGGGCGGGTTCGATCGACGTAAACCAGAGGCCTCCGGTCAGCCGCCCGATCAGCCTGAGCGACAAAGCGCCGATCGGTACGCCGGCGACGAAAAGGAAGGCGGTGAGCCATGCACCGGCCGCGTCCCTCGGATCGAACCATGCCGCGATCGCGACGACGAGAAGCGCGACGGCGCCAACCAGAAAAAGTCCAAACGTAAGACGGGATACGTTCATTGGAGCGTCACTCCGGCTTGCCGGGCGTCGGCGGCAGTCGCGTGCTTGGAAAGCTGCAAGGCGCGGATATAGGCGACGATCGCCCAGCGGTCGGACGGCGGCACGCGGTCCCCATAGGAGTACATCGCGCCGTAGCCATTCTGGATGACATCGAGGAAATGCGACGCCGGCGCCTGCATCAGCGCCTTGGAATGATAAGAAGGCGGCGCGGGAAAGCCCCGCTTTACCACCATGCCGTCGCCGTCGCCGTCGAAGCCGTGGCAGGGAGCGCAGAAAATGTTGAAGCGTTCGCGTCCGCGCTTGAGCAACGCCTCCGTGACCTGCGGCGGGTTCTTCAGCGCCGCCTGCCGCGCCGGTTCCGATTGCGGCACCGTTCCTTCGGGCGGTTGCTGCGCCGAGGAGCCGTTCTGGAAGATATCGGCGGGCGCATAGGTGTCGTATTTCTTCTGCTTTTCCATCGACTGACCGCAGCCGGCGAGAACGGCGGCAAGAAGGAGGACGAGCATTGCTGGAAGAACACCCCCACCCCTAGCCCCTCCCCCTTGCGGGCAGGGCAATCGCATATGGCTTGCTAGCAAACCCCACCCGCCTCGCGGAGCCTGTCCTCGGGTCGGCCATAGGCCGAACCCGGGGGCTCGGCGCCCTCCCCTTTCAGGTGAGGGAAATGCGCCGCCGTTGCGGCTTTCCTCCACCTGTAAGGGGGAGGTGGCCCGAAGGACCGGAGGGGGTGAAAATTGCCATATGCGATTGCCCTGCCAGAAGGGGGAGGGGGACCATTTCGCCGCTGCCGCCACCAAAATCGTCCGGAGTTCCTGCAGGTCGGCGATGCCGGCGAATCCCCCTCTCCCTTGTGGGGAGGGGTTAGGGGTGGGGGTAATGGATGATGAGAGGACGGCTCGCGATTTCACAGCTCCGCCTCCTCGACCGTATCGGCGCCGAGGCCGGCAAGCCTGTCACGCAAGCGAAAGGCCATATCGGTCGTCTCGGGCATGGCGACCGCCAGCAGGAACTTGTCCTGGCTGGCGCGCGCCGAAAGGCGAGCGTCGAAGAACGGATGATTGAGGCCGGGCAGGCCTGTCGACCAGAGGAGCGCGGCGAGGCCGAAGACGCCCGCCATCAGTACGCCGAACTCGAAGGGGAAGAGCGGGAAGACCGGCCAGCTATTGTGCGGCCGGGAGCCGGAATCAAACGGGAAGGCGATTGCGGCGCTGAACCATTCGATGAACCAGCAGAGCCCGGCCGTGCCCAGGCCGCCGATGAGCATGGCGGCGCGCACCGGAAACGGGTTTGCGCCCAAGGCCGCGCCGAGCCCTTCGACGGGATAGGGCGTGAAGGCATCGACGATCCGGACACGTTCCTCCCGCAGCTTTCCGATCGCGTCGACCAGCCTTTCTTCGTCCTCGAACGCGGCGAGCAGGACAGAACTCATCGGATCGCCTCCCGATGCACGAGTTCGCGCACCTCATGGATCGACACGACCGGGAAGAAACGGGCGAAGAGCAGATAGAGGAAGGCGAAAAAGCCGAGCGAGCCGAAGAGGATAAGCCAGTCCCATAGGGTCGGATAGAACAGCCGCCACATCGACGCGATGTAATGATGCGATAGCGTGTTCCAGACGATCAGGATGCGCTCCAGCCACATGCCGATATTGATCAGGATCGAGATGATGACGATGGCGGTGAGGCTGCGGCGCACCGTGCGGAACCAGAAGGCCTGGACCACGATGCAGTTGCAGAAGATCATGATCCAGTAAAGCGGGGCATAGGCGCCGGTGAATTCGAAGGTGAGGAAGCGGCGATCGACGCCACGGCCCGAATACCAGGCGCTGAACCATTCGGTGGCGTAGGAGAGGAACATCACCGTGCCGGCCATCAGCATCACCTTCGCCATAAGTTCGAAATGGCGGATCGTGATCAGCGATTCGAGATCAAGGCCCCAGCGCGCCGCGGCACAGAGCACCACGACGATACCGAAGCCGGAATACATGGCGCCGACGACGAAATAGGGCGGGAAGATCGTTTCCTGCCATCCGGGCATCAGGCTCGCCGCGAAGTCGAGGCCAACGATCGAATGGACGGAGCAAACGAGCGGCGTCGCGAGCGCCGCCATGGTGCGGTAATAGGTCTGGTAGATGTGCCAATGGCGCGCCGAGTTGCGCCAGCCGAGCGCCAGCGCTCCGTAGAAGATGCGCTTGCCCGGCGTGATCGCCCTGTCTCGTAGCGTCGCCAGGTCGGGGATCAGTCCCGTGTACCAGAAGACGATCGAGAACAGCAGATAGCTGAGAATCGCCCAGAAATCCCAGATGAGGGCGCTGCGCCATTGCGGCCAGAGCGCCATGGTATTGGGGTAGGGCGCCAGCCAGTAGAAATAGAGCGGCCGGCCCATATGCATGATCGGCATCAGGCCGGCGATGGCGACCGCCATCAGCGTCATCGCCTCGGCCAGACGGTTGATCGCCGCGCGCCAGTGCTGGTGCGTCAGGAGCAGCATGGAGGAGATCAGGGTTCCGGCATTGCCGATGCCGATCCACCAGACATAGTTGGCGATCGGATAGCCCCAGACGACGATGGAATTGTTGCCGAAGATTCCGATGCCCTCATAGAAGAGGTAGATCATCGAGCCGAAGAAAAGGATCGTCAGCAGCGATGCGACGATCATCGCGATCCACCAGCGACGCCAGCGCCGCCGGTCGAGCAATGGACCGGAGACGAGCGTGTTGACCGCGTCCAACGTGTCCACATGCGTCAGCCGTTCGCCTTGTGGCGCGCCTGCGGTCTCGCCTGCCGGCGGCAGCGGCTCGGCGCCGGAAACGATCGCGCTCATGCGCTGCCTCCCGCGAGTTTCGGGTTGGCGTTGCGCACCCGCGCCAGATAGGTCGTACGCGGGCGGGTTCCGAGTTCTTCCAGAAGCGTGAAGTGGCGCGGGTCGGCGCGCCGCGCGTTCACCTTGGAGCCTTTGTCCTGCAGATTGCCGAAAGTGATGGCCCGTGTCGGACACGCCTCCTGGCACGCCGTCTTCAATTCGCCATCCGCGATCGGTCTGTCCGCCTTTTCGGCGTCGCGCCGCGCGCCGCTGATGCGCTGAACGCAATAGGTGCATTTTTCCATGACGCCGCGCGCCCTGACCGTCACGTCGGGATTGTTGCGGGCTGGCATCGGATCCTCGCCGAGATCCTTGTATTCCTGGCCCGAATTGTAGGCGAACCAGTTGAAGCGCCGCACCTTGTAGGGGCAGTTCGACTGACAAAAGCGGGTGCCGACGCAGCGATTATAAACTTGGACGTTCAGCCCTTCCGTGTCGTGCACGGAGGCTTCTACCGGGCAGACCGGTTCGCAGGGAGCCTTTTCGCATTGCATGCACGGCACCGGCTCGAAACCATGCCGCGGCTCTTCCGCCGTGCCGATATTGTAACTGTCGATGCGCAGCCAGTGCATCGCCCGCCCGTTCGCCACCTCGTCCGGTCCGACGACGGCAACATTGTTCTCGACCTGGCATGCCACCACACAGGCATTGCAGCCGGTGCAGGCGGCCGCGTCGATGACCATCGCCCAGGAATAGGGATCGCGCGGTTGCGGAGGCCCGAACAGGCTGGGCTTCGGTCCGCTCTCGGGCAGCGACCCACCCGGCGCGACCTCCGGCAGCAATTTCCGGAGATCGCCCTCCAGGCTGAAATGCATCTGGGTGGAGGGAATCGGCGCCCTGCGGTCCGTTTTCTTCACCTGGACGCCAGGAACGACGTTCTGAAAGCCGGGCGAAAGGAGGCGCGGGTTATAGCCAAGGCCGTTTCCGATCGCGCCCGCGTCCGTGCGGCCATAGCCGAGCGTCAGTCCGACGACGCCGCGCGCCTGCCCCTTGTCGATCCGGAGCGGGCCTTCGATCTTGCCCTCGCTGGAGCTGACCGCCAGCACGTCGCCATCCGAGGCGCCAAGCGCCGCAGCGTCTTCGGGCGCGAGGGAAACGGCGTTCGTCCACGTGCCTTTCGACAGCGGCTTCGGGCATTCCTGCAGCCAGGCGTTATTGGTGAAGCGGCCGTCATAGATGGTCGGGTCCGGCTGGATGAGAGCGACGAACGAGCCGTCGGCGGCAGACGCATCGGACGGCGACTGGCTGGACGCGGGAGGGCTGATCTCCGCGTTCCCCGCCGACAATGTGAATTGCGGCGAACGACCGGAGACGACCCCTTTCACGAGCGCATCGCGCCACCAATCCTCGAAGCCCTTGTCCTGAGGCTCCCGGTTCCACGTTTGTCTGACGGCATCGTAGCCCGATGGGGCGGTCTGGCCTGCATAAAAGCCGAGGATCTCATGCTGCGATCGCGTATCGTATAGGGGCCGGATGAGCGGCTGCACGATCGCGACCGTCCCGTCCGCCGAGGTGAGGTCCGACCAGGCTTCGAGCGGATGCGAAAGGGGCAATTGCCAGCGGCAAAGATCGGCCGTCTCATTGTCATAGAGGCCTGCATGGACGGCGAAAGGGACGCCCTTCAAAGCATTGGCGAATTTTGCGTCGGGAGCGGCGTCGAAAGCGGGATTGCAGTCGAGGAGAAGCAGGTTTTGCACCTTCCTCGAATGCAGCGCCTCCTCGAACGCGGCGAACGCTTCCGGCCGCAACTGCGCCGGTAGCGCCGCTGCCCGATCGAGCGGCGCGCCGCGCCGCTTTCCCGATTGGAGTACCGCCTGAACCGTTTCCTCCCTGAGCATCGGGCCGGGCAGGAGAAGGCCGCCCGCCCCCGCGCTCTGCAGGTCGGCGATCATTTCATCGACGAAATGTCTCGCGCCCTTATCGAGCGGCAGGGGCGATCCGGGATGGCCTTCCAGCCGGCCCACGATCTCCATCGCCAGCGCGTCGATCTTGTCGGGCGGAAGCGCCAGCCTGTGGTCGGCATTCGCGCCTGTCAGCGTCCAGGTGGATTCGATGGCGTAGAGCCTCGACATGCCGCCCGGCGATTCCGGCATGCGCCCGTTGATGAAAGCGCGCGACGCCATGATTTGCATCGGCCCCGATCCGAGCGGGTCCGCGCCGAGAGAGACGATGACGCTGGCGCGGTCGAGACGGGGGATCAGCGAGCGGGCGCTTTCGTCATCGCCAAGCGGATCGTAGGCGAACCATCTCATGCCGGGATATTGCTGTTTGAGCGCAGCGATCTGGCCAAGCAGTGTTGGCGAAGCTACCGTCGAGGTCACAAGGTGGAGCGGCGCCTCGCCGCGCTTCGCGTTGCCGGACCATCGCTGGAGTTCGCCCAGAAAGTCGGTCCATCCATTTATCGGCTGCGTTCCGCGGATGTCCCGCGACCGCTCGGGATCATAGAGTTCCACGAGCGCCGCCTCGGCGAAAACGTCGGTGGAGCCGAGGCTGGCCGGATGGCGGGGATTGCCCGATACCTTGATCGGCCGTCCATCCACCGCCTTGACAATGACGCCGCGCCCATAGCCGCCAAGCGGAAGAGCGGTGGCGTAATATTGCGGCTCGCCCGGCACGAGGCCTTCCGGCATGTCCACATAGGGCATGTTCTTCTCGGCCGGCGGCGAGCAGCCGGCCAGCGATGCCGCTATGCCGCCGGTGAAGAGCTTCAACGCGGTGCGGCGGCTGATCTCTATCCGTGAAGCCGGGGCGGCATGGCTGGCGGCGGTGTCGTTCATCTGTGGCACGTCGAGCAATCCGTCATGTTTCCGGTTTCGATGACGTAATGGCGCAACAGGGCGACAGCCTTTTGCGGGTCGTTATGCGGGTCCGGAACGTGAGGATCAAAGACCTCGGAGGCCGGCCTGAGATGCGGGCCGGGGTCCCGGTGGCATTTCAGGCACCAGCCCATGGTGAGAGGCTTTTCCTTCACCGTGAGCGGCTGCTTGCTCATGTCGCCATGGCAGGTGCTGCACCCGATGCCGTTCTTCACATGGACGCTGTGGTCGAAATAGACATAGTCGGGCAGCTTATAGACGCGGTTCCAGGCGATCGGCGTGCCGGTCGCCAGGCTTTGCCGCACGGGCGCCAGCATCGCGACATTGGTGAAAAGCTGCGAGTGGCATGTCATGCAGGTGTGGGTCGGGGGAAGGCTTGCATAAGCGGCGTTCTCGACGCTCGTATGGCAATAGCGGCAATCGAGCCCGACATCGCCGACATGATGCTTGTGGCTGAACGGGATCGGCTGATCGACATAAAGCCCCATCAGTGTGGCATAGGGAGAGGCGTGGAGCTGATAGTTAACGATAAAGACAAGGACGACAATGACAGGAACGGAAACAAGTATAGCCAGCGCAATCGTGTTTGCCCGTGGTTTGAATACTTGTGCCATGGATTAAATGCCGAATACCGGTCGTTTGTTATTTTGGAAATAAACCTCTACATGCCGCCATTGCCGATGACGGTCATCAAAAAGGCTCTCAAAGCTGCAAACGCCGGACTTTGCTCAGTCCGGCCTGATCACGTCATGAATATTGGAAGTGGAGCTCCTCCCCTGAAGTCGCTTGTTCCCAGCGTTAAAAGTGCGGCTGGTCCCTTTGGTTCCGAAAATAATTCTGGCGAAATAAAAAAGTGAACGGCTCCGCCAGGTGGTGCGCAGACCGCGGCCGTACCCGCTCATTCAGCGCGATCTGCGCCTGACCGTCGATTGAAAGAGTATGCCGGCAGCGGCAATCGCAGCCACCGTCGCCAATGTGCCTATTGCGGCCGCACGGATATCGTTTCCGGACCACATTGCGACAGACGAAGAGGCGCTCTTGCCGAAGGAGCCGCGCGTCCGGTGCAAGCCGCGAACGGCATTGAAAAGGTTGTTGCGCCGGCTTGCCGATACCATACTGCCGGTTTGTTGCGCCTTTATCCCTTTCTTTGCGAGATAGCGGTCCACCACGGCTGGGAAGGCCATGCTCGCCAATATGGCTTTGACCGTGCTGAAGCCTAGCCAGTATTCCGGTGCATCGCCGTTCGCCGCTTCGAAGATGGCGTCGGCGATCGCCTCGGGCTGGAACACGGGGGCGACGGGACGCGGGTCATGATCGACATGCACTCTCGCCCAGTCGAATTGCGGCGTGTTGACCGCCGGCAACTGCACCATGGTAACGCGGATATTGCTGCCGTCGTGAAGGAGTTCCGTGCGGAGCGCGTCGTTGAAGCCGCGAATGGCGTGCTTGGCGCCGCAATAGGCCGCCTGCAGCGGAATGCCCCGGTAGCTCAGAGCCGAGCCGACATGGAGGATCAGACCCCGATCCCGCGTCTTCATGTGGCTGAGCGCGGCCATCGTGCCGTAAACGAAGCCGAGATAGGTCACTTCCGTTACGCGCCGGTATTCTTCAGGCTCCATGTCCTTGACGCGCGAAAAGACCGTGGTCATGGCGTTGTTGATCCAGATGTCGATCGGGCCGAGTTCCTCTTCAACGCGCTGCGCGGCGGCAAAGACAGCGTCGGAATCCGCCATGTCGGTAGGCACGGCAATCACCCGCGCTCCGGCTCTCTCGACTTCGCGGGCGGCGTCATCGAGAGATTCCTTTTCGCGCGCCATCAACGCGACCGAAGCGCCGGCCTTGGCGAAACGTCTGGCGACGGCGCGGCCGACGCCTGCCGATGAACCGGTGACGACGACGACCTTCCCTCTCAAACGCTCATTTTGACGTTGTGATCGGCTTTGCGGCATGATGGCGAGATTCATCTTCACTCCTGAAAAGCGATGGTGGAAAGAAGGGCGACGCGCGCATCCCGCGAATCGAGGCGCGTGAACTGGACGACGACCGGTTCGGTGGATGTCAGGACGCTTGCATAGTCAGTGTCGCGCGGAACAGGTTCGGGATCATCGAGATCGTTAAAGCGCAGATGGAGCGTCCGCCGGGCGGGTACAGTCGCCCGATAGGGACCTATCGGATCGCGGTCGACGAAATAGATGGTGATCTCGATTTGCGCGTCGCGGTCCCCCGCGTTCAGGATGCAGGCGGCCTCATGGGAGATGAGCGCCGGGTTCCCCTTGATGCCGTCGGCGGGGATATGGCCTTCGGGAATTGCCCAGACGCGGGAGCCGATCGCCGCCATCTCAACCCTCCATCCTGATGAGGGCGAGACCGGATTCGGGATCGTGCTTCTTGCGCAGAT
The DNA here is from genome assembly GCA_051960255.1 of Rhizobiaceae bacterium. Lineage (GTDB taxonomy): Bacteria > Pseudomonadota > Alphaproteobacteria > Rhizobiales > Rhizobiaceae > Mesorhizobium_L. The sequence continues at coordinate 20,002 of JBQCEL010000175.1, forward strand.
GCGCGGGGGATTCGGTCAGGACGATTTCGAGCGTGGGGCGAACATTGGCCTTTCCCAGATGCCCGGCTATGGCCGAGCCGTCGCGCCGGCCGAGCACGACATGCACGTGCAGGGCCGGCTTGCCGTCGGGAGACTCGGCGACGTCGCCGATCAGCGATGCGACCTCCACCTGTTCGCGGACTGGAATGTCGCGATATTCCTTCGCCTCCCAGTCGAAATATTTCAGCCCGGCCTCGCTGAAAGCGCCGATGGCCGAGAATTGCGCGGAGAGGACGCCCTCGGCTTCGACGAAGCGTTTGAGGCATGACATCGCCTCGTCGCCGCTTTCCATGATGATCGCATAGGTTTTCTGGCCATTCGCATTCGCAAGGATCTTGCTTTGCACGGTTCTTTTCCTGCCTTCCTTACTGGTTTCGACGGGAACTTGGGGGCGTGATCGTTTGTCGTGCGGCCAACGCATGACAGCGCCTGCTTGTTCCATTGAGATCAAAGGCGGATCAGTCGCGCAGGAGAGCGAAAGCCAAAAATAGCCGGCGGACGGAACAGTTGGCGCGACTGGTCGTTAAAACACAGGCCGCCCGCAATCGCGGCCGTCCTTCCGCTTGGGTTCACCGCCCTAAAGCACGAAAAAATCTCCAGGGAGTTACATCGATGGCCACTCGCACAGCATCCGACGTTCTCGTTGACACGCTGATCGATTGGGGAGTGGACACGATTTTCGGCATACCTGGAGACGGGATCAACGGCGTCATCGAGGCGCTGAGGAAGCAGCAGGACAAAATACGCTTCATCCAGGTCCGACACGAGGAGGCGGCTGCCTTCGCGGCGTGTGCCTACGCGAAATGGACGGGACGTCTCGGCGTCTGTCTCTCCACCTCCGGACCGGGAGGCATTCATCTCTTGAACGGCCTCTACGACGCCAAGCTCGACCGGCAGCCGGTCCTGGCCATCACCGGCCTCCAATTCCACGACCTGCTCCACACCTTCACCCAGCAGGATGTCGAACTCGACAAGCTCTATATGGATGTGGCCGTCTATAACGCCCGCATCATGGGGGCCCAGCATGTGCAGAACACGGTCGAACTGGCATGCCGGACGGCGCTCGCCTACCATGGCGTGTCGCATGTCACGATCCCGGTCGACATACAGGCGGAGGCGGTGAGCACCGATCCACGGTCGGAACGCAATATCCCCAACCACGTCTCCGAGATGATGGCGCGTTCGGGCCAACTGCCGAACGAGGATCAGCTGGCGCGCGCGGCCTCCATTCTGAATTCCGGCAAGAAGACCGCGATCCTGGCGGGACAGGGGGCGATCGGGGCGGGAGACAAATTGACGGCCATCGCCGAGCGGCTGGGCGCGCCAGTCATCAAGCCTTTACTCGGCAAGGGCGCTTTGCCTGACGACAGCCCTTACGCGACGGGAGGCATAGGCCTCCTCGGCACCAAGCCGTCGCAGGAAGCGCTGGAGGAATGCGACACGCTTCTCATCGTCGGCAGCAGCTTCCCCTATATCGAGTTTTATCCGAGGCCCGGCAAGGCGCGCGCCGTCCAGATCGATCTCGATCCGCAATGTATCGGCCTGCGCCATCCCGTCGAGGCAGGCCTTGTGGGCGATTCGGCGAAGGTGCTCGACCTGCTTCTGCCGCGCCTCGATTATCGCGAGGACAGGTCCTTCCTCGACCAGGCGCAGGAGGGCATGCGCGAGTGGAACGCACTGCTCGAGGAACGCGGCACACGGCAGGATAAGCCGATGAAGCCGCAGGTCGTGGCGCATGAAGTGAACAAGCTTCTCGCCGACAATGCCATCATCGCCACGGATTCCGGAACCATCACCACTTGGGCGGCGCGCTATTTCCAGATTCGGAAGGGGATGAAGTTCTCCTGCTCCGGCAATCTCGCCACCATGGCTTGCAGCCTTCCCTACGCGGTCGCGGCAGCCATCTCCCACCCCGACAGGCAGGTGGTCTGCTTCGTCGGCGACGGCGGGCTGACGATGCTGATGTGCGAACTCGCCACCTGCATGAAATACAATCTGAACATCAAGATCGTGGTTATCAAGAACAACGCGCTCGGCCAGATCAAATGGGAGCAGATGGTTTTCCTCGGCAATCCCGAATATGTCTGCGAATTGCAGCCGATCGACTTTGCGGCCGTCGCCAAGGGTTTCGGCCTGAAGGCCTATTCGATCGACGATCCGGCGCGCTGCGCCGAGACGTTGCGGGAGGCGTTTGCGACGCCGGGGCCCGTCCTCGTGGAAGCCGTGGTCGATCCGCACGAGCCGCCTATGCCGCCGAAGATCAAGCTGAGGCAGGCAGAGCACTTTGCCGAGGCGTTGGCGCGGGGAACTCCCGCACGCGGCAAGATCGCGCTGACGATCGCTTCCGACACCGTGCGTGAACTCGTCTGAGCAGTGCAATGGCGGGACCGGGTGCAACGATCAGCGGCGTGAGCGTTCGCGCCTTCCGCATTCCGACCGATGCGCCGGAAGCGGATGGCACCGCGAGCTGGGATTCCACGACGCTTGTCCTCGTCGAGCTTGAAGCCGGCGGGCAGGGGGGGATTGGCTTCAGCTATGCGGCGGGGGCGGCAACGGACATCGTTCGCGACAGGCTGGCGGAGGTGATCGAAGGCGAAAACGCCTTCGACATACCCCGCCTCTGGCAGACAATGGTCGGCTCCGTGCGCAATATGGGATGGCGCGGCGTCTGCGCTTCGGCCATCTCGGCCGTGGACTGGGCGCTGTGGGACTTGAAGGCGAAGCTGCTCGACCTCTCTCTCACCAGCCTTCTCGGAGCGGAGCGCAGCGCCGCCACCATCTACGGCAGCGGCGGCTTCACCTCCTATGGCGATGAAAGGCTGACCGACCAACTCGGGAATTGGGTGAAGACCGACGGTTGCGGTGCGGTGAAGATGAAGATCGGCAGCCATCCCGAGGACGATCTGCGCCGCGTGCGTGCCGCGCGAGGCGCAATCGGCGATGCCGAACTCTATGTCGACGCCAATGGAGCGCTGAGCAGGAAGAAGGCGCTTTGGTTCGCCGAGCGCTTTGCCGAATACGACGTGACCTGGTTCGAGGAGCCCGTTTCAAGCGACGATCTCGAAGGTCTTCGCTTGATGCGGGACAGAGCCCCGGCCGGGATGGATATCGCCGCCGGCGAATATGGGTATGAGCCGTTCTATTTCCGCCGGATGCTCGAAGCCGGCGCGGTCGACGTTCTCCAGGCGGATGGGACGCGCTGCTGCGGCCTGACCGGCTTCCTGCGCGCCGCGGCACTTGCCGAGGCGCATTCCGTTCCTCTCTCCGCCCATACCGCGCCCGCCCTCCATCTTCATGCCGGCTGCGCCGCCCCGCATTTCAAGAACATCGAATGGTTCCACGACCACGTGCGCATCGAGCACATGCTTTTCGACGGTGCGCCGGTCCCAAAAGGAGGCGAGATTTTTCCCGATCTCTCCCGGCCGGGCCTGGGACTGGTTTTCAAGGCGAAGGACGCCGAGCGCTTCGCCGTTTGAGCATTGCAAAGACCCGGAGGCAACATGACCCGCCACATCAAGATCGACCCTTCCGCGCGCTTGTACCTCGACAGACCCGCGACAGTCCGCGCCGCACGGCGGCTCAATCGCGCAGCGGGGCTGTTGGCTTTATCGGTTCTTGCCGACAGCGCCGTCGAACATTATCGCGGCTCGTTCAAGAACAAGGCGATGTTCACGCCGCTGGTGGTCTCGACTCTGGCGCTGGCGATGAGCGTCCACGGCACGTCCGATTCCCGGCCAGCAGCCCATATCGGGCGCGACACGATCTATCTCGCAGCCGCGGCCGCGGGTTTGGTCGGCACCGGCTTTCACGTCTACAACGTAACGAAGAAGGTCGGCGGCTTCAGCTGGCAGAACCTCTTCTACCGCGCACCGCTTGGAGCGCCGATGGCGCTTCTGCTGTCGGGGCTGCTCGGCTTCTGCTCCGAACGTGTGCGGGACAGCAAACCCGGCACGACGCCGAAAATCTTCAATTTGCCGGCGGGACGGACCATGGCCGCCGTGGCCGGCGCCGGCCTTCTCGGAACAACCGGCGAGGCGGGACTGTTGCACTTCCGCGGCGCGTTCCACAATCCCGCAATGTTTTTGCCGGTGTCGCTGCCCCCGATCGGGGGCTTGCTGCTCGCCAAGGCCGCCGCCGGGCGAGGCGGTCGCCCTCACCGCTTCACGCGCTGGTGGATGCGGTTGCTGACCGTCATGGGTTTTGCCGGCGTCGGGTTTCATGTTTACGGCGTCTCGCGCGCCATGGGCGGCTGGCGCAATTGGAGCCAGAACATCCTGAACGGCCCGCCTATACCCGCTCCGCCGAGCTTTGCGGGGCTGGCGCTTGCCGCGCTCGCGGCGCTGCGGCTGATGAAGGATCACCCCGATGCGTGAGCCGCACCCGCCGCGCCCCAACTCGCGCTATCCCGATTATGATGTGCTGGAAAAGCGCGATACCCCATCATGGAACGAAAAGACGCGCGAGGTCATTGCGCGCCGTTTGGCGATCGGCTCCGAGCGCCCCGAATTCTTCAACGCTGACGAATTCCTGACCGTCGATGCGATCGCCGCCCGGATCGTGCCGCAGCCGGACGGACGGCCGCCCATCCCGGTTGCCGGCCTGGTCGATGAGAAGCTGCATATCGAACGCGCCGATGGGTTTCGCCGCGCAGGGATGCCGAGAGAAGGAGAGGCGTGGCGCATCACGCTCCACGCCCTCGACGTCGAGGCCGAAGCGGCGTACGGAAAGCCTTTCCGTAGCCTCGACGATGCGGCGCAAGACGCCATGCTCCGCCGCATGGAAAAGGACGAACTCAAATCCGAAGCCTGGCAGGGGCTGCCCTGCGCCGATCTCTTCAAGAACCGAATCGGCCGCGATATCGTCTATGCCTATTACGCGCATCCGAGCGCCTGGAGCGAGATCGGTTGGGGCGGACCGGCTTCGCCGCGCGGCTATGTCCGCATGGATTTCAACGAGCGCGACCCCTGGGAAGCGATCGAGGTCAAGGGCGATTCCGCCACCGCGCCCCGCAAAGAGCGTCGCGATGGCTGACGATCCGACCCACACGGCGCGCGCCATCGACGGGCGCGCGCCCGATGTCTTTCGTCCCGGCGGCTGGGTGCCGATGCGCTGCCATGATGACGATGAGGAAGTGGACTTCGTCATCGTCGGCACTGGCGCGGGCGGCGGCACGCTCGCCTGCAAGCTCGCCGAATACGGGTTTTCCGTCGTCGCGCTCGACGCCGGACCCTATTTCCGGCCGCTTGAGGATTTCGCCTCGGACGAATCGGAGCAGACCAAGCTCTACTGGACCGACGACCGCATCGTCGACGGCGACAATCCCTTGCAACTCGGCAGCAACAATTCCGGCAAGGCCGTCGGTGGCTCGACCGTTCACTTCGCCATGGTTTCGCTGCGCTTCCGGCCGGAATGGTTCAAGTCGCGCACGCTGCTCGGCTATGGCGCCGACTGGCCGCTCGATTGGCGCGAGATGTGGGAATATTATACCGAGGTCGAGGACGCCCTGAAGATTTCAGGCCCCGTCACCTATCCCTGGGGTCCCAAACGGCCGCGTTATCCCTACCGTGCCCATGAATTGAATGCAGCCGGCCGCGCGCTTGCGCTCGGCTGCGAGGCGCTCGGCGTCAAATGGACCGAAACGCCGCTCGCGACGCTGTCGGCGCCGCGCGGGCTGGCGCACCCTTGCGTCTATCGCGGCTTCTGCACCACCGGCTGCTCGACCAACGCCAAGCAAAGCGCGCTCGTCACCTGGCTGCCGCGCGCGATCGCGGCCGGCGCCGAAATCCGCGATCTTGCAATGGTCGGACGGGTCGAGCTTTCCGCGGCCGATCGCGTCACCGGCGTTCACTATCATCGCCAGGGTCGCTGGCGTTTTCAGAAGGCCCGAAATGTCGTCGTCGCCGGCTATGCCATAGAAACGCCGCGCCTGCTCCTCAACTCGGCGACCGACCGTTTTCCCGATGGCCTCGCCAACAGCTCGGGACTCGTCGGAAAAAATCTGATGGTGCAGTCCAACCAGGCGGTCTGGGGCCTGATGGACCAGGAGATCCGATCCTACAAGGGCCCGCCCTCGCTCGCGATTACCGAGCACTGGAATTACGAGGACAAGGGCAAGGATTTCTTCGGCGGCTATTGCTACATGAGCCAGGGGCCGCTGCCGCAACTCTGGGGCAACACGCAATTTGCCTCCCACGGCCTTTGGGGCGAGCCGCTCAAGCGCGCCATGGAAGACTATAACCATGTCGTCGGCCTGAAGATCGTCGGCGAAATGCTGCCGCAAGAGAAAAATCGCGTCTCGCTGGCCGATGATCTGGACCAATACGGGCTGCGCATTCCGCGCGTCACCTATTCTTGGTGCGACAATGACAAGCGCCTGATCGATCATTCGCTCCGCTTCATGACCCGGGCGCTCGAAGCCATCGACGCCAGGGACATCTGGCGGCAGGAAGACGATACCTGCCATTTGACCGGCACCGCCCGCATGGGCGACGACCCGCGCACAAGCGTGGTCGACGCCGATTGCCGAAGCTGGGATATCCCGAATTTGTGGATATGCGACGGCTCCGTTTTCCCGACCGTTGGCGGCGTCAATCCATCGCTGACCATCCAGGCGATCGCCTGCCGCACCGCCGATCGCATCAAGACGATGGCGCGGACCGGCGAATTGTAAATGTCTTTTTCCGCCCGCTTGGTAGTGAAAGCGGGTGGAACGGCTTCCCTTCCCCGGCGTTTAAAGCAGCAAGGGACTTCATCTGGAAGGAACAGATCATGCGCAAGTTACTCTATGCGACTGCTGCTCTCGCCCTCATCGCCGCGCCGGCCGCGCATGCGGATGAACAAGGCAGGACAGCCGCCGGCGCGATGGTTGGCGGCGCGACGGGCGCGGCCACTGGCGCCGTCATTGGCGGTCCCGTCGGTGCGGCCGTCGGAGGCGTTGTTGGCGCCGCGATCGGCGCGGGCAGCGTTCCACATCATGTCCGCACCTATATCGTCGAACATCCCGTCGAATCGGTCCGCATTCAGGGCCGCATCGAAAGGGGAGATGAGATTCCCGAAAGCGTGGTGATCCACGAGATCCCGCAGAATCCGGACTATGGCTATGTCTATGTCGATCAACGCCCCGTGGTCGTCCGGATGGATAGCCGCAAGGTGATCTATGAAGGTGATGTACGGGACGATGTGGACGATGATACCACCGCTGCTGTGCCTGTGGCGCAGCCGCCGGACGAAGTGATCACCTATGTCGAAAGGCATCACGTCCGGCCAGTGACGGTAGAGGAGCACGTCAGGGTAGGCACGGTTCTTCCCGATACGGTTGAACTGACTCCGGTTCCGGACGATCCGGAATACGCCTATGTCTATACCGACGATGGCCCGATCCTTGTCAGGAAGCAGACTCGCAAGGTCATCTGGGTCCATTGACCTCCACCCAGCTAACCGGGCGCCGCGCCAAGGCGCCCGGTTGACAGCTGTCAACTGGAAATGGCGGTCATATTCAGCGGCTTATTCGCCCGAGGACAGGCTCCGCGAGACGGAGAGGGGATATCGGACCGATGTGAACGGCCGTGCTTGCGCGACTTCGATCCGCAGTTTGAATTTCGCGCTTTTTGCTCCTCACCAATGGCGAACGATATCGGCCAAGGTGATCGAGCCGACCATCTTGCCATCCGCATCAGTCACGGAAGCCCGGCGCTCCTCGCTTTCCGATAATCGCTTGGCGGCGGCCTCCAGCGTCATATCGGCGGGGAGGGCCATGCCGGCCTCGCCTGCCGGCGGTTCCATAATGGTTCCGAGCTGGATGACACGGCTGCGGTTCACTTCCTTCACGAAGGAAGCGATGTAATCGTCGGCCGGCTTCAGGACGATCTCCTGTCCGGTCCCCTGCTGGATGATCTTGCCGTCGCGGAGGATAGCGATCTTGTCCCCTAGGCGAAGCGCCTCGTCGAGGTCGTGCGTGATGAAGATGACGGTCTTTTTCAATTCGTGCTGCAGTTCGAGCAGGATCGTCTGCATATCGACGCGGATGAGGGGATCGAGCGCCGAAAAGGCCTCGTCCATCAGCAGGATTTCCGCATCCGTCGTCAGCGCGCGCGCCAGCCCGACGCGCTGCTGCATGCCGCCTGAGAGCTGGTTGGGATAGTGCCGCTCGAAGCCCTTGAGGCCGACCCGCTCGATCCAGTAGAGGCCCCGCCTTTCGCACTCGGCCCTTTTCATGCCCTGGATGCGAAGGCCATAGAATGTATTCTCCAGCACGGTGCGGTGGGGCAGGAGCGCGAATTTCTGGAAGACCATCGCCGTCCTGTGCCGCCGGTATTCCCGGAGCGCGGACTGGCTGAGCTTGCAAACGTCGGCGCCGTCATAGAGCACCTCGCCGGCAGTCGGTTCGATAAGCCGGTTGATGTGGCGGATCAGTGTCGACTTGCCCGAGCCAGACAACCCCAT
>JBQCEL010000176.1:0-7269 GCA_051960255.1 Rhizobiaceae bacterium
AACGCCAACACGTTCGATACTCATGGATCCATTTGCCTCGATAGAGTTTGAATTTCAGTAGCCGAGCCGCGTGAGCTCGGCGTCGAATTCGGGAATGGCCTTGAAGAGGTCGGCAACCAGCCCGAAATCGGCGATCTGGAAGATCGGCGCCTCTTCATCCTTGTTGATGGCGGCGATGACTTTGGAATCCTTCATGCCGGCCAAGTGCTGGATCGCGCCGGAAATGCCGACCGCGATGTAAAGCTCCGGCGCCACGACCTTGCCGGTCTGGCCGACCTGCCAGTCGTTCGGCGCGTAGCCGGCATCGACGGCGGCGCGCGATGCGCCGACGGCGGCGCCGAGCTTGTCGGCGACCGGCAGGATGACTTCCTGGAACTTCTCGGCGGAGCCAAGCGCGCGGCCGCCGGAGATGATGATCTTCGCCGAAGTCAGTTCCGGACGGTCGCTCTCCGAGAGCCTGTTCTCGATGAAGGTCGAAAGGCCCGGATCGGCGGCGGCGTTGACGGTCTCGACCGGGGCCGAGCCGCCTTCGGCAGCAGAGGGGAAGGATGCCGTCCTGACGGTCACAACCTTCTTCGGATCGGTGGACTGGACCGTCTGGATTGCGTTGCCGGCATAGATCGGCCGCTTGAACGTGTCGGGCGAAACCACCTCGATGATTTCCGAAACCTGCATGACGTCGAGCAGGGCGGCGATACGCGGCATAACGTTCTTCGCCATGGTCGTCGCCGGCGCAATGAGGGTATCGTAATTTCCCGCGAGCGAGACAACGAGCGCCGCGAGCGGCTCGGCAAGACGCTCGGTGAGGCCGTCGGCTTCGGCGAGAAGCACCTTGCGTACGCCCGAAAGCTTCGCCGCCGCGTCGGCGGCCGGCTTGGCGTTCTTGCCGGCGACGAGAACATCGACGTCGGAGCCGATCTTCAGCGCGGCGGACAACGCCTTCGCAGTCTGATCGGAGAGGTGGTCGTTGCCGTGCTCGGCGATCAAAAGAATTGCCATTGTTGGTTTCCCTGACTTTCGTCCTCAATGCTCCCTGAATTCCGATCAGGCCGAGCCGAAAACGGTTGGTTTCGAGAACCGGAGCAGAGCGTACTTCCGTACGTCGCCTCGGCGAGCGGAGAAACCGGCCGTTTGCAGGCCGGCCTCACCGGAATTAGAGTACGCCCGCCTCGTTCTTCAGCTTGTCCACGAGTTCCGCCACGTCCTTGACCTTGACGCCGGCCTTGCGGCCGCCGGGCTCCTCGGTCTTCAGCACCTTGAGACGCGGGGAGACATCGACGCCGTAATCGGCCGGGCTCTTCTCGTCGAGCGGCTTCTTCTTCGCCTTCATGATGTTGGGAAGCGAGGCATAGCGCGGCTGGTTCAAGCGCAGATCCGTCGTCACGATCACTGGCATCTTCAGTTCAACCGTCTGCAGGCCGCCATCGACCTCGCGCGTGACCTTGGCCTTGCCGCCGTCGATCTCGATCTTGGAAGCGAAGGTGCCCTGCGCCCAGCCAAGCAGCGCCGCCAGCATCTGGCCGGTCTGGTTGGCGTCGTCGTCGATCGCCTGCTTGCCGAGAATGACAAGCTCCGGCTTCTCGGCCTCGACCACACCTTTGAGGATTTTCGCCACCGCCAAGGGCTCGACCAGATCGTCAACCTTGACGAGGATGCCGCGGTCGGCGCCCATGGCGAGCGCGGTGCGGATCGTCTCCTGCGCCTGCGCCGGGCCGATCGAAACCGCGATCACCTCTTCCGCCTTGCCGGCTTCCTTCAGCCGCAGCGCTTCCTCGATGCCGATCTCGTCGAACGGGTTCATCGACATCTTCACATTCTGAAGCTCGACGCCTGAACCATCCGATTTCACCCTGATCTTCACGTTGTAATCGACAACGCGCTTCACCGGTACGAGCACCTTCATCAGCCAGAACCTCCGGACAATTTCATTGCAGCGCAACTAACATGGGTTTTGGGGCATCGCTAGTCCGGAGCCGACATTCGCTCCAAAAAACGAGACTTCCCAGGCTCGCACGGAGGGATATCGATTGGTCCTGAACGCTGTGAAATCCGATTGCGTCAGCGGTTCTTGCCCGGCATCCAGAGGACATCCTTCTCGCCATTGTCGTTGACCGCGCGCGCGGCGACGAAAAGGAAATCGGATACGCGGTTGATGTATTTCAACGCCTCAGGGCCGACTTCCTCGCCTTCAAGCGATGCAAGCTCGACCATCAGCCTTTCCGCCCGCCTGGCGACGGTGCGCGCAAGGTGCAGCGCGGCGGCGGCGGGCGATCCACCCGGCAGGATGAACGAGCGAAGGGGGCTGAGCTTTTCGTTGAGGCGGTCGATATCCGCTTCGACGCGGCCGACCTGGGAGGTCACGATCCTGAGCGGCTCGTGCCCGGCCTTGCCTTGCGAGCCTGGCGTCGCGAGTTCGGCTCCGAGATCGAATAGATCGTTCTGGATGTTGGCGAGCATGGCGTCGATTTCGGCATGATCCGCTCCGGTGTGAAGGCGCGCCATGCCGATGCAGGCATTCGCCTCGTCCACGGTGCCATAGGCGCTGACTCTCAGATCATATTTCGGGCGTCTTTCGCCATTGCCGAGGGCAGTGCTGCCGCTGTCGCCGGTTCGCGTATAGATCTTGTTGAGGACGACCATGTTTCCTCTCGCTCGTTGTTACTTCCCTGTAAAATAAACGACGAGCAGCACCAGAACGATGGCGATGAACTGGAGCAGGACACGTGCCTGCATCAACTGGTTCGAACGGCTCGGCGTTCCGCCCTGCGCCATGTTGAAAAGGCCGCGCACCAGGACGATGACCACTGCCGCTATGGCGACGATGGCCAGGATTTCGAGTGCAACCGACATTTTCTCTCCTCAATGCGCCGCTCGCGCCGGCGACTTTGCCAGAGCACGATGCGATTAAACTGGAACCGCCTTATGCTCCCATTAGCCCCGTGACGCGAGGATACGATAGAGAATCGCGGCCGGCAGCGTGTGTTTCAATAGTGCACCGATTTTTGCCGGCAGTGTCACCACATAATGAGGCTTGGGCCGGGGACTTTCCAGCGCGTGGAGCAATACCTTGAATATGGCCGGCGGCTTGACCCCGAACCGCGCGGGTCTGCGCCTGCTTTTCAGCCCTTCGATTTCGGCGCGATAGGCCTTTTTGTGTGGTGAATGTTCGACGTCGATATAACGTTCGAACCATGCGCGGCTGTTTCTGGCGATTCCCGTCTCGACCGAGCCTGGTTCGATCAGGGAGACATGAATGCCGCTCCCCTCGAGTTCCATGCGCATGCACAGGGTCAGCCCTTCGAGCGCATATTTCGACGAGGCATAAGCGCCGCGGAATTTCGCGGGAAGGAGGCCGAGAATCGAGGAGCAATTGACGATTCGCCCATGCCCCTGCGCCCGCATTGCGGGAATGAGGCGGCGGGTCAATTCGTGCCAGCCGAAAAGATTGGCGTCAAACTGTCGGCGCAGCGCTTCCGTCGGCAGGTCCTCGACCGCGCCGGCCTGCGCATAGGCGCCGTTGTTGTAGAGCGCGTCGAGCCGGCCGCCTGTCCGCGCGAGAACGGCGTCGGCCAGTGCGGCTATCGAGCCCGGATCGCTGTAATCCAGCGGGAAGGCCTCGATTCCCTCCGCTTCGAGCGCGGCGATATCTTCCGCTTTCCGCGCGGTTGCGAAGACGCGCCAGCCTTTGGCCTTAAGGGCGCGGGCGCAATAGGCGCCGATACCGGAAGAGGCGCCGGTAACAAGAATGGTCCGCTGTCGATCCATAAGACCTTCCGAGCTTTGCCCTCATCCGGCCGTCGTGAGGTTCCGGAGTTGCAATTCGCCGGAATTCCTTCCCATATTCGAAGGCGACAGACAATCGGATGATGGTTTGGGCAGCGCAGGACATTCAGGAATCAGCGCCATGCGGCGTGTCATCGCCGTCAAGCGCGTGGTTTTCGACGCAATCGGGCATTTCACATCGGATGACGGCTGGTCGATGGCCAGTCATCTGGCCATCAGCGCGCTCATGGCGCTCTTTCCGTTCCTGATTTTCGCGACGTCGCTTGCCAGTTTCGTAGGCGCGCAGGCTTTTTCGGACACCGCGGTCCATCTCGTCTTCGACACCTGGCCGGAACAGATCGCAGAGCCGATCGCTCGCCAGGTGGTGAGCGTGCTGACGGTGAAGCGCGGCGGCTTCCTGACCTTCAGCGTCATCGCGGCGGCATTCTTCGCCTCGAACGGCATCGAGGCGCTCAGGGCCGCGCTCAACCGCGCCTATCGCGTGACGGAAACGCGTTCCTTCCTGTTCAGGCGGATACAGAGCCTCGTCTTCGTCCTCATCGCCACGCTCGGCTTCCTCGCCATCAGCCTTCTGCTCGTCGCGGCGCCGATCGTCGCCCACATAGCCGAAAGGCGGATTGACTGGATACAGCCCTACATCGGCACGATCACGATCTGGCGCTACATCATCGCCTCCACGGTGATCATCCTTGGACTGATCGCCGTCCATTTCTGGCTTCCCGGCGGAACGAGACGCTTCCTCGACATCGTGCCGGGCATTCTCTTCACGCTGATCGGCTGGATCATCGGATCGGCCATTTTCGCGGCCTATCTGGAGCGGTTCTCGTCCTATGTGACGACCTATGCGGGATTGGCCTCTATCATGATCGCCATCGTATTCCTCTATATCATCTCCGTGATCTTCATCATGGGCGGAGAACTCAACGCCGCCATCGCGCGCTTCCTCGGGGCGCGGGCCGGCGTCGGTGCGAGCAGGGGTTAGGCGGGCTTGGCGGCTGGCTTCGGCTGCTTCGCCTTGCGGGTCGAAAGCGCGACGCCGCCACTTGCCACGAGCATGCCGACAATTTGCAGCAGGGACAATTTCTCGCCGAACAACGCCCATGCCATCAGCGCCGTCACAACAGGCACCAGATAGAACAGGGACGCGACGCGCGCGACCTCGCCTTCCCGGATCATGTGCATCAGAAGGAAGATCGCGCCGACGGAAAGCACCAGGACCAGCCAGGCCAAAGCGAAGACCAACTCGCCATTGAAGGTCACGCGGCCATGTTCGAACAGGCCCGTGGCGAGGATCATCAGCGCAGCGGCCCCCAAATATTGCCACGCGGTTCCGGTGAGGAGATCGATACCGGCGCCGAACCGCTTCTGCCAAAGCGTTCCGAGCGTGATACCGAGCACGCTCAGAAGCGACGCCGTCAGCGTCGCCGCGTTGACCCCGCTTCCAAAGGAATCGACCGTAGGAGCAACGACGATGAGGATGCCGGCGAAACCGAGCGCGACGCCAGCCCACTGCTTTGGTTCGATCCTGTCTCCAATGGTGAAACCGGCAAGTATCGCCGTCAGGAGAGGCTGCAACGCGGCGATCAGGGCGGCAAGACCGGCGGGCATGCCCTGGTGAACCGCCCAGAAGACGCCGCCGAGGTAAATGCCATGGATCAGCACGCCAGCGATCATGGCACAGCCGGCCTGCCGCGCCGACGCTGCCTTATTTCCGCACAGCCAGGCAAGGCTCGCCATAATGGCGCAGGCGAGCGTGAAACGCATGCCGAGGAAGGTGAACGGTTCCGCCCAAGGCATGGCGTAGCGGGCGCCGATGAAGCCTGTCGCCCACAGGATAACGAACAGGCCGGGGAAAAAGCGGGAAGGGAGGGGCATGGCGCTCTCGGATAGGGGGCGTTTCGTCTACTACCGGTCGCCGCGATAAGCAAAATGAAAGAATTGAAGGGTAGATTCAGGGTTTATTGACGTTTGGGGCAGAGCGGGCGCGTTCGAGCACTCCGGATCGAAAGGACCGGGAATGCTGGCAAACCTTGATGTCACCTGGCTTATGATGGCGATCGTGGTGGTCGCGATCTTCTCTTTTATTTTCGGCATGGCGCTCGATTGCCTGATGGGCGGCGACGGTTTCGGGCCAATCGGAAACATGGTCGTGGTGACGGGCGGGTTCTTCCTCGGGATTTTCCTCGCCAATCTCTACGGTATCCGTTTCTACGACCTGAAGGCCGCCGTCGGAACGGGATTGATCGGCGCTTTCGTCAGCCTCGGCCTGCTCTCCTTCCTCAAGGCGCAGCTCGGGCGGCTATGACTACTCACCTCCTCATCGCGCCGAAACCGAGCATTTCCCTGATGTCATCGGGCGTTTGGCCCGCCTGCCGCAATTCAGCGAGAGCGGTGTCACCATTCGACTTCGACAACTTCCGCCCGTCGGGACCAAGCACGAGATCGTGATGGAAATAGCGGGGCTCGGGCAGATCGAGTATCGGCTGGAGCAGGCGGTGAACGGAGGTGGCGTGGAAAAGATCGCGGCCGCGCACGACATTTGTGACGCCTTGCAGCGCGTCATCGACGATAACGGAGAGATGATAGCTCGTCGGGATGTCGCGCCGTGCAAGGATGACATCGCCCCACGCGGCGGGATCTGCTTGCACCACGCCTGTCTGCCCGTCGGGACCTGAGCCGTCTTCTTGCCATTCCAACCGCTGCGGAATACGGGATAGTGCTTCCTCCATGTCGAGCCGCCAGGCGAAGGGAGCGCCGCTTTCCATGAGGCGCTTACGCTTGCGGTCCGAAACATGGCGTTCGGCTGCCGGATAAAGCGGCGTACCGTCGGGATCGCGGGGCCAGCGCCTGCCGCATTCTTCCGCGTCGGCGATATAGGCGCGGATTTCGCCGCGGCTCATGAAGGCGGGATAAACAAGACCGCCCGAAACGAGCTTCTGAAGCGCCTTCTCATAGTCGGTGAAGTGATCGGACTGGCGTCTTGCCGGACGCTCCCATTCGACCCCCAGCCAATCCAGGTCTTCGAGAACGCCGGCTTCGAATTCAGGGGTGCAGCGGGTCGAATCGATGTCCTCGATCCGCAGCAGCAGGCGGCCGCCGGCTTCTCGCGCCATCTGCTCGTTGAGAAGAGCCGAATAGGCGTGACCGAGATGAAGCCTGCCATTAGGGCTCGGCGCGAAGCGGAAGACTTGGGTTTCCATCTGTCAGGAGCGACAGGCTCGAAACCGAAATCGGATTGAAGCTCTCATCGCGAGATTGGTAGTTTGCTGAGCTATCCTTCACAAGGGGGCCGAATGCGCCGTATCGAAACGCTCGACCAAATCGCGGAGGGGCTGGACGCCCTTTGCCTGGCCGATCGACGACTCCTGCATGTCCGGAAGATCGCCGGCGATGTGCCGCTCCGGCTGGTGAAGCCGGGCTTCGGCAGCCTCGTCTCGATCATCGTGTCGCAGCAGGTTTCCCGTGCAAGCGCGGATGCCATTCTCG
>JBQCEL010000177.1:0-15359 GCA_051960255.1 Rhizobiaceae bacterium
ATAGGCGGCGTCGTAGGTCTTCTCGAATGCCTTATAAGCGGCGACGATGTCTGGCGGTTGCGACATCGGCGGGCAGGCGCCGCCGGGCGAGAAGCTGCGCCCCGAGGCCGGCGTTTGGTCGAAGACGTAGCGGCCGTCGCAGACGTCGACCTTCGGCGGCGTGTGCGTGATCTCGAAAAGATCGTAGCCAACCTTCAGCGTCTTCCAGAAGTCGATGTTGGGATCGTTGCGGTAGCGCGCCATGTTCGCGGCCGTCATGCGAAACGGAAAAGCCTGGATCTGGAAGGCTTGCTGGCCGCCTTTAAAGGCGTCGCGAGCAAAGGCGTAGATCTGGCCGACTTCGGCGTCCGTCATCGAATAGCAACCGGAGGACGAGCAGGCGCCATGCACCATCAGGTTCGAGCCCGTCCGTCCGTGCGATTTGTCGAAGGCGTTCGGATAGCCGATATTGAAGGCGAGGTAATATTTCGACTGCGGATTCATCTGGTAGGGATGAATCATGTAGAAGCCTTCGGGCGCTTGCCGGTCGCCTTCTATCATCTTCGGGCCGAGCTGGCCCGACCATTTGCAGATCGGATAAGTCGCAACGAGGCCGTAGCGGCCGTCATTCTGCTGCTTCCAGACTTCGAAAGCGCCGTCTTCCTTGAAAATCCGCACCATTATGGGCGAGGAAACCGCCATGCCCTTTGCCTGCATCAGCTGCAGGATCTTGGGCGGCAGCTTCTGCTCCGCCTTCGGCGCGATATCCTCGAGCGTCTTGCCCTGACATCCGGCGAGGACGAGAAGAGCGAACAGGATTCCGGCATAGGGCTTGCGGGAATTCATGGTGATGGTCTTCTCGTCCCCGGTGGCGTGCGGCCGATTCAGCGTCAAAACCAGGAAAATAAGGCGTTAACCTTGAAAATGGATTACCGCAAGGGTGCTCCACGCGCTCTCAACCGGCGGTGACTAGGAAAAACGCGCGGCAATTTTGTGGCGGCAATGAGCCAGGTCGGATCGGCTATTAAAGCGAGCGCCCGATCGCCAGGAATTTCTCGCGGCGATGTTCACGGAAATCGCCCCCGAGCGCCGCGAGATCGGCGAAAGCGCGGTCGATCTGCCGCCCGGTGGCCTCGATCACGGTTTCGGCGCCGCGATGCGCGCCGCCGAGCGGTTCAGGAATGATCCCATCGATGACCTTCATGTCGAGAAGGTCCTGCGCGGTGATCTTCATATTGGTCGCCGCGTCGCGGGCGCGCGCGGAATCGCGCCAGAGGATGGAGGCGGCGCCTTCGGGCGAAATCACCGAATAGATGGAATGTTCGAGCATATAGACGCGGTTCGCCGTCGCGAGCGCGATCGCCCCGCCGGATCCGCCCTCGCCGATCACCACGGAAACGGAGGGAATGCGGACCGAAAGGCACTTTTCGGTCGAACGGGCGATGGCCTCCGCCTGTCCGCGTTCCTCCGCGCCGACGCCGGGATAGGCGCCGGCCGTATCGACCAGCGTGACGAGGGGCATGTCGAAGCGGTCGGCAAGGTCCATGATGCGCACGGCTTTGCGGTAGCCTTCCGGGCGCGCCATGCCGAAATTGTGCTTGAGGCGGCTCTTGGTATCGTTGCCCTTCTCCTGCCCGATTACGGCGACGGGCTCGCCGCGAAACCGCGCCAGCCCGCCGACGATCGCCTCGTCCTCGCCAAAGGCGCGGTCGCCGGCGAGCGGCGTGAAATCCGTGAAGAGCGCCCGCACATAGTCGAGGCAATGCGGCCGGTCGGGATGGCGCGCCACCTGCGCCTTCTGCCATGGGGTGAGCGACTTGTAGGCGTCGCGCAAGGCTTCGCGAGAGCGTTTCTCCAGCCGTGCGATCTCGTCGGCGACATCGACCGCCTCCCCGCTTTCGCTCAGCTTCTTCAGTTCGAATATCTTGCCTTCGAGATCTGCTACGGGTTTTTCGAATTCGAGATAATTGTACATGAACGCGCCAGGCTGGGACAAAAACAGCGGTGAAATCGTCGGATAAGAGCCTTACCGGCGTCTTAAGATGACGTTCCCATAGCGTCACGCGTCCGGATCGGCAAGCGGATGGTGATTCTGGACGAGTTCGACAAGACGCTTCTCCAGCACATGGGTATAGATTTGCGTCGTCGAGATATCGGAATGGCCGAGAAGTTGCTGCACGGCCCTGAGGTCGGCGCCGTTTTGAAGGAGATGGCTCGCGAAGGCGTGGCGAAGCACATGGGGGGAGAGATCTTTTGACGCTATGCCTGCTCGGGCTGCGAGTGATTTCAGTTCGCGCGCAAAGACCTGCCGCGGTAGGAAGCCGCTTTCCGAGGCGGCGGGAAAAAGCCAAGGACTGTCGGCGAAAGCCGGAATGCGATTTCGTTCTGCCAGCCAGAGCTTCAGCGCCGCGCGTGCCTTGCTCGAAAGCGGCACCATCCGCTCCTTGCCGCCCTTTCCCCTGACCATGAAGAAACGATCGTCCCGGCGCGCGATTGCAAGGGGAAGGCTGACGAGTTCGGAGACGCGAAGGCCAGTGGCATAGAGGAGTTCGACGAGAGCATGCCGTCGTTTGGCCCCGCCCCGGTCCTCGCCGGCAAAGTCCGGATCGGCGGCCTCGGCGGCGGCGCGGTCGAGAAGGCGGCCGACATCTTCCTCGCTGAGCGTCTTCGGCAGCGGCCTTTCCTTTTTAGGGCTGTCGAGCGGGCCGGTCGGATCATCCGTCCTCAGCCCCTCGGCATAAAGGAACTTGAAGAATTGTCTCAGGGCCGAGAGACGGCGGGCCTGTGAGGTCCGGGCGAATCCCCTTGCGGCGAGATCCTCCAAATAAGCCCGTATCTCGGCGGGAGCGGCCTCGGCGAGGCTGCGACGGGAAACGCCGAGAAAAGCGGCGGCATCCTCGAGATCGCGGCGGTAGGAGGCAAGCGTATTCCCGCTCGCTCCGCGTTCGGCGCTCATCATCTCCAGAAAAGCTTCAATGCGATGGCCGGAACCTGCCATTCACCGCCGCTCCAGCAAGAGCCCCCTGCAGGGCTTTGGGACTGCAACAAGCCTCATTGGCTGACGGTCTTCTGCTCCTGCTGGCGCTTCTCGATCTTCTCCAGCGGGACCCTCACGGTGATCATCCCGATCTTGGGTTTGACATACCACGCGAGCGCGAACATCCCGCCATAGACGAGGCCGGCAAGGACGAGCAGAACCGTTATCAGCCTGAAAAGAGTGGGCATGAATCAATCCGCCTCCGCCCCGGATTGCCGGCCGCCATCAAAAGAAACGCCGTCCTCCTCTCTTATGCGGTCACGCCCATTGCTTTTCAAGGCTTCGCAGATGGGGCATTCTTGACGCAAGGGCGGTTTTCATGTCGATACGACCGCAAAGGATGCGGTTCACCCATGATGGTCCTGGAGAAACAGGCGAAATTCGATCCGACAGCGCTGGCCGACCGGCTCGGCGTCCGGTCCATCGTTTTTGTCGGACTGATGGGAGCCGGCAAAACGGTGATCGGACGGAAGGTCTCGCAGATGCTCGGCCTTCCCTTCATCGACAGCGATCACGAGATCGAGGAGATCTCGCGCATGACGATCCCGGATCTGTTCGACACCTATGGCGAGGCGGAGTTCCGCGCGCTCGAACAGCGCGTGATCGAGCGGCTGCTGAAAACCGGGCCGCAGGTTCTGTCCACGGGCGGCGGCGCGTTCATGAATGCGGAGACCAGGCGCAACATCGCCGAGCGCGGCATTTCGGTCTGGCTTCAGGCTGATCTTGATCTTCTGATGCAGCGTGTGGCGAAACGGCCGAACCGGCCGCTGCTGCGCACGCCGGACCCTCGCGCGGTGATGCGGAAGCTGATGGACGAACGCTACCCCGTCTATGCCTCGGCCCGGATCACGGTGACGACGCGCGACGAAAAGCGCGAGATCATTGCCGAGGAGGTTCTTGAAGAATTGGCCGCGCTGCTGGGTGTTGCGATCCGCGGGGAGATAGAATGAGCGATGCGGTGAAGGTCGAGGTCGGGCTCGGCGGACGCGCCTACGACATCGTCATCGGCCGCGGCCTCGTCGAGGAAGCCGGCGCGCGCATCGCTGCTCTCTTCGGCGAGGTGCGTTCGGCGATCGTCACCGACAACAACGTCGCCTCCTTCCATCTCGATCCGCTCCTGACGTCGCTCAGGGGCGCGGGCATCGATGCCGTTCCGATCATCCTCCCCGCCGGGGAAAAGACCAAGAGCTTCGACGCTCTCCAGGAGGTCGTCGACGCCATCCTCGGCGCGCGGCTGGAACGCGGCGATATCGTCATCGCGCTTGGCGGCGGCGTCATCGGCGATCTGGCGGGTTTCGCGTCCGGCGTGGTCAGGCGCGGCATGCGCTTCGTCCAGATGCCAACCTCCTTGTTGGCGCAGGTCGATTCCTCGGTCGGCGGCAAGACCGGCATCAACACGCCGCGCGGCAAGAATCTTGTCGGCCTCTTCCACCAGCCCCGTCTCGTTCTGGCGGATACGGGCGCGCTTGATACGCTTTCGCCGCGCGAATTCCGCGCCGGCTATGCGGAAGTCGCTAAATACGGGCTGATCGACCGTCCGGACTTCTTCGCCTGGCTGGAGAGGAACTGGCGCGAGATATTCGACGGAGGCCCGGCGCGCACCCATGCGATCGCGGAATCCTGTCGCGCCAAGGCCGATGTGGTGGCGCGGGACGAATTGGAGACGGGCGAGAGGGCGCTTCTCAATCTCGGCCACACGTTCGGCCACGCATTAGAAGCCGCGACCGGTTACGACAGCGAAAGACTGGTTCATGGCGAAGGCGTCGCGATCGGGATGGCTCTTGCGCACCGCTTCTCCACGCGCATGAATCTCGCCAGTTCCGACGATGGCCGCCGGGTCGAGGCGCATCTTGCCGCCGTCGGCCTTCCAACCAGCATCGCCGACATTCCCGGCGCGCTGCCTGGCCCAGAACGGCTTCTCGACTATATCCGCCAGGACAAGAAGGTGGCGCGCGGCGCGCTGACCTTCATTCTGACTCGCGGCATCGGTGAGGCTTTCATCGCCAGGGACGTGCCCGCATCCGAAGTCCTGGCCTTTCTGAGGGAAAACCACAAGGGATGACGACGGCCCTCTGGATCACCTGCGGCGCGATCTTCCTGTGCATCATCTTTTCGGCGTTCTTTGCCGGTTCGGAAACAGCGCTGACCGCCGCCTCGCGGGCGCGCATGCTGTCGCTCGAACATTCCGGCTCGACGGGCGCCGGCATCGTCAACCGCCTCATCGGCCATCGTGACCGGCTGATCGGCGCGCTGCTCATCGGCAACAATCTCGCCAACATATTGGCGTCCTCGCTCGCCACCTCCGTGTTCCTTGAGCTTTTCGGCGCCAGGGGCGTAGCTTATTCCACGGCCGCGATGACGGTGTTGCTCGTCATCTTCGCGGAAGTGCTGCCGAAATCCTGGGCGATCACCACGCCGGACCGCTTCTCGCTGGCGGTCGCGCCGCTCGTCAATCTCTTCGTTTTCGTCGTCGGGCCGCTCTCCGCGCTTATCAACCGCATCGTCCGCGGCGTGTTGTGGCTTTGCGGCGTCCGCTTCGACAAGAACATGTCCCTGCTTTCGGCCCGCGAGGAATTGCGCGGAACCGTCGAGGTGCTTCTAAGGGAGGGCGCCGTGATCAAGCAGGAACGCGACCGTCTCGGCGGGCTTCTCGATCTCGGTGAACTGGAGGTGTCGGACGTGATGGTGCATCGTACCGGCATGATGTCGGTCAATGCCGAGCAGGCGCCCGAACTGATCGTCCGCGAAATCCTCAACAGTCCCTATACGCGCATCCCGATATGGAAGGATTCCACCGACAACATCATCGGGGTGGTCCACGCCAAGGATCTGCTGCGCGCGCTCAATGAGGCGAACAACGACCACTCCGCGATCGACATCGCCAAGGTCGCGACCAAGCCTTGGTTCGTGCCGGACACGACGTCCCTGCAGGATCAGCTCAACGCGTTTTTGCGCCGCAAGGCGCATTTCGCCATCGTCGTCGATGAATATGGCGAGGTCGAGGGAATGGTGACACTGGAAGACATCATCGAGGAGATCGTCGGCGAGATCGCGGACGAACATGACATCGACATGCAGGGCGTCAAGCAGGAGGCGGACGGCTCCGTCGTCGTCGATGGCTCCGTGCCGATCCGTGATCTCAACCGCGCGCTCGACTGGAATTTGCCCGACGAAGAGGCGACCACCGTCGCCGGCCTCGTCATCCACGAGACCCAGACGATCCCGGAGGAGAAACAGGCCTTCACCTTTCACGGCAAGCGCTTCATCATCCTGAAGCGCGAGAAGAACCGCATCACCCGCATCCGCATCCGCCCGGCCGTGACCGATACGGTGTTGTAGCCGGAGGCTCTATCCTCAGCCTCGCTTCAGCCGCATGGCGAGGGACGCATGGCCTATGAGAAAACCAGCCCCGCCGCTGACCGCCTTGACGCTGGCGTCGATCAGCCTTGCATGCCTGTCGGGTGTCAGGAGCTGCAGCGCCTCGATCGCAAATGCGCCCGCGACGACGGCAAGCAGGACCATGATCCAATGCCGGCCGTAGCCGACGCCAAAGAAGAAGCCGGTCACGAGAAAGCCAATCACCCTGTCGAGATTGGGACCCTCGCCGAGGTCCGGACGCAATCCGATTGGCGACACGGTGACGAAGATGATGCCGGCAAGCAGAAGCCATGCGATGACCTGGCAGAAGACGCGGATCATGGTTCCCGAGGCAGCGAGATAGGAAAGGCAGCAGAAATCTGCGGCTTCATTGTAGGCGTGGGAATTGCGGCCGTCACAAGGCGGGCGGAGAGAGAAAAGAAAAAGGCCCGTCGCGGGAGGAGGAGCGACGGGCCTGATCTGAATAGCGGCGCGGGAGGAGGTGCGCCGCATTCGATGCTGGCTCTCTGGGAGGAGGAAGATCACCAGCACGCGGAATATGGCTTCTGCCTAATGATTCAGCAAGCGAGGAAACTGCATAGCAGCTATGCACGAGATGAAGGGAGACGACCCCTTCCGGCAGCGAATCGGTTGACCCTCTCCCTACAAGCTGGGAAAAGGCATGGCGAGAGGTAATCAGATGAGCAGCAGTGATTTTCTTTTTCCTGTCCCGCCGCAGCCGGCGCTGCCGGTCGTCGGCGAGAAAAGGCTTTTTCCCGTCACCCGCATCTTTTGTGTAGGACGCAATTATGTCGAGCATGCGAAAGAAATGGGAAATGAGGTCGACCGCGAAGCACCCTTCTATTTCCTGAAGCCGGCCCTCAGCTTGACCCGATCAGGCGCCACCGTGCCCTATGCGCTCGGCACCAAAAATCTTCATCACGAAATGGAACTCGTCGTCGCCATCGGCGCCCCCGCTTTCCGCACCGCGAAGGAGGACGCCATGGCCGCCGTCTACGGCTATGCCTGCGGCCTCGACATGACGCGGCGGGACCTGCAGCAGAATGCGAAGGATTTGCGCCGCCCCTGGGATTTCGGCAAAGCCTTCGAGAATTCCGCCGTCGCCGGGCCGATTACCAGGGCTTCTGAAATCCCTTCGCTGGAAGGGCGCAGGATCAGACTGACGGTCAATGGCGGGGTCAGGCAGGATTCGACGCTCGATGAACTGGTCTGGAAGGTGGACGAACTGATCGCCCATCTCTCCTGCTACTATCACCTCATGCCAGGCGATCTTCTCTATACCGGAACGCCGGCAGGCGTCGGGCCGGTCATCGCGGGCGATGTGCTGGAAGGGTCGATCGACGGGCTGCAGCCTCTCAAGCTGACCTTAAGACCTGCCGAATAGGCCGGAATTGAAGCGCGCGGGGGTTCGTCAGGAGCTGCCCGCTTCGTCCGTTACGATGAGATCCATCGGAATGTCGTGCGGCTGTGGATAGATCGTCGCCAGCCTGCTTTCGGCATAGCCGATGCCGATCGTCAGCGGCTTGCGCGGCATGGAGGCAAGCGTCCTGTCGAAGAACCCGCCGCCATACCCCAGGCGATAGCTCTGACCATCATAGCCGACGAGCGGCGCGATCACGACATCGGACAGGACGGCTGGGCCGCGCGCCGGAACGAGGATATTCCAGACGCCGCGCTCCATCGGATCGCCCGGAGCCCAGCACCGGAACTCGAGAGGATGCCCTTTCTGGACGACCACGGGGAGCGCGATCCTGCCGCCGCGCTCGATCACGGTATTTCCCCAATTGCGCAAATCATGTTCGCCGCGAAACGGCCAATAGATCGAGACGATGCGACCGTTCGGGTCGCCGATCGCCCGATCAAGCCCGGCGGCGATCCTTTGCGAGCGAGTTTCGCGCTCCTGCTGGGAAAATACCATCCGCGCCCCGATGAGCCGCTGGCGTTCCGCCTTCCGCCATCTGGAGACGTCGGCCCAGCCGTCGGATCGGAGGACCCCGCTCACGCCATCCGGGCCGAGTTCATGCATGAAGCAGGGCGGCGATGCATATTGGGAAAGTTCGTCGTCACGTTTATCGGCCACCGCGAAACACCTTTTGTCGAACCTGATCACCTAAGATGACAGCACCGCTGCCGAAAACCGTATCAGAAAGCGACATCGATTCCGAACCGGCGGCTTTTTTGGGCAGATATTATGATCGCTCGGGCCACCGGACGCTCATGCGGCGTAAAATATTGCCGCTCTGATCGATGACGAGGCTGAGCCGCGCGGCGCCGAAGCGAAAACTCAGCCTGTAACAGCCCGCATCTTCTTTCTCGCCACGTTCGCAGCGCGCCTTGATGCGCTCGTCGCGGATCATCGCCCCTACGTCGGCCGCACGGATGCGGAAATGCTCCGCGAGGTAGGAGGCCTCGACCTCGAATGTACCATCCCTCACACGAACAGGGTTCATTGTCGTCGCTCAGCCCGCAGCCGAAAACTTCACCCTTGAGCCTTGGATGCTTCCGGATTAAATATGCATATCATATTCCACTTTAAGAAAGAAGCCAAATGCCGCCGCATCTCGTGCCGCCGCCCCTGCCGGAAGGCCCGCTGGAGCATCCTGATATCGACCGCGCCTTCATCGGCCGGCTGGTGCGCGATTTTTACGGCCGCGTGCGCAAGGACGAGCGGCTTGGACCGATTTTCGCCGGCGTCATTGGCGAGGATTGGGAGCCGCATCTGGAGAAGATGACGGAATTCTGGTGCTCGGTGATCCTCAAGACGAGATCCTATGAGGGGCGGCCCGTTCCGGCGCATCTCAAGCTGAAGCAGGTGCGCGAAGAGGATTTCGCGATCTGGCTGTCGCATTTCCGCGGGACGGCGAATGAGCTTTGTCCTCCGGGCATCGCGGAAGTTTTCATCGTCCGCGCCGAACGGATCGCCGAAAGCCTGAAACTCGCCATGTTTTTCCGTCTTCCCGCGGCGGCGGGGTCAGCAGGCTGACGAGATGGATCAGGGTGCAGGCGGCCGAAACCGATACTCGTCGCCCGTCAGTTCCAGAAGGATGGAACCGTTTCCTCGAGCCGCGGACCGAGGCGCAGCGGCGCGATCTTCTCTACGAAGCCCGTCCGGTCGGAGATCTCCGCAGCGAGCCCGGAAATGGTCGCCGGGCCGTTGGCCGCCTCGAAACGGCCCTTCGGCACCTTCGAGAGGAAACGGTTGAGCGGCTCGTCCCAGTTCATACCGATCGAGGAGTCATAGTCGCCGCACATGCCGGCGTCCGTCATGTAGCCCGTCCCGCCGGTGAGGATCTGGTGGTCGGCCGTGGGCTGGTGGGTATGCGTGCCGATAACGAGGCTGGCGCGGCCGTCGACGAAATGGCCGAAGCACAATTTCTCCGATGTCGCCTCGGCATGGAAGTCGATGATGATCGCATCGGCGTGCTGGCCGAGGCGGCAGGCTTCGAGTTCGTTCTCAATCGCCTGGAAGGGATCGTCGAGT
Source organism: Rhizobiaceae bacterium (assembly GCA_051960255.1). GTDB lineage: Bacteria > Pseudomonadota > Alphaproteobacteria > Rhizobiales > Rhizobiaceae > Mesorhizobium_L. Next base: position 9,876 of record JBQCEL010000177.1, read on the forward strand.
TCCGGATGCATGAAGACGCGGCCCATGACATTCGCGACCATGATCCTGGCGCCATTGCGCGCGCTGTAGAGCCCTGCCCCGCGACCGGGCGTGCCTCTCGGAAAATTGAGCGGCCGCAGGAAGCGCTCCTCATGCGGCGCAAAGGAAAGAGCCTCGCGCTGGTCCCAGACATGGTTGCCAGTCGTGACGACATCGGCGCCGGCGGCGAGCGTATTCTGGAAAATCTCCTCGGTGATGCCGAAACCCCCGGCCGCGTTCTCACCGTTGACGGCGACGAAATCGAGTTTGAAATCGGAAATCAGGCCCGGCAGCCGTTCAAAGACCGCCGTCCTTCCTGTCCGCCCCACCATGTCGCCAAGAAAGAGAAAACGCATCAAACCGTTGTTTCATATGCGGCCCAAAACCGCAAATTGCGCCCGGCCCTTCCTATCAGTCGGCCGCAAAGGTCCGCAAGCCGCTTTCCGTAAGGATAGCGTCGAGCCGGACGTCGTGCGCCTCGTTCGGCACGGCCGCGACCTCCTGGCAGTCGAAGGCGACGCCGATCAGCGCCGGCTTGAGACCCTTCGCGTGGAGACGTGCAATCGCCCTGTCATAGTGCCCGGCGCCGTAGCCGATGCGATGGCCGCGTTGGTCGAAGGCGGCAAGCGGTACGAGCATCAGCGTTGGATCGAGGATAGAAGCCTCTTCGCCGGGACCCTTGGTGCCGAACCCCATGTCGATCAGCGGCGCATCGCGGACGAGTTCCCGGAAGACGATCGTTTCGCGGTCGATGATCGCGGGCAGCGTCAGTCGCGCGCCGCGCTCCCTGAGCGCGAACATGAGCGGGCGGATGTCCATTTCGGAGCGGATCGGCCAGAAACCCGAAATGACCTCATCGGGGGTGAGTTCGATCGCCGAGGCGTGGTTCAGGAGCGCCATCGCCCCTTCGACCCTCAAGGCCGGGTCCATCTGGTCGCGACGGGAAAGCGCCTCGGCGCGATGTTGCTTTTTCAGTTCCTTGAGGGAATCCATGATGAACGCTTCGGCAGGACTGTGAAATGTCGGCAAAGAAATAACCGCATGCCGGGCCAAGTGCGGCCTCAAATCCGACATTTCGCGGCGAACCACGACGACCGGTGGAGAGGTTGATCCCGGGTGCCTACAAAGTAGGTGGGCGCCGTGTGTCCGAACCCACGAGTCCGGACAGGGACAGCTCCCTAGGGATCAATAAGGCCCCGGGGATAAGTTACTCCTGCCGCGAAGCGCAGAACGCCGGAAGCCAATATAGGTCGCGTGCCGAAACTCCGCCAGCGCCTTTTGGCATCGGAAGCGGCGGAGGCAGGGTCAAGGGCCGCAACCGACGCTCTTGGAATCGAAGTGTTCCTCTTCCAGGGTCCTTCGTCTAGTTTTGCGCCATGAAAGACAGGGATCGCCAGATGCGCTTCGAAGGAACCTCCGCCTATGTCGCCGACAAGGATCTGATGGTCGCGGTCAACGCGGCGATCGCGCTGGAGCGTCCGCTTCTGGTCAAGGGAGAGCCCGGAACGGGCAAGACGGAACTCGCGCGCCAGGTCGCCGCGGCGCTCGGCCTCGACCTGATCGAATGGAACGTCAAATCCACGACGCGGGCGCAGCAGGGGCTTTATGAATATGACGCCGTTTCGCGCTTGCGCGACAGCCAACTCGGCGACGAGCGCTTCAACGACATCGCCAACTATATCAAGCGCGGCAAATTGTGGGACGCCTTCGCCGCCGATCGCAAGGTCGTGCTCCTGATCGACGAGATCGACAAGGCCGACATCGAATTTCCGAACGATCTGCTGCAGGAACTCGATCGCATGGAGTTCTTCGTCTACGAGACCGGCGAGACGATCCGCGCGAAACAACGGCCGATCGTCATCATCACCTCCAACAACGAGAAGGAACTGCCGGACGCGTTCCTGCGCCGCTGCTTCTTCCATTATATCCGCTTTCCCGACATGGAAACGCTGCAAAGGATCGTCGATGTCCATTATCCCGGCATCAAGCAATCGCTGGTGCGCGCTGCGCTGACGCAATTCTATGAAGTGCGCGACGTGCCGGGGCTGAAAAAGAAGCCATCGACATCGGAAGCGCTCGACTGGATCAGGCTGCTCGTCGCCGACGATATCGCGCCGGAAGATTTGAGGACCGATCCCAAAAACATGCTGCCGAAGCTGCACGGGGCGCTGCTCAAGAACGAGCAGGACGTGCATCTCTTCGAGCGGCTCGCCTTCATGGCGCGGCGGCAGGGATAGTCCTTTTGCCGGTCTGGTCTGTTGAAGGAGCTTGGCAACCGGGCGCAAATACCGGTCCGACAAGGCGGAGGGAAGTAATGCCGGAAATTGCAGTTCGCCCGATAGACGCGTCCGACTATGCGGAATGGCGGCGCCTGTGGACGGCGTATCTGGCCTTTTACGAGGCCGAATTGCCCGACAGCGTCTTCGATTCTACTTGGGCGCGCCTCTTCGCCGAAGGCGAATACGAGCCGAACGGCATGCTCGCCCTCGTCGATGGCAAGCCGGTCGGTCTCGTCCACTACATCTTTCACCGCACCTGCTGGTCGGAAAAGAACAATTGCTACCTCCAGGACCTCTACGCCGATCCGGAAATGCGCGGCAAGGGCATCGGCCGAGCGCTGATCGAGGCCGTCTACGCCGTCGCCGACAAGCGCGATGCCGCGACGGTCTATTGGATGACGCAGGAATTCAACCATACCGCCCGGCTGCTCTATGACCGCGTGGGGAAGAAGACGCCCTTTATCAAATACCAGCGAGGCTGAGGCGCTGAGGACGATCGGCGGTCATGCGATCAAGGAGACCTCGTCCGCGCCGGGAATCAGGCTCGACAACGCCGTGATCGCGCCGAATTGCGGCCGCCATATTGCAAGTAAATCTTACAGAAAATGTCAGAATTTCTCCCTTTTTGTTACTTTATTTCTTACTTATAGGGGTGACAGACAATCTTGTCCGGGCAAAGTCGGAGTGTGGCATGGCCTTGGGAAGCGAGGTTCTGCAAATCTCTGTTTGGCGCGGCGACGGGCTTTTGGGCCGCTTCGAAGGCTATGAAGTTCCCGAGAAGGAAAGTCAGACCGTCCTCGACGCGGTCGCCTTCATTCAGCAGAATCTCGACCCGACGCTCTCCTATCGTTTCGCCTGCCGTGTCGGCATGTGCGGTTCCTGCGCCATGATGGTGAATGGGGAACCGCGCTGGACCTGCCGGACCCATGTCCGCAAGGTTGCGAAGGCCGGACGGATCGAGATCGCGCCGCTGCGCAACCTCCCGGTCGTCAAGGATCTCGTGACGGATATGGACCCTTTCTTCGAGAAATGGGTGGCGGCGGAGGGCGTGTTTCACCCCACGAGGACGCGCGAGGAGGAAATCGCGCCTATCGATCCGCAGACACCGGAACGCCAGCGGGCCGACGAAGGCATCGAGTGCATCAATTGCGCCGTCTGCTACGCCGCCTGCGATACGGTCGCCGCGAATCCCTCCTATCTCGGTCCCGCCGCGCTGAACCGCGCGTGGACGCTCGTCAACGACGCGAAGGATGGGGCGCGATCGGTCGTCCTCGACGCCGTGTCGAAGGGCGGAGGCTGCCACAATTGCCACTCGCAGGGGAGTTGCGCGGTTTTCTGCCCCAATGAACTGACGCCGATCGCCTCCATCGCCGGCCTCAAGCGGGAGACGGCGAAATCCTGGTTCGGCAAGGGGACGCGCAATGCTTGATCTCAGGCTCTACATGCTCCAGCGCCTGAGCGCTCTCGTCATGGCGCCGCTGGCGCTCGGTCATATCGCGGTGATGATCTATGCCGTGCAGGGCGGCATTTCCGCCGGCGAAATTCTCTCGCGCACTGAAGGCAGCGTCGGATGGGGCCTCTTCTACGGCGCATTCGTCGTCGCCGTGTCGATCCACGCCGCGATCGGCGTTCGCGTCATCGCGGCGGAAACGCTCGGGCTTCGCGGCGTTCCGCTTGCGGCGGTCGGCTGGCTCGTCTGCGTCGGCCTGCTCGCCATAGGCCTGACGGCCGTCTTTTCGGTGACGGCATGATGATCCGGCCGCACCGCAATCATCCCCTGTGGCTGGCGTTTATGCTCCACCGCGTGTCGGGGCTGGCGCTGGCGCTGTTCCTGCCGGCCCATTTCTACGTGCTCTCGCTGGCGCTGAGGCACTCCGCCAGGCTCGACACGTTTTTGCGGTGGACGGACATGCCGATGGTCAAATTCGCCGAGTTCGGGCTGGTTTTCCTCCTCGCCGTGCATGTCTTTGGCGGCCTGCGGCTGCTTGCGCTGGAATTCCTGCCCTGGAGCAGCAGGCAAAAGGCGCTGGCCGCGGGCGCCGTCGCCGTCGCATTTCTCATCTCCGGCACCTTTTTCCTGCAGGCGATCTGACCATGGCTTCGCGGTTCGAAATCGACCGGCACGATACCGACATCCTGATCCTCGGAACGGGCGGAGCGGGCCTTTTCGCGGCGCTGCATGCGCAGCAATCGGCGCCCTCCGGCACGCGCATCACGATTGCGGTGAAAGGGCTCGTCGGAAAATGCGGCTGCACCCGCATGGTGCAGGGCGGCTACAACGTCGCACTTGGCCACGGCGATTCCGTCGAGCGGCATTTCATGGACACGATCCGCGGCGGCAAATGGCTGCCCAACCAGGACATGGCATGGAAGCTCTGCGAGCAGGCGGTCGTCAGGGTGCGCGAACTCGAAAACGAGATCGGCTGCTTTTTCGACCGCAATCCCGACGGAACGCTCCACCAGAAAGCTTTTGCCGGCCAGACGGCGGATCGCACCGTCCATAAGGGCGACCTCACCGGCATCGAGATCATCAACCGGCTGATGGAACAGGTCCTGTCGCGCCCCGTCGAGCGCCTGCAGGAACATCGCGCCATCGGCCTCGTGCCGACCCGCGATGGCTCCGCCCTTGCCGGCGTTCTGTTCATCGACATGCGCACCGGCCGCTTCCGCTTCGTCCGCGCGAAGACCGTTCTGATGGCGACCGGCGGCGGCCCGACCATGTACCGCTACCACACGCCATCCGGCGACAAGACGATGGACGGCCTCGCCATGGCGCTGAGGGTCGGGCTGCCGCTGCGCGACATGGAGATGGTCCAGTTCCACCCGACCGGCCTGCTCGCCGGCGAGGGCACCAAGATGACCGGCACGGTGCTGGAGGAAGGCCTGCGCGGCGCCGGCGGCCAATTGCTCAACAGCTACGGCCATCGCTTCATGTTCGACTACGACCAGCAGGGGGAGCGGGCGACGCGCGATATCGTCAGCCGGGCGATCTATTCCGAAATGCGCAAGAACAACACGTCCGAGAATGGCGGTGTCTATATCTCCATGGCGCATCTCGGCCCCGACAATGTGCGCCGCAAGTTCAAGGGCATGGTCAAGCGCTGCGCCGATTGCGGCTTCGATCTCGCCGCTGGCCGGGTCGAGGTCGTGCCGACCGCGCATTATTTTATGGGCGGGGTCGTGGTCG
>JBQCEL010000178.1:0-11050 GCA_051960255.1 Rhizobiaceae bacterium
TTTTAAAATTTACCTAAGCGCCAACATAGCCAAGCACATGGACAATGAAGGGAGAGTTACCCCCGTACCTGCAATTTGTCTCAAATGGCGCGCAGCGGCCGGGCACGACGCCCGCGCCCGAGACATATGATTGCCTTCTCCGCGATGAAAATGGGCTCGCCGAGACCAGCGCGTATAGGCGGCATCTCACTGTAAGCTGATCTCCGCTTGCCCTATATTTTCCTTGCCGCCTCCTATATATGCAGGCGCAACAGCGGAATTTGGAAAATGAACAGCCTCGATCTTCCCGGCCGTCCCGAAGAGACGCGCGTCGTCGTCGCCATGTCCGGCGGCGTCGATTCCTCAGTCGTCGCGGGCCTGCTGAAAAGGGAACGCTATGACGTCGTCGGCGTGACGCTCCAGCTTTACGACCATGGCGCGGCCGTCCACCGGGTCGGTTCCTGCTGCGCCGGGCAGGATATAGACGACGCGCGCCGCGTCGCGGAGGCGCTTGGCCTCCCGCACTACGTCCTCAATTATGAGAAGCGGTTCCGCGAGGCGGTCATCAATCCCTTCGCGGAAAGCTATGTCGCCGGCGAGACGCCCATTCCCTGCGTTTCGTGCAACCAGACCGTCAAATTCGCCGACCTGCTTGAAACCGCGCGGGATCTCGGCGCCGACGCGCTTGCGACGGGCCATTATATCCGCTCGCGCCCGAACGGCGTCCATCGTGCGCTCTACCGGCCTGTCGACGGCGACCGCGACCAGAGCTATTTCCTTTTCGCCACCACGCAGGAACAGGTCGATTATCTGCGCTTTCCGCTCGGTGGGCTAGCCAAGCCGGATGTGAGGCGGATGGCGGAAGAGATGGGCCTCGCCGTCGCCGCCAAGCACGACAGCCAGGACATCTGCTTCGTGCCGCAGGGAAAATATTCCGACATTATCGCCAAGCTGCGACCGAGCGCCGCCTCTCCCGGGGAGATCGTGCATATGGATGGCCGCGTGCTCGGCCGGCATGACGGCATCCTACGCTTCACGATCGGCCAGAGGCGAGGCATCGGCGTAGCCGCCGGCGAACCGCTTTACGTGATCCATCTTGATGCCCGGCATGCGCGTGTCGTCGTCGGTCCGCGCGAGGCGCTCGAAACCCATCGCCTGTTCCTGCGCGACATGAACTGGCTGGGCGACGAAGACTTGGCCGATGTCCCCGCCCATGGGCTCGAACTCTTCGCCAAGGTGCGATCCACGCGCCCGCCTCGGCCGGCTGTGCTGAGACGGGACAACGGCGCGATCTCGATCGAACTCATTGACGGCGAGGCCGGCGTCGCGCCGGGTCAGGCCTGCGCGCTCTATTCCGATGACGGCAACGAAGCCCGCGTCCTTGGCGGCGGCTTCATCGAGCGCACCGAGCGGGGCGCCGAGGCCGAAGCCATGCTGTCCAGGTTGAACGAGCAGCCGATCCAGCCCGCGTTTTCCTGAGAGTTCTCTGCCGAAAGCGCCTACGGCAGAGCCGGATGGGTTGGCGAATCGTGCGTCACCGTGCCGGCGGTCAGGATCTCGAGAACCCGGATCGCCTCCTCCCCGTTCGTCCTCGGCTCCTCACGCGTGCCGATGCAGTGGATGAAATGCTGCAACTCGCGCGTGAGCGGCATGCCTTCCTCGACCTTGACATAGGACGGCTCGTTGGCGGTGAAGGCCCATTGGCCGCTATCCTGCCAGATCGCATGCCGATAGACGGCAAGCTTGCGCTCCCACGGCGCGACATCATCGAATACCGCCATGGCGCGCGTGCCGACGACCGTCAGTCGCCGCTCGCGATAGGGATTGAGACGCGAAGCGAAAAGATGGCTTCGGATGCCGCTCGGGAAATGCATATGCAGATGGGCGAAATCGCTTAGATGGTCGAGGAGCGCGGCCCCCTCGCCCCTTATTTCATCCGGCGGTTCGCCGGTGATGGCGACGATCATCGAGAGATCATGCGGAGCGAGATCCCATAAAGCGTCATTCTCCGTATGGAATTTGCCGAGGCCGAGCCTATGGGAATGGATATATCTCACCTCTCCGAGTTCGCCCGCATCGATGAGCGCCTTGAGGCGTTCGAAGGCGGGATGGAAGCGCAGCACATGTCCGACCATGAAGACGCGGCGCTCGTCGCGCGCGGCCTTCACCGCCCGCTCCGCATCCGCGACGGTGAGCGCGACCGGCTTTTCGACGAGGACATCCTTGCCGCTGCGGGCGGCGCGTATGGCGTTTTCGGCATGGAATTGCGGCGGCAGCGCCATGACGATCGCGTCGACGTCGTCGCGCTCATGCAGTTCGTCCGGATCGATCGCCAGGCATTCCTGTTCGCTGGCGAAGCCTTCCGCCCGCGCCCGATTCGCGTCTGAGACGGCATAAAGGGCGTCGAGCGATTTCAGGGTGCGGATGTGATTGCTGCCCCAATATCCGCAGCCGAGGACTGCTATGCGCGGTTTCATGAAGGAATACCCGGGAACTGATGCCGCGAGACATATCGGTCACGGGCGCGGAACTCAACCCCGTTGGAACTATGTGACAATTCTTTAACGTTCACGGCTATTTCCGTTTGCCGCCCGCCGCCGGCTTCGCATGCCGCCAAAGCCGGCGTGCCGGATTTCCAGTCTCCTACCCAGCTTGTGCTGGCGATATCGGAAAAGCGGTCCGCCCGCATGACCCGCGCGGGCGCCTTGCCGCTGCTTCAGCTCCGCCGATATTTTGCGGCCGGTTCTAACGTCCTCGCCGTCTCTTCATGATGCGCGGGGACAGGCGCTTGACAGGCTCGGCAGGGCCACCTTATATCCGCGCGCGCTGGCGATCGGTCCAAATCGGAATGCGGCGCCGATCTCGCGGCGGCGGAGTAGCTCAGTCGGTTAGAGCAGAGGAATCATAATCCTTGTGTCGGGGGTTCGAATCCCTCCTCCGCTACCAGCGTTCACTCCCTTGCCGTCCCTCTTCCGGGACGCAGAATTCCCGCCTACTCCTTTGTTGGTAGCCCTTAATTTGCGGTTCGCCATGGTAGATACGGGTAATGCTGCCGATGGAGGGCCCGCGTCGAATGTCGAAGCGTTTTCAAGCATTCTTTCAAGGCGTTAGAATTTCTTACTCTCGCCGCTGGAAGCGGCCCTTTTGCTGCCCTTCATTATAGCTTGATATCGACCGTCCGCTTCTTCAGCGGGCGGTAATTAAATCGAACAGCGGGCTCATCAAGCCAGCGGGAATTTTAGCGAAGGGACTTTGTGCACGACGCAGTTCGTGGCCGTGCAGTGACGCATCCAATCTGCGGGGTTAAGCCTTCATATGACGATCGATAGCCCCACAGTCGGTGTCGTTGTGCCCATGTACAATGCAGAACGCACCATAGGGGCAACGCTGGAGAGCGTTCGTAGCCAGACCTATTCCGCGCTGGACATCATTGTCGTCGACGATGGGTCGACCGACATGTCGGCGGCAATCGTCATGGAGCATTCAAGCCGCGATCCGCGCATTCGCCTCGTGCATCAGGCAAATCGCGGGGTGGCGGCTGCGCGCAATTTCGGCGTGGCATTGACCGGGGCCGGATTCCTGGCCTTTGTCGACGCGGACGACCTATGGGCGCCCACCAAAGTGGAACAGCAATTGGCGGTGCTGCTGGATGGCGGCCCCGCGGCCGGGCTTGCCTATTGCTGGTTCGCCATGATCGACGCCGAGGACCGCGTCTATTCGTTGAACAACCAACCTCTCGCCGAAGGCCGTGTGTTGCAGCATATGTGCCGTCGCAATTTTGTCGGCAACGGCAGTTCCATGATGCTGCGGCGCGCAGCCTTCCTTGCGGCAGGCGGGTTCGATTCCTCGCTGCGGGCACGGAATGCGCAAGGCTGCGAGGACATGCTGATGTGCCTGCGCGTTGCGGAGCACTTCGAATTCCGTGTCGTACCGCAATATCTCGTCGGCTACCGTATGACCAACTCCAACATGTCCAGCGATGTCCGGCAGATGCTGCGCTCGTGCGAAATCGTGCTCGCGGAGTACCGCGAGAAATATCCCGAATTGAGCGGCGAGATGGATGCGCATCTAACCGACATGCTGGCGTGGCTCGCCGTAAGGGGTCTGATGGGCGGCCGTGTTCTGGCGGCCTGCGAACTCATCCGGCGGCTGGTGGTGCTGGAGCCTCGAATGGCTTTCTCGCATCTGCCCGGCATGCTGGATACGTATTGCCGCGCAAGGCTGGTTCCCCGATGGATGAAGGCCGGCTGGCGGCGTGTACGCAACGCCGAACCCAGACCGCCTTATCACGAGATGGCCTGGTGATGCCTTCTCTGCTGACACGGATGCGGAGGATATTCCGCCTGGCGGCGGCGCCGGCCTGGGCCGGTCCGACCATAGTGGCGCTTGGCCTGGCCGCGGCGGTCCTGGAAGGCGCCGGCCTGTTCCTTTTCATCCCCCTGATAGAAAGCCTTGGCGCCGCCGCGACGCCAAGTCGGTGGAAACCGCTCTTCGATCGCCTCCTGTCGCCCGTTCCGGCCCAATACGTCACTGCCGTCCTGGTGGCGGTGTTGTGCTTCAGCATCCTCTTGAAGATCGCCGTCAATCTCATCAACACCTGGGTAAGCAGATATATTGATGGGCAGGTCGCCCATCAGCTCAGATGCCGCGTATTCGACCAGACGATCAGTTCGTGCATCGACTACCGGGTCGAGAACAAACGCGCAGATATCGTCACCACGATCGCCAACAATACCTGGAAGCTCAGCCAGGGACTGAGCCTCTGCTATCGGCTGATCGTCTGCGCCTGCACCTTCACCGTCTTCGTCGTGCTGATGCTCGCGATCTCCGTCAAGTTGACGCTGCTGTCGCTATCGCTGTTGGGCCTGGCCGCCTTCGCCATCCGTTTTGCCACGCGGCGGGCCGATGCGACGGGCAAGGCTGTCGTCGAGGAGAACAAGCAGTTCGGGCTGCGCATGTGGGAGAGCATCAACTCCCTGCAGCTCATACGCGCGTTCGCCCGTGAGGATTACGAGAGCTCGCGTCTGAGGCAGATCTCCGACCGGGTGCGGCAAAGGCTGTTGAGCCTCGACATGCTGTGGGCGGCTCCGGGACCGGTTGCCGAAATGTCGATCGCGATCATGATTGGCGTCCTTATCCTCGTCGCCAAGCAGACCGACACCGGAATCGCCGCATTGGCGGCATTCCTGTCCTTGCTCTATCGTCTGCAGGGGCCGGTAAAGGAGCTTCTGCAATCGAAGATTGCGCTCGACGGCATCGGCGCGGCGATCGATGACGTGGATGAGTTCCTATCTACGACCGGCACGCCTTTTCTCAGTGGCGGAGACGCCGTGGCGCCGTCTGCCGGCCATGCGGTGGAATTCCGGAACGTATCCTTCCGCTACGCGCCGGGCGAACCGCTTGCCTTGGACAACGTCTCCTTTTCCATACCCGCCGGCAAGACGACGGCCTTCGTTGGTGAATCCGGCGCCGGCAAATCCACCGTTCTGTCGCTCTTGTTTCGCTTCCGGGATCCAATTTCCGGGGAGATCATCGTCGGCGACACCCCGCTGCCGGCGTTCGACCTGCGCCGCTGGCGGGAACGTCTCTCCGTGATGTCGCAGGAAGTCCACCTTTTCAATGACACGATCGAAGCCAATATCGGCTATGCCGATTTCGATGCCGGCATCGAACGCATCCGGGAAGCGGCGAGGATAGCCAAAGCCGATGATTTCATCAGCGCCCTGCCGCAAGGCTACGACACCCTCATAGGCGATCAGGGCATGCGCCTTTCCGGAGGACAGCGGCAGCGCATAGCGCTTGCCCGCGCGATCCTGCGCGATCCCGATATTTTGCTGCTCGACGAAGCGACGAACGCACTCGACATCGAAACGGAACAGGCCTTCCAATTGGCGCTCGAGCAGTTCTCGCGCAACCGTACCGTGGTTGTCATCGCTCACCGGCTTTCGACGGTGCGGGCGGCCGACCAGATCATCGTCCTGTCGAAGGGACGTGTCGTCGAGACCGGCGCGCCGGGCCGGTTGCTCGACCAGCCCGGTCATTTTTCCAGGCTTTACGATCTCCAGGCGGGATCTCGGCCCGCCGCCATGGCCGACAGGATGTGAGATGGCCTACAGACTCGTCGAATTCGAGTTGTCTAGGCCACCCGCAGCCATCGAGCTGACGCCCGAGGAGAGCGGCATCGGGCTGATCGGACGCTGGCAGGATCAGTTGATCGGCTTTCAAATGATTGCCGGTGATCCGGGATCGACGTTTTCGGCCGAAGCGCTCAGCATCCTGGCCGACCGGCATTTTGCTCCCCGCGTGCTCGTCGCGATGGTGGAAGCAGAGTTGACCTCAAGCGCGCAGGAGCATTCGCCCTTGCCTTCGCTCAGCATCGCGATCTGTACCAAGGACCGGGCCAAGCGGCTGTTGCGATTGCTCCATTCTCTGGAGACCGTGCGCCGGAATTCCCCGTTCGGCGAAGTCGAGATCGTCGTCGTCGACAATGCGTCGACGGATTCAGCGACGCGCGAAGCCGTCGAAAGCTTCGGTTACATCCGCTATGTGTTTGAGCCGAAAGCGGGATTGGATTTTGCCCGAAATGCCGCGCTTCGTGCGGCGACGGGCGCCCTGATCGCCTATCTCGACGACGACGTGGTCGTGGATCGCAACTGGCTCACAGGTCTTGCCAAGGCCTGCCGCGACAATCCCGGCGCCGGCGGATTCACCGGTCTGGTCCTACCCTATCGGCTCGATACCGAGGCGCAAATCTATTTCGAACGACGCGGCGGCTTCGGACGCGGCTTCTACCGCAACGAATTTCGCAGTTCCCGCTTCGACAATCCATTGCACCCGGTAGGTTCGGGCGTGCTCGGCGCGGGCTGCAATATGGCTTTCGACCGGGCGCTGCTCCTTGACCTCGGCGGTTTCGACGAGGCGCTGGACACCGGTGCTCCGCTGCCCGGCGGAGGCGATCTCGATATTTTCTACCGCGTCCTGCGATCGGGCCGGACGATGGTCTACGAACCGCAATTCGCGGTCTATCACGAACATCGCGAGACGATCGCCCAGCTAAGCCGGCAATACTGGTCGTGGGGCCTCGGCATGATGGCTTTTCTCGTCAAGAGCAGCCGTGATGATCACGAGTTGCGCTCCCGGCACGATGCCATGGTCCGCTGGTGGTTCATCGATCAGGCCCGGACGCTCGCGCGCGCGGCAGGCGGCCTCCGCGGACGTGACGTTCGTTTCGGTCTTACAGAGCTGTGGGGCGGCGTCCGTGGTCTTGCCGGCGAGTATGATCGCTCGTGCACGCGGGTCAAGGCGATACGGGAGTTGAACCGATGACGGAGCCGGCCCTTCTCGTCAGGCATTTAGACCTCAGCACCATACGGACGGACTGGCGTCAGGGCGACGCCGCCGCGTTTTCCATATTCTGGTGGAAGGAATTGCCACTCGGAATGCGGGCGTCGCTGCCCGACGAGTTGCCGTTCAGCGAAGCGCATCTTCGCCAGCTGACGGCGGAATACGGCGCCGCGCAGCTCTCCGCCCGCAGCCCAATGTTCGGCGCCCCTCTGAGGGCGACATTCGAGGGCAGACCGAAACAGGCGCTTGCCCTGTCTCATCTCTTCGACAAGCACGATCTCATGGATGAGTTGGAGCGGCTGGCGACGGCGCCCGACGCGCCGGCAAAGCAGATCTCGATCGTGATCTGCACGCGCGACCGTGGGGAGGCGCTTGCCGAATGCCTGAGGAGCGTGACGACACAGCGGAGCGCGCCCGGCGAAATCATCGTCGTCGACAATTCCAGTGACGGGAATGCGGAGCCGATATGCAAACGCTTTCCGGAAGTCCGCCATCTGCGTGAGCCGCGCTCCGGCCTCAGCGTCGCCCGCAATACCGGCATTCGCGCGAGCCGGGGAGAGATCATCGCCTTCACCGATGATGATGTCGAGCTTCATCCAGGCTGGACCGGCGCGATCGGGCGTGCCTTTGCCGACGAGAGCATCGATGCGCTGACCGGCCTCGTTCTCCCGGCGCGGCTGGACACCCCCGCACAACGCATCTTCCAGCTCGACAAGGGCGGCTTCGGCGCGACTTTCGTACCTTTACGCTTCGACGAGCGCTTCTTCGCGGAGACACGGCCATACGGAGCGCATGTCTGGAAAATGGGCGCTGGCGCCAGCATGGCTTTTCGACGCAGCCTGTTCGAGCGCATCGGCCTGTTCGACGAGCGTCTCGGCGCGGGTGCGGCCGGATGTTCGGAGGATTCGGAGCTGTGGTACAGGATGCTGGCCAATGGCGGCGCTTGCCTTTATGAGCCGCGTGCGGTCGTCTTCCACCATCATCGCGGGGAACTAGCCGAACTCAGGCGGCAAATCCGGTCCTACCTGAAGGGCCACGTCGCGGCTCTTGTGGTGCAGCATGACACGTTCCGCGACCGGGGCAATCTCGTCCGCATCTTTGGGCAGCTTCCGCTCTATTTCCTGAAAAGCGTCCTCAAAAACCTGCTGGAGGGCCGGCGCGGCCAGCCGGGGACACTGGCGCCCGAAATCGCGGGATATGTCGCCGGCTTGCAGTTCCTGTTCCGGTCGGGTTGGCGGCGCGAACGCGCGCCGCGACTTCTTGCCGGCGGAGATGACAAATGAGCCGCAAGGCGCCGCTTGGCGCTTTCCTGTCCGGAAATCCGTTTCCTAATGGCTGGACGGACGGACTATTCTATCGCGAAAAGATGCGGGCGATCCATCGTGTCGCCCCACCTGAACTACAGGGGGCCGCGCTTCAGGGACATGGGCGTGTGCTGGAGATCGGCGGCGGCCGTAGCGGCCTAGCGAGCCTGCTTTATCCGGAGGCCGATATCGTCACGCTCGACATCGATTTCGAACTGGCGAAAAGCCAGCCGTGCTGGGAACGCTCCTCCTTCGTCTGCGGAGATGCACGTTCGCTGCCATTCGCGGATGACAGCTTCGACGTCGTGACCCTGTTCGACGTTCTTGAGCATATCGAAGAGGACGGCCGCGCCGCGCGGGAGGCCCTGCGTGTGGTCCGGCCTGGCGGTTCCGTGCTCGTCTCCACTCCAGAGGCCAGCTGGCGCTATCCCTATTACAAGGCGATGAAGCCCTATTGCCCGCATGAGAGCGAGTTGATGCGGGAATGGGGGCACGTCAGGCGAGGTTATCGCGATCCGGAGCTCGCCGCGCTGTTCGGCAGCCCGGCCGAGCGCCGGGCGACTTTCATCAATCCGGTCACTGCATTCTTCCACGACATCGCCTTCTCGCGTCTCGGCCGGCGCCGCCGCAAGGTTCTCTACGCGCTGATGGCGCCGTTGACGGCAGCCGGCTATCTGCTGCACCGGCCCTCCACGCGCGGCACCGAGACGGCGTTCGCATGGCGCAAATGAGCCGCACCTCCAAGGTCGTGGCCCTCTTTCCATGGGGAGATGTGGTCGAGGAATTCCTAGATCCGATCGGGTTGCGCCTTGAGGATTTTGTCGAACGGATGACCGGAGGCTGGCTGTTCGGCTATGCCGCGGCGCTGCAACTCGTCGGGCACAGGCCCCTGATCGTCTGCGCGTCGGAACACGCATGCGGTATCATGCGATATCGCCACGCCGCGACCGGCACGCCGGTCTGGGTTGTACCGGGCAAGCGCGCCCGCAAGGAGAGATCTGATGCCGCCTACAGTCTCCGGCGCTGGCGGGCGACGCCGCTTGCCGCGTTTCGCGAGGTGCTTGCCGGCGCGGCTTGTGACGTGATCCTGACGCAGGAATATGAATATACGCGCTTCGATCTGCTCGCTTTTCTCGCATGGCGCATGCATCTCCCGTTCTATGCGACGTTCCAGGGTGGCGACCGCACGCTGTCATGGCTCGAGACGATCGCCCGAAGGGCGTCGCTGCGCGCATGCCGGGGCCTGATCGTCGCCTCGGCGGCGGAACGCAAAAGGCTTTCCCATGCCTATCCGGGTATTCGCCTGAACATTGCCGATATCCCCAACCCGATCGATGCCGAGGAGTGGCAGGCAACCGACCGCGGGGAGGCACGCGCCGCGCTCAACCTGCCGGCTGACGGGTTCATCGCCATCAACCACGGGCGCATCGACATCCGCAGGAAAGGTCTCGACGTGCTCCTGCAGGCTTGGTCCGCCCTCGCCGACGATCCTCAGGCGCGGCTGGTGATCATCGGCTCGGGGCAAGACCGTGATGCCTTTGCGGAACTGGTGCGGAAATGCGATTTCCCGAACCTGCTCTGGCTTTCCGGCTACACGACCGACCGCACCGTGGTCCGCCGCTGGCTCTCGGCGGCCGATGTCTACGTGACCGCAGCCCGCATCGAAGGAATGCCGGTCGCGCCGCTCGAGGCGATGGCCTGTGGGCTGCCCGTCCTCGCCAGCGACGCACAGGGGCTGCCCGACATACTGGTTGAACGCGAAGCGTCGGGCGGCCTGCTCCTGCCCCAGGAGGCCCCGCAGGAGATCGCGAATGGCTTGAAGCGACTGCGCGATCATGCCGGACTGCGGCGCCGGCTGGGGATTGCCGCGCGGCGGCGCGTCGAGCAGAATTTTTCGCTGCAGGCGGTCGGCGCCGCACTTGACGCTTTGCTGAGTGGCGACAGCCGCTAGGATTGCCGACGGTGCCAGTTGAATGCCGTCTCGACGATCCGGTCGATACCGGATTGCCGGGCGACCCAGCCCAACTCCCGCTCGGCCTTGCCGGGCGCGGCAACCAATATGGGAGGATCTCCAGGTCGGGGAGGGCCATAGGCGACACGCAGTTCCGCCCGCGAGACTTGGCTTACCGCCTCGATCAGTTCACGAACCGTTGTTCCGGCTCCGGTTCCAAGATTGTAGACATGAACTCCGCTCTCACCCAGCAATTTCTCGGCCGCCAGCAGATGCGCGCTCGCAAGATCGTCGACATGGACATAGTCGCGGACAGCAGTTCCGTCACGGGTGTCGAACGCCGACCCGTTGACGGTGAATGTCCGGTCCTGTTTCAGCGCCGCTTCGATCGCCAGCGGGATGACATGCGTTTCCGGCTCATGGTGTTCGCCGATCTCGCCGTCGGCATCACAACCGGCCGCATTGAAATAGC
>JBQCEL010000179.1:0-14459 GCA_051960255.1 Rhizobiaceae bacterium
GGTCGGCGGCGCGGTAGGCGGCAAGCACCTCCTGCTGCGGCAGGCTGCCGGTCAGCGTGACGCGCTTTTCAAGCCCGAGCCGGGCGATTTGTGCCTTGAGCGCGTCGTGGAGTTCGCCGCCGCCGATTTGTGTCCAGTGCCAGTTGAGGCTTTCGGGCAGGCGGGACAGCGCTTCGGCGAGCGTGTCGAGCCCCTTTTTCGCCACCGCCCTTCCGACCGTCAGGATACGGATCGGGTCATCGGCGTCGGAGCCGTCGCGCGCCGTGCCCGTAAGAGGCGGAGGGGGAAAGCGCGTGAGATCGAGGCCGTGATAGACGAGATGGACGTTGGCGGAAGCCGGCGCGACCTGCCGCAGTTTCGCCGCGCCCCCGGCTGTGCAGGTCACGCTCCATTCCGCGGAGCCGAGCTTTTCGCCGAGTTCCCAGTCCGGCGAGGTCCAGATGTCCTTGGCATGGGCGGACGCGCACCAGCGCAGGCCCTTGATGCCGGCGGCATAGCGCGCCACCGAGGACGGGGTATGGATGAAATGACTGTAAATCCAGCCTGTATCGCCGGGAAGCTCCGCCGCAAGCACCAGCGCCTGGCCGAAGCGGCGGCCCCGGTTGGCGGTGAGGTCGCGCCTCAAATCGCGTAGCCATTGGTCCCGCATCTTGCGGTAGCCCGGCAATTTGCGCGCTTTCCGCCAGGCGCGGAAAACCCTTAGCGGCTCCTGATAAAGATATTCCGGCAGATAATTGACCGGCGCTTTTATCTCATCATTGATCGGATGCCGCTTCCTGTCGGTCGGATGCCTGAGCGAAACCAGTTTCAGCTTGAAGCCCGCTTGTTCGAGCGCCAGCAACTCCTGGGCGATGAAGGTCTCCGACAAGCGCGGATAGCACTTCAGCACCACCGCGATGGATGTGCTCATAGCGACGCCGTCTTCGGGTAGGCGGTGGCCTGCGCGGATTGGAAACGATCGAAGAGGATTTCGGTCAGCGCGCAGATGCGGCTCAAGCCCTCGAGATCCGGCCGCGCGACGGCCTCGGAAGGCAGAGGGCTATCCATCAGCCGGTTGACGGCGGCGCGGAACAGCGATGGATTTTTCGCTTCCTCGATGTCGAGGACATTGACCCAGCCGAACTCCTCGGCCCGGTAGGCGCGGATGCTCTGCTCGCGGCGTGGCGCCGTGCGCGGCACGAAGAGCGCCCGCTTGTCGAAGGAGATGACCTCGCAGAAGGTGTTATAGCCGCACATGCCGATAATGGCCCGGGCATTGGCGACCAGCGTTTCCAGATTGGCGAGGAAATCGACGATCTCGATATTCGGCACGCTGGCCGCGCGCGCCGAAATCTCGAAGCGCTCGCATTCCGTCATGAACGGGCCGAGCACGAAAAGGTAGCGCGTTTCGCGATCGTGCCCTTCCTTGATCGCGCGCAGCGCCGCCGCCATCAGGTCGTGGCCGTCGCCGCCGCCGCCAGCGGTGACGAGGACGTGGCCGCTGCCATAACGCGCCGCCGTTCCGTCGTCGATCTCCGGCAGCGAGCGTCTCAGGAAACCGGTGAAGCGCGTGCGCGCCAGAACCGGTTCGTGCAGTTCAATGCCGGCGAGCGGATTATAGAAACTGCCGGGCCCGTAAATCCAGATTTCGTCATAGAGTTCTTCGAGGTGATCGGTGATGTGCTTGCGCTCCCACTCCTCCTTGAGGAGGTCGGGCGCGTCGAGCACGTCGCGCAGGCCAAGGACGCAGATCACGCCGCGCGCCTTCAGCATGCGCAATGTCGGCAGCATCTCCCGCGCCAGCCCGAGCGCTTCCTTGTCGACGATCACCATGTCAGGACGGAACCGCTCCGCCGTGTTGCGGATGATGGCTTCACGCGCCGCGACCGTCTGTTCGAAACTCTCGGTTTCGTCGGCCGATTGGTAGTTGCCGTTGGCGAGCTTCTTCGTGGCGGGAATTTGAACGTAATTCACCCGCGGGTCGAAGGAAAAGGCGTCGACCACCGGCGATCCGGAAATGATAGATATCTCGACATTCGGGAAATGCGTGACGAGCGCATGTGCAATCGTGCGGCTCCGGCGGAGATGACCCAGGCCGAACGTGTCATGGCTGTACATGAGAATTCTAAAGTCAGTGACCGAATCCATACACGACTAGGCAAACTGAAAAAGGGGCCCCCAAAGCGCTTTGATAGGCGAAATCGCCCTCCAGCGCAACGAAGCCGTTTTGCCGTTTCAATAGTGGAACTTCCATACGGCTTTCGGACAGGTCGATCTACCGATTGATCCAGGCGGGAAAACGACTGGCGCCCGTCGCTGGCGGGATTGGAAAAATTCGGAAAAGAAGCGAAATTTCCGCCATGAACGACGTCGAACCGTCTTCGCTCGCAGGCCTTCCCGCAGCGTCCGCGCCATCGGCGCGCGTCGGCGCCCTTCTTGTTTTTCTCTCGGCGGTCACGTGGAGCTTCGGCGGCACGATCGGGCGCTTCATCGACACGCCCGACCACTGGACCGTGGTCTTCTGGCGCTCGACCTGGGCTGTGGCTTTTCTCGTCCTGTTCATGATCGGACGGGACGGGCCGCTGAAGAGCGTCCGTCTGATGTGCGGCATGGGGCTCCCGGGCCTCGCCGTCGGCGTCTGCTTCGCCATTTCCGCGACGGCCTTCGTCGTTGCGCTGTCCTACACCACCGTCGCCAACATCCTGCTGATGCAGGCCGGGGTGCCGCTGATCGCGGCGCTGATCAGTTGGATCGTCTTCCGCGAGGCCGTTTCCGGCATCACATGGGCGGCCATCGCCGCGGTCATCTTCGGGATCGGAGTGATGGTGTCCGATTCCTTCGGCGGCAAGGTCTCGCCTATCGGCGATGGTCTCGCGCTGACGATCGCGATAGGATTCGCCATCGCGACCGTCATAACCCGGCGTTACGCCCATGTGCGCATGACGCCCGCGACCTGCCTCGGCGCGATCATCGCCGCGATCTTCTCCGCCACGCAGGCTTCGCACTTTGCCGTTTCGGGCCACGACATGGGATTTCTTGTGGCGTTCGGCGCGCTCAATCTCGGGCTCGGGCTGGCGCTTTTTGCTTCCGGCGCAAGGCTCATACCGGCGGCATTCGCGGCGCTTCTCGGCACATTCGAGCCCATCCTCGCGCCTTTATGGGTTTGGCTGGTGCATGGCGAAGTGCCGTCGGAGCGCACGATCATTGGTGGCCTGATCGTGTTCGTGGCGGTCCTCGCCCATATCGCGTTCGAACTCACGCGCCAGTTGCGGCCCGACAAGCCGGGCGTGACGGGACTTCCCAATCCGAACTGAAGCCGCGTCCCGCGTTCCGGAGCCCGGTTCAATGAGGGAGCAGCGCTGGAATTGCCGGTGCGACGAACGGGGCGTTCCACAAGCCGCCAATGAAGAAATTGGTGACGGGTTTGCCGCCGGCCGGCTTCAAGGTGCCCGAAAGCGCGATGCCGCCGCCGACATAGGGAACGACGCCCACAAGCGAGAGCGAGCCCATCGGACCGGTGGCGGTCGCCTTGTCGATGTTCGCCAAGCCGTTGGCGATTGTCGCCTGGATTTCCGCGCCACCGAGCTTGAGTGATCCATTGGCGACCTCCTTGAGCGGGAAAAAACCTCCCTTCTCAGCCTTCTTGATGAAATCCGAGAGGTCGAACCCCTTGATGATGCCGCCGCCGAGCTTCGCCGACAGGGTCCCATGCCCATCGCTGAATATACTGCTCCACGTCTCGCCGATGCCCTTGAGGGAGAAAGCGATGGTTGCCGGCGTCCTGGCGAGCAAGCCTTTGCCGCCCAGCGTCTCGGTGAATGCGCCGAGATCGACGTCGGTTGCGTGCAGCCTGAGTTCCACATGATTGCCGTCGGCTTTGCGATCGATATGGAGGCCCGCCTGCACGTTACCGTCGAAGGCGGTCGCATCGGAAATGTCGAAGACGGAGAGGCCGCCCTTCACATGTGCCGTCGCGGCCACATTCGCCAGCGGTATGGGGCCTGCGAGCGCCTTGTTGGCCGACAGCCTGAGATCGATATTGAGCTTGTTCGCCATCCTGCCCTCGTCAGGGCCAGGTTTCAGCGCCGCCACCAGGGGCGTGAAGGCGGTCAGGAAGGAGCCGATGTCGAACTGATCGAAGGCGAGCGTGCCCGATATGGAGGGCATGGCGCCGAGAGTTGATATCTCGATCACCCCCATGCCCGGATTCTTGTCGAGAGCGATTTCGGCATTGTCGAGCTTCAATCTGCGGCCGTTCCCGCTCATATGGCTGGTGACGGTGAGCGGCCCGGCCGGCGCGCCTGACGCTATTTCCGAACCGGACCACGCCAGCACCCGGCGCACCGACGAGGCCGATATCTTGATCTGTCCGTCGAAATAGGAGTTCTGCGACAGATTGGCGGTGCCGGCGAACGACGCCGTAAGCGCCGTAGAGGCGAGATTGACGCTGAGATCCGAAGTGCCGCCCCCGAAAAGAAGAAGTGGCTGCCCGAGACTGAAATCGAGGCTGAAACCCTGTCCGCGCCATTTGCCCGTCAGGGAAACCGAAGCGCCGTCGTTCAATGCCGGCCACCCGATCTTGCCCGCCAGATCGTCAACGATCTGGCGCTCGCCGCCTTTTTCCGCGACGACGACGCGTCCGTCGCTGATTTCGATCGTTCCGAGGGCATGGGAGGAAAGGTCAGCGGTGTCAGGCTTCGTGGGATTTGCGCTGACCGCTTTCCGGGCGGCTCTGATCGCGTCGACGATCAGCCCACCTCCGGGGGAAGCGGGAAGCAAAAGGGGGCCTTGCGGTTCGACCCTGATGATGGGGCGGATGAAGCGCGCGCTGGAGAACTTGATCCTCCCCATCAGCGCCGCGACGGCCGAAAGGTCGATGTCGACCCGCTCGGCCTGTACCACGGGCTTCTCCTCATTGCCCCATTCCGAGAGGGTGACGTTTTTCAGGACGCCGTGGAAATACGGCCAGACGCGGATTTCGGCGGCGCTTCCGAGCGTCACGTGATAGCCGGTCAGCGCTTCCATTTCCTGCGCGATACGGTAGCGGACGATCTGCGTGGAGGCGAGGAGAGGAAGCGTGACGAAGACAAGGGCCGCGGCGAGGACAACCGCGAACACAATCCAGATGAGTTTTTTCACCGCCATTGACGGCATGCCGCCTCGCCCCGTTTCGCGGGCGGCCGCCGAACCGCCCCGCAAGACACCGGGTTAGAATGCGGATCGTGTCTTTTCAAGGCGAAGCCGTACCTACCGCCTGTTTGCGAACAATTTCCGCGCGGCGATCCCGCGCTGCAGTGCAGCAAGCTTCTTGCCCGGCCACGGCTTGAGGTGCATAAGGCGACACGATCTGGAGGTGTATCGATGAGCGAAAAGACGCCCCTTTGGGCTCCCTCGGAAATGGCCGTTCGATCCTCGCCGCTGACGGCGTTCATGCACGAAGCGACCCGGAGGAGCGGCCTCGATCTGAATGAC
The DNA here is from genome assembly GCA_051960255.1 of Rhizobiaceae bacterium. Classification (GTDB taxonomy): domain Bacteria; phylum Pseudomonadota; class Alphaproteobacteria; order Rhizobiales; family Rhizobiaceae; genus Mesorhizobium_L. Next base: position 5,452 of record JBQCEL010000179.1, read on the forward strand.
TACGATGCGCTGCATCAATGGTCGGTGGAGGACCGGGAGGGTTTCTGGCGGCTCGTCTGGGACCATTGCGGCATCATCGGTAATCGCGGAGAGCGCATCATGGCGGATGGCGAGCGGAGGCCGGGCGCCTCCTTCTTTCCCGATGCGCGTTTGAACTTCGCCGAAAATCTCCTGCGCCGGACCGGCCCGGCCGACGCCATCGTCTTTCGCGGCGAGGACAAGGCGGAGCGCCGGCTTTCCTGGGATGAATTGCATGCCCTCGTTTCGAGGCTGCAGCAGTTTTTCCGTTCGGAAGGCGTGAAGGCGGGCGACCGTGTTGCCGGAATGATGCCGAACATGCCCGAAACGGTGGCGGCGATGCTGGCGGCCGCGTCCATCGGCGCCATCTGGTCGTCCTGCTCGCCGGATTTCGGCGAAAAGGGCGTGCTCGACCGATTCGGCCAGATTGAGCCGGTGGTCTTTTTCGCGCCCGACGGCTATTGGTATGCCGGAAAGCGGATCGAGGTCGGCGAGAAAGTGGCCGCCGTGCTCGCCAAGCTACCCTCGGTGCGCAAGGCCGTCATCGTCGATTATCTCGGCGATGCCGCTACGGTGGCGGCCTCCGTGCCGCGCGCAACGACGATGGCCGGCATCGTCGCGTCCTTCGAGCCGAAGCCGCTTTCCTATGAGAGGATGCCCTTTTCCCATCCTCTCTACATCCTCTTCTCTTCCGGGACGACCGGCATTCCGAAATGCATTGTCCACTCCGCCGGCGGGACGCTCATCCAGCACCTCAAGGAACATCGCCTGCATGCCGGCGTCAGGGCAGGGGACCGGTTCTTCTATTTCACCACCTGCGGCTGGATGATGTGGAACTGGCTGGTCTCGGCGCTCGCCTCGGAAGCGGCGCTTCTTCTCTATGACGGCTCGCCCTTCCATCCGGACGGAAATGTGCTGTTCGACTATGCGCAGGCGGAGGGGATGACCTATTTCGGCACCTCGGCGAAATTCATCGACGCGCTAAGAAAAGCCGGGCTAAGGCCGATCGATACGCATGATCTGTCTTCCGTCCGCGTCATTTCCTCGACGGGATCGCCGCTTTCACCGGAAGATTTCGCCTATGTCTATGAAGCGGTGAAGAAGGACGTGCACCTGGCGTCGATTTCCGGCGGAACGGACATCGTTTCCTGCTTCGTCCTCGGCGTTCCGACGAAGCCGGTATGGATCGGCGAAATCCAGGGTCCGGGGCTCGGCATGGCGGTCGATGTATGGGACGATGATGGCCGCCACGTGGTGAAGGAAAAGGGGGAACTCGTCTGCACGAAAGCCTTCCCGTCCATGCCGGTCATGTTCTGGAACGATCCGGCGGGCGAAAAATACCACGCCGCCTATTTCGAGCGCTTCGACGATGTCTGGTGCCATGGCGATTTCGCCGAATGGACCGAGCATGGCGGGATGATCATCCATGGCCGCTCCGATGCGACGCTCAATCCCGGCGGAGTGAGGATCGGCACGGCCGAGATCTACAACCAGGTCGAGCAGATGCCGGAGATCGCCGAGGCGATCTGCATCGGGCAGGATTGGGACAATGACGTCCGCGTGGTGCTTTTCGTTCGTCTTGCGCCCGGGATCGTTCTGGACGAGGACCTCGAAAAGCGCATCAAGGCGAAAATCCGCACGGGCGCCAGCCCCCGGCATGTTCCGGCAAGGATCGTCGCTGTCGCGGATATCCCGCGCACGAAGTCGGGGAAGATAACCGAGCTTGCCGTGCGCGATGTCGTCCACGGCAGGACCGTCAAGAACAAGGAAGCGCTCGCCAACCCGGACGCGCTGGAGTTGTACAGGGATTTGCCGGAACTGACGGTATAGAGGGGTAAATTTACATGGCCAGGGCTTTGACCCGCTGGCGATGCCGAAGCTCGGAACCTTTGGCGTTCCGGAGTCGCGGCCGAAGAGGGTTAACGAGCGGTTGCCGTATCGTTTACCTCGATTCGCGACGGGCACACTTCCGTAAACTGCCGAACATCGAGGTAAGAAGTTGTTAAGAGTTGCGGCAGATAGTCGGGGTATCCGGAGGGAGCAAAGCCTTCCTCGATCCTGATTTAAACTTACCCCGTTTTTGCACAGCATGAAAATCTCGACGCCCCTCCACCGGGGCGTCTTTTTTGTCTTTGGACCAAGCTTTCGTCAGTCCGCGAGGACGCGGGTGGAGGGGAAGGAAATCTCCACCAGCGTGCCTTCGCCGGGTGTCGAATTGATCGAGAAGCGGGCTCGATTGGCTTCGACCATGGCCTTGGTGAGCGGCAGGCCGAGTCCGGTTCCGTCGCCGCGCGGCCGCTTCAGTGCGTTCAACTGCTTGAATGGCTTCAGCGCCTGCTCGATCTCGACCTGGCTCATCCCGACGCCGGTATCACGCACGCGCATCACCACCTCGCCCGAAGGCTCATAGGCCGTTGAAACGATAACCTGGCCGCCGGCTTGGGTGTAGCGAATGGCGTTGGATAAAAGGTTGAGCGCGACCTGGCGCATGCTTCTCAGATCGGCGACGACTTCCGGCAGGCGCGACAGGAAGCTGGAGCGGATGATCACCCTCTCACGGTTCGCCTGCGGCTGCATCATCGCCACGGTCTCGGCCAGCGTTTCGTTGAGCGACACGGCCTCATAGTTCATTTCCTGCTCGCCGGCCTCGATCTTGGAAATGTCCAGCAGGTCGTTGACCAGATCAAGCACATGATTGCCGGAGCGGTTTATGTCGCGTAGATAATCGCGGTAACGCTCATTTCCGACGGGACCGAATTTCTCGTCCATGATCAGTTCGGAGAAGCCGATGATGGCGTTGAGGGGCGTTCGGATCTCGTGGCTGACGCGGGCGAGGAAATCCGTTTTCTGCGACGAGGAGCGCTCCGCCAGCGCGCGGGCCTGTGTGAGTTCCTCTTCCGCCCGCTTCCACTGCGTGATGTCCCGAACGACGGCGCAATAGCCATTTTCATCCGGCAGGCGGCCGATCGTCATGAAAAGCGGGATAAAGCGGCCCTCCGCCTCGCGGCCGATCAGTTCGAGGCCGTCATTGAGAACGCTCGCGACGCCATTGTCCGACAGGCTGGAGAGATATTCCCGCGCCGCGCGCTGGCTCTCGATGGCGAAAAGGGACGCGAAGGGCTTTCCCGCCACATCCGCGCTGTCGAAACCGAAAAGCGCTTCCGCCGGCCGGCTGATGGAGCGGATGGTTCCGTCCTTGTGCATAAGGACGACGCCATCCGTGGCCGTGTCGATGATGGCGCGCAACTCGTCGAGCCGCGACTGCGGCATAGCGACATCGGCCGTCGCGTCAGCCGGCGCCTGCTCGGCCGCGGCCTGCCGGGGCTGCTTCTCAGCACGTCTCAGCGCCATCAGAAGCGCCTTGCCGTTTTCCCATGGAACGGATTGCAGCAATGCCTCGACGGGGAATATCTCGCCGCTCCTGTGTTTCAGGCAAAGCTTGTGGCCGGTGTCGCTCGCGGCAGCCGGGGGGTCGGCGAAAAGTTCGCCCAGTCCACCCGCCGAGCGGACCTCGTCAAGCGAGGAATAGCCGGTCAGGTCCAGGAAATACGGGTTGGCATAGTGCAGGACATCGCCGGCATGGACGAGGATGGGCAGCGGCAGACGCGAAAGGATGGTGGCGTAGAATTCAGGCTGGATGTGAACTGGCAGAAAGAAGGCCGACGGCGCCGCATCGGTCGCGGAAGCGTCGGAGCGCATTTCGGGAGAATGCTCCTCGGACTTCCCGCCCCGCGGCTCTTTCGAAGCCTCGCTTGATGGCCCTCTCTCCGCGTTCGTCGATTCGGCATCCGAAGGCGGCCGGGCTCCATCCGCCTCGGCGGACTCCAAGGGTGTGATTTCTGGCGCGTCTTCCGCGGCCGGAACCTGCCCTTCCGGTTCCGCGGCGGCGGCTGGCGCAGCGGTCGGCTCTTCGAGCGGAACCGCGGCAGAGCCGACTTCTTCCCGCCCGTCCCTTTCAGGAGTGCTGACCACGCTTTCCTTTTTCAGCCTCGCGCCGATTTCCTGGAAGGCGTGGCGCTCGGCCGAGGAAAGCCCGCCTTCGGGGAGCGGAGGACGATGTTCCGCAAGCCGGATGATCTTGTCGCTAAACCGCCTTTCGGGGCCGCGCTTCACGGTCAAAGCCGGCGGCTCGCCCTTGAACGGATCGTGTTCCTCAGGGTCGGCTTCGGCCTGTTCCTCGAGCTTTGGTGGAATGGCTGCTTCTTTCATGCCGTCGTTCGCGGCCGTCTGGCTGGCTTCCGCCTTCTCCTGCTCGGCCGAAGGGGGCGTTGCTTCCGTGCCGCGCACCGGTGAAGGCGTGACCATAGCCTCGCCGAAACGCGCGACGCCGAAACCGCGGAAACCCTCGAAAACGCGGTCTCTGCCGTAAATGGGCAGGCCTGCGAGATCAACCGGAACGGAGAGCGTGGTCCCTCTTACCGGCCACAGTACGGAGCGCCCCGACCATGTATCCCGATGCTCCAGAAGTCGTGCGATCTCCCCGTCAACATCGAAGCCGAGTTCCGCCGCAACCTCCCCGAAGCGGCGTCCCACGATTTCATCGGGCGAGCCGCCCAGCGTGCGGACAAATTCGTCGGATATCGCGTCGAAGCGGCCGTCCGCATCCGTGCGCCAGACGAACTTCATCGGGTTCGACGGCAGGCTCGCCGCCGGCCGCAATGCGGGGGTCGTCTCCCGCCTGGCCGCTTCTTCTCCGTCGGACCGGGTGACGGCAAGCGGCGCGGAAGCCGGTTCCCGCTCGTCCTCGCTCTTGAAATACCAATGATCCTCGTGCTCACGGTCCTTGCTGTTTCCGTTGGCCGGCGCGGCGCGCGAGGTTTTTTCCGCTTCCGCACCCCTTGATTGTTCGCGCGGCGGCGAAACGTGCCGCTCGTCTCCCATCTCAGCCGGTTGCGATTTTTCAGCGTCCTCTTCGGCAATCGGTTCGACGATCACCAGCAGGTGAAGCGCCGGATCGTCCCTCAGCCGCGCGATCCCCGCTGGGATCTGGCGCGTTCCGGCCGTGACGAGCTTCTTTACCAGCCTGTCCTCTTGCCGCGCGACCTCGCGAACCAGTTCCAGTATCGCCTCGCGGCCAAGCCCCAATTTCGCGGCATCGCGCGACGCCGCTTCGATCTTTCCCTCGGCGTCTACGATCGCGGCGATATAGTCGTCGCTGGCGAAGCCGGAAACCGCCCTTTCCGCCGAGGGCTCTTTCGCCGTCTCATCGGCAGGAACGGCCAGAAGAATGGCGCTCTCGCCTCCGGGCAACGTGATGCCGGAGGCCAGGAAGACGACGATGCGGCTCGTCAAGCCCTGAATAAGACGCACCGAAACCGGATGGTCGGCAGGGATCGCGGGAAAGCCCCGCGTCGCGCGAATCTGCCGCGTCGCCGGCGCGCCGAGGCCGGAAGGCGAACCGATGGCTGCTTCCACCGCGCCATAGCCGAGAACGGCCGCACCCGGACCGTTCGCCCAGACGATCTCGTCAAGGGCGCTGGAAAGAATGATCAGGGAATCTCCGGCCGCAAACCTTTCCCGCACAGGATCGGCGACGGCGATGTCTATGAACGAATAGCTTTCAGAAGCCATACCTCACCCTGCGCACGAAGGCCCATTCGGCTCGAAGCTGGTTAACGTATTGTTAATATGCGCAACCCTGGCCGCCGTCCACACGCGCCTTTTCGGCGGCTGCGGCTTTCGGCCGGCGTGGTTAACGACATTGTGCATCGCAAAAAATATATTGCATTGCACAAAACCTCATCCTATATGAGGGACGGGCGTTCACAGTTGCAATGCCGCCGGTCTGTTATCGACAGGCAGCCATAAATCGAGGTTTTCGACATGAGCAAAGTTTCGACAAAACCTGCTCCTGCAGCAGGTGCGCAAGAATACCCGGCATTCGACGCCGGCAAGACAGTTGACCAGTTCAGGGCCTTTGCTGAAAAGGGCGTTGAGCAATCGCGTGAAGCCTATGCCAAGCTGAAGGCCGGCGCGGAAGATGCCCAGAAGACGATCGAGACCACCTTCGAGACGGCGAAGGCGGCGAGCGTCGATCTTTCGCTGAAGGCTATCGCCGCGTTCCGCGCCAATGCGGACGCCGACCTCGCGCATCTCGAAGGACTGGTCGGCGTGAAGTCGCTGTCCGATTTCATCGAGCTGCAGACCTCCTATCTGCGCAAGCGCATCGAGATGGCGATCGAGCAGACGAAAGAGATGCAGGTTGCGGGTTCCAAGGCCGCGGAAGAAATCGCGAAGCCGCTCAGGGGCTCTTTCGAGAAGGCGGTTAATGGTTTGAAAGCCGCCTGAAGCTGCCCTTAAGTTGAAAGTCGAAAGGCAACGGGCCGCGCAAGCGGCCCATTTTTTGCGTCAGGTCGATTTCTTGACCTTTTCCTTTACGTCGCCATAGGCCTTCTGCACTTTGCCGGCGGCTTTCTCTCCGGCGCCCTTGGCTTCCGTCTTTTTCGACCCCGTTATCTTGCCAGCCGCTTCCTTGACCGCGCCCGAGGCCTGCTTGCCAGTACCCTTTACCTGATCCTTGTTCACCATTGGCTGTCTCCTGTCTCCGCTGTTGTCGTGCGTTCCCAACGTGCAGCGCGAGAGACGGTTCCCTGCTCGGTCAATGAAGGGCGGCGTCTTCCAGGTGCCTGAGCTTGTCGGGATTGCGCATGATGTAGATGCCGGCGATCTTGCCGTTCTCGATCGCGAGCGCGGTCGTTTGCAGCATGCCGTCTGCTTCGCGTGTCACGAAGCCCGAGAGTCCATTGATGCTTCCGTAGGAAACGAGACTCGATGGATTCTCGGTGAAGAATTGCGCCAGGGCGCGATGCACGGTCAGCACCTTTCCGAGGCCTACGATCGGGGCGGTGGCCGCGGAGCGCTTGCCGCCGCCGTCGGAATAGATGGTGACATCGGCCGCCAGCATTGATTGCAATCTTTGCATGTCGCCGCCGCGAGATGCGGCGAAAAAAGCTGCCGCGATTTCCATGCCGCGTTCCTTTGGCACGTCGAAACGCGGGCGCTCCGCCCGGACATTGGCGCGGGCGCGGCTGGCAAGTTGACGGCACGCCGCGGCGTCGCGCCCGATCGTCTCGGCGATCTCGTCAAAGGCGACGCCGAAGACGTCGTGCAGAAGAAAGGCCGCTCGTTCCAGCGGCGACAGCCTTTCGAGCGCCAGCATGAGGGGCAGGGTAACGTCGTCGATTTCGTCCTCTCCGTCCTCGACCACGGGTTCGGGCAGCCAGGGGCCGACATAGGTTTCGCGCCGCCGCCGCGCCGATTTCAAGACGTCGAGGCAAAGCCTTGTCACGACCCGGCGCAGGAAGGCCTCCGGCGTCCGCACCGTCTCGCGGGCTGTTTCCATCCAGGCGATGAACGCCTCCTGTACCACGTCTTCCGCGTCCGCGACGGAGCCCAGCATGCGGTAGGCGACACGCACGAGCTTCGGACGCAGCGGGTCGAAAGAGGCCGCTGCGTCCGCATTGTTATTCGGGGCCGAGGCCATCAGGCGGCGTTCGCCTTTTGAGACTCCGCCTTGAGCGGGCCGAGTTTGAAGCCGACGCCCAACTTGTTGAAGGCGTTGATAACGCCAATCATCAGGCTGATGTTCACCTGCTCCTCCGGTGTGAACTGCGTCGCCACCATCTCATAGACCTCGTCGGGCGCATGGGTTTCCGACAGCCTGGTCAGGGATTCGGTCCAGGCGAGCGCGGCTCGCTCGCGCTCGGTGAAGAGATCGCATTCGCGCCAGGCGTCGAGCATATAGATGCGCTGCTCGGTTTCTCCAAGCTTGCGGGCCTCCATGATGTGCATGTCGAGACAGACGGCGCAGCCATTGATCTGGGATGAACGGATCTTGATCAGCTCGCGCAAACTGGGCTCCAGCCGTTCCTGGATGGTCTGGCCATAAGTGATCAGCGGTTTTACCAGATCGAGATTGGCGTAGGGAGTGAGACGCGTGGTCATTGTCATGCTCCAGCTTTCTTTGACGATGACATGACGAGACAGCGGGTCCGGATGTGACATGAGCGCCAGATTTTTTTGATTGCGCTTCCGACGCAAAAAGGGCGGCATCGCTGCCGCCCTTTCCGTAAGCCTTATTGATGGGCGTGCTTATGGACTTCCTCAGAAGTCCATGCCGCCCATGCCGCCCATGCCGCCGCCGGGCATCGCCGGGCTCGGCGTGTCCTTCTTCGGCGCCTCGGCGATCATCGCCTCGGTGGTGACGAGCAGGCCGGCGACCGACCCGGCGTCCTGCAGAGCCGTACGCACGACCTTCACCGGATCGACGATGCCGAGATTGATCATGTCGCCATATTCGCCGGTCTGGGCGTTGAAGCCATAGGTGGCCGACTTGTTCTCGAGGATCTTGCCGGCAACGATCGAAGCTTCCGCTCCGGCATTGGCCGCGATCTGGCGAGCCGGAGCCTGGACGGCGCGGCGCACGATGTTGATGCCGGCTTCCTGGTCGGCATTCTCGCCCTTGGCCTTGATCGACTGGGTGGCGCGCAGCAGAGCGACGCCGCCGCCGGCGACGATACCCTCTTCGACGGCCGCGCGGGTCGCGTTCAGAGCGTCATCGACGCGGTCCTTCTTCTCCTTCACCTCGACCTCGGTCGCGCCGCCGACGCGGATCACCGCGACGCCGCCGGCGAGCTTGGCCAGGCGCTCCTGCAGCTTCTCGCGGTCGTAGTCGGAGGTCGTCTCCTCGATCTGCTGCTTGATCTGGGCGACGCGGCCCTGGATCTCCGGCTTCTTGCCAGCGCCGTCGACGATCGTGGTGTTTTCCTTCTCGATGCGGACGCGCTTGGCGCGGCCCAGCATGTTGAGGCCGACATTTTCGAGCTTGATGCCGAGGTCTTCGGAGATGACCTGACCGCCGGTTAGGATCGCGATGTCTTCAAGCATGGCCTTGCGGCGGTCGCCGAAGCCCGGAGCCTTGACGGCAGCGATCTTGAGGCCACCGCGCAGCTTGTTGACGACGAGCGTGGCAAGAGCCTCGCCCTCGACGT
>JBQCEL010000180.1:0-10862 GCA_051960255.1 Rhizobiaceae bacterium
ATTTTTTATGTTTTCCCTGTTTCTGTTGGTGTTGTTTTGGGGTTTGTGGTTGGTTTGGTTTTTTCTTTTCGTGGTTTTTTTGGGTTCGAGGCCCGCATCCCTGATTTTTTCAATGCCGTCCTTGGCAATGACATAAGCGCACTGCCAATAGTCGCCGCGATCGATCGTGACGATGAAATGATCGATCCCCGCATGCAGCAGCATGTCCTCGTGCGGCGCCTGGTCGCGGCGCATGCGGAACCAGAGGACATCGATCGGCGCGCCGATATTTTTGACGGCGAAACCGCTTTCCGACCGGATCTTCGAATGGCGTCCGTCCGCACCGATGGTGAGCGCCGCGCGTATATGAATCTCCTTTCCCTCCCTGACCGCCTTGACGCCGACGACGCGGCCGTTTTCTTCGATCAATTCCTGCCCTTCGCAATTCATGTAGAGCGAGAAAGCCGGAAGTTGCTTCGCCTCCTCGGAGAGAAAGTCGAGGAAATCCCATTGCGGCATGAAGGCAATGAATTTGTACTTGACGGGGAGGGCGGAAAAGTCGGCGACCCGTACGATCTCGCCGCCGAAATCACCCGAAAGCCTGTCGTAACACTGATGCGGCAACTCCAGAAATCTTTCGGCGAGGCCGAGTTCGCGCATCACCTCGATGGTCGATGGGTGAACAGTATCGCCGCGGAAATCACGCAGGAAATCGCCGTGTTTTTCGAGGACCAGGGTTTTCACACCGGCCCTGGCGAAGAGGTAACCGGCGACGATGCCGGCCGGTCCTCCCCCGACGACGCAGCATTGGGTCTCGACCGTCTCGATCACGCGGTTTTCTCCAGCATTGCGACCATCGCTTTCACGGCTTCCTCGGCGCGCACCAGCGGTTCGGCGGCGCGGGCGCGGATGACAATATCAGTGGAGAACTTACCCTCGAAACTCTTCGGATAGGAGCCGATGATGGTTTCGGGATTGTCCTTCTGGATCACCGCCAGCGGATCACCGATCAGGCCCTCTCCGAAGGGGCAGTGGACCGTTGCCGAGAGGAGTTTCTGTCCCGTCCGCAGCGTCGGCACGACGTTGTCCAGCATCGCCTGGAAGACGGAGGGTACACCCGCCATGACATGGACGTTGCCGATCCGGAAACCGGGCGCCGTTGAGATGGGATTGGGGATATGCTCCGCCCCGACCGGCATGCGCGCCATGCGCTTTCGTGCGGCAGTGAACTCGATGCCGCGCTTCTTATAGCTCTCCTCCAGCATACGATAAGCTTCCGGGTCATAATCGCATCGCACGCCGAAGGCCTTGGCGATCGCATCGGCGGTGATATCGTCATGGGTCGGGCCTATGCCGCCTGTGGTGAAGACATAATCGTAGCGCGCGCGAACCGCGTTGACGGCCGCAACGATCTCGTCCTCCTCATCGGGAACGATGCGCACTTCCTTCAGGTCGATGCCGATCGCCGCCACAATGTCGGCGAGATGGCCGATATTGCGATCCTTGGTCCGTCCGGAGAGGATTTCGTCGCCGATGACGATCATCGCCGCTGTTACAATCGTCGCCATGACGTTCTCCGGAAATTTGCCGGCGCTCTGGATAGCGCTGCCGGTTCATTAATACCAGCAAAAGCGTGGGAGCGGTTTTGGTCCGCATTGCAGCGAGCCAACTGTTCTCAATCCAGAGATGCGAAGGTGAAACGACAACAAAGGGGTAGCTCAAAAAAAATGCAAGGCTCAAGGCCTTGCAAGATAAACGCGTCCGACCCGTATCCACTTCTGGCGGCTGCGTATTCACGCGCCAGGATCGCATCCTCCCAAGACTTTGACCGCGTAGGGAAAGCGATTTTGTTTCGCTTCCTCGGTTATAAAGAAACCTTAGACCAACATTCGCCGCCCTGTCACGAAAAATATTGCCCGGAAATCGGTTTTGATGTGCTGCACTGCACAATAAAAGAGCAGAGATCGCCATCATCGCGGGCAAGCATCTTTCGCCAATTCGCCGCGCCGGCGCGGGTTTCCAATTGCTGCTGAAATGGTTAAAAGCGCCAAACAATGTGCCGGATCGCAGGTGATTCCGGTATGATCTCCCTCATACGGACCTTTTCCATGCGACTGTCGCGCTATTTTCTGCCCATTCTTAAGGAGAATCCCCGCGAAGCGGAGATCGTTTCCCATCGGCTGATGCTGCGCGCCGGCATGATCCGCCAGCAGGCGGCGGGAAGCTTTTCCTGGCTGCCGCTCGGCAAGCGCGTCCTCGACAAGGTCTGCGGGATCATCCGCGAGGAGCAGAACCGCGCTGGCGCGCTCGAGATCATCATGCCGACCATTCAGTCGGCCGACCTTTGGCGCGAAAGCGGCCGCTACGAGGCCTATGGCAAGGAAATGCTGCGCCTCAAGGACCGGCATGACCGCGACATGCTCTATGGTCCGACGAATGAGGAGATGGTGACGGAGATCGTTCGCGCCTATGTGCGGTCCTACAAGGATCTGCCGCTCAATCTTTACCATATACAATGGAAATTCCGCGACGAGGTGAGGCCGCGTTTCGGCGTCATGCGCTCCCGGGAATTCCTGATGAAGGACGCCTATTCCTTCGATCTCGATTTTGAAGGCGCGAGAGCTGCTTATTACCGTATGTTCGTGTCCTATCTGAGGACGTTCTCGCGCATGGGCTTGAAGGCGATCCCGATGCGTGCGGATACCGGACCGATCGGCGGCGATCTCAGCCACGAATTCATCATCCTTGCCGATACCGGCGAAAGCCAGGTCTACTGCGATCGCGCCTATCTCGACCTGCCCGTGCCGGGCGAGCAGACGGACTTCACCAATGACGCCGAAATCGCCGCGATCGTGAAAGAATGGACGACGCCTTATGCGGCGACGGATGAAATGCATGACGAAGCAGGGTGGGCGGCGGTGCCCGAGGCGGATCGGCTCGCCGCTCGCGGCATCGAGGTCGGCCATATATTCCATTTCGGCGAGAAATATTCGAAGCCGATGGGCGCCAAGATAACCGGGCCGGACGGCAAGGAGCATTTCCTTTCCGGCGGCTCTTACGGCATCGGCCCGACGCGCCTCGTCGCCGCGATCATCGAGGCCAGCCATGACGAGAGCGGCATAATATGGCCCGATTCCGTCGCTCCTTTCGATATCGTGCTGATCAACATGAAACCGGGCGATGCCGCCTGCGATGCTTTGTGCGAAAAATTGCAGGCTGCTTACGAGAAGGCGGGGCAAGACGTGCTCTATGACGATACGGACCAGCGCGCGGGGGCGAAATTCGCGACCGCCGATTTGATCGGTATTCCCTGGCAGGTGATCGTGGGCCCGCGTGGGGCCGCCGAAGGGACGGTGGAAGTGAAGCGCCGCGCCACGGGCGAACGTGAGGTCAAGACGATCGACGAACTCCTGGCAATGGTGGAGAAACCGGCGTGAATTCGATGGCGGGCGTTGCGGCAAAAACGCCCCGGAAAGCGCCGCAGCCCGTCGCGATTCCGAGCGGCGGCGCCGGACCGTTCTCTGTCTTCGAGCGTATGATCGCCTGGCGCTATCTCCGCTCGCGCCGCAAGGAAACCGTCATTTCGGTCATCGCCATGATCTCCTTTACCGGAATCATGCTCGGCGTCGCGACCCTCATCATCGTCATGGCCGTGATGAACGGCTTTCGTGACGAGCTCCTGACGCGCATTCTCGGCATCAACGGCCATCTCATCCTGCAGCCGATGGACCGGCCGCTGACCGATTATGACGCGTTGGCGAAGCGCATCGATGGCGTCCCCGGCGTGAAATACGCCATCCCTCTCATAGAAGGTCAGGTTCTCGCATCGGGCAAGGTCGGCGTCGGCACCGGCGCGCTGGTGCGCGGCATTCGCGGCGATGACCTGGAAAAGATCAAGCTTGTCGCGAAGGACATCAAACAAGGCACGCTCAAGGGCTTCGACGACAGCGGCGGCGTGGCGATCGGCACGCGTATGGCGGAAAATCTCGGGCTGGAAGTGGGCGACAGCATTACGCTCATCTCCCCTGATGGCGACGAGACGCCCTTCGGGACGACGCCACGCATGAAATCCTATACCGTCACCGCCATCTTCGAGATCGGCATGTCGGAATACGACCAGACCATCATCTTCATGCCGCTCAAGGAAGCGCAGGCCTATTTCAATTCCGACGGCAAGGTGCAGTCGATCGAGATTTATCTCGACAATCCCGACAATGTTGACGCCATGCGCCCGAAAGTGGAGGCGGCGGCGCAAAGGCAGATGTATCTGGTCGATTGGAGGACGCGCAACGAAAGCTTCTTTTCCGCGCTCCAGGTCGAGCGCAACGTCATGTTCATGATCCTGACCCTGATCGTCCTGGTTGCGGCGCTCAACATCATCTCTGGCCTGATCATGCTGGTGAAGGACAAGGGCAGCGACATCGCCATCTTGCGAACGATGGGCGCGACGCGCGGGGCGATCATGCGTATCTTCCTCATGACCGGGTCGACGATCGGTATCGCGGGGACCGTCGCCGGCGTTGTCCTCGGCGTCATCGTCTGCCTCAATATCGAGCGCCTCCGGGAATTCTTCTCCTGGCTTTCCGGCACGACGCTCTTCAATCCGGAATTCTATTTCCTCAGCCAGCTTCCGGCGCGCATGGATATTGGCGAGACGCTTTCGGTCGTGGCGATGGCGCTCGTCCTGTCGTTCCTCGCCACGCTCTTCCCCGCCTGGCGGGCCGCGGCGCTCGATCCGGTCGAGGCGTTGAGGTACGAGTAATGGCCGAGCCGATCCTCGAACTGAAGAAGGTTGAGCGGCATTACCAGCAGGGCGAGCGGCGGCTGACGATCCTGAACGCCGCGGATTTCGCTTTGAAGAAGGGCGAGATGGTCGCTCTGGTCGCGCCGTCCGGGGCCGGCAAGTCGACGCTGCTTCACATGGCCGGGTTGCTGGAACGTCCCGATGGCGGCGACGTCATTGTCAACGGGCGCGCGTGCGGCCGCCTTTCCGACGACCACCGCACGGCGATCCGCCGCGCCGAGATCGGCTTTGTCTATCAGTTCCATCACCTTCTGCCGGAATTCTCCGCCCTTGAGAATATCATGATCCCGCAGATCATCCGCGGGCTGGCGAAACCGGAAGCCGAAAAGCGCGCGGCGCAGCTTCTCGACTATATGCGGATCGGCAAACGCGGCGAGCACAGGCCGGCCGAGCTGTCGGGCGGCGAGCAGCAGCGCGTCGCGATCGCAAGAGCCGTTGCGAATGCGCCGCTCGTCCTCCTTGCTGACGAGCCGACGGGCAATCTCGACCCGCATACCGCGATCTATGTTTATGAAGCATTGGTTGCGCTGGTGAGGCAGTCCGGCGTTTCGGCGCTGATCGCCACCCACAACCATGATCTCGCGGCGCGCATGGACCGCCGCGTCACCCTTTCCGAAGGAAGAGTCGTCCAGCTTTAAGCTCGTGCGCGATCACCGTCGGGTTCGCTGATGACGAAGGCCAAAGTGCCGCGCACCAGCGTCGAGCCTGTCCGCCATTAACCATGCCGAGTGAAACAAAGCAGCAACGAAGCACTTGGGCCAGATTACGCCTGGACAGGAACAAATAAAGAACATATAAAAAACAGATCAAATACAGGAGGGTTTCATGGCTCAAACGGTTCAGGATTTCGCCTCACTCTTTTGCGTCGGCTTCTTCATCGTGTCGGTGGCGATGTGGATTGGCGCTTTTTAGCGCTCCTGCCTCCATCCGTGGAACGGATATCCATCGCGTGACGAAAGCCGGCCGCCCAAACAGACGGCCGCAACAATCTTGTCTTATAACGGCGTTAGCGATCAGCGGTCACTGCGGATCACGACCGTGCCGAGAAGCAGGTCATGCAAGGTCCGCTTGCGGTCTGTGAAGAGCGTGATCACCAGGATGAGCGGCGAGATAATCACATTCGCTGCCCAGAACAGAACGGTGTGGATGACAGCTGTCAACCCGTCGATCGGCCGGCCGTCCAGGCGCTCGAGGCGAATCGCCATCATCCGCATGCCGACGGTTGCCTGGCGCGGGCCGCCAAGCGTGTTCCACACATAGATGAACGCGACCAGTGGCGCGAGGACGGAGAACAATCCCCAGCCGAGCCCGAAGGTCACGATACCCAGCAGGAAGACGAGGATGGCGAACGGGATGAGCAGAAGCGCCACAATGAAATAGTCGATGCAGAAGGCGAGGATACGGCGGGTACGGACCCCTTCGTACAGGCGGACGTCGTCGTAGCGGTTGCTCAGGATTTCGCCATCGAGAACCCGGGCGGTCATTGAAGCTCCTTCAGTTGGCGCGGACATTCTGTCCGCCGAGAGGACATGGGGAGGGACCCTCGCGAGTTCAAGAAATTCTTTCCTTTCTCCCGAAAAGCTCACCGCCACCGTGATCTCGATAGTGATAACCGAAACGCCAAAAGCGCGCCCGCAATCAAGCTGGACGCGCTCTTATCCGCGGGCCCGCGATGCCGCGCCCGAACGGCAATCGAAAAATTACTTGATCTTGGTTTCCTTGAACTCGACATGTTTCTTGGCGATCGGATCGTATTTCCGCTTCGTCATCTTGTCGGTCATGGTGCGGCTGTTCTTGTTGGTCACGTAGAAGAAGCCTGTGTCGGCCGTCGACAGAAGCTTGATCTTGATGGTCGTTGCCTTGGCCATTTGGTGGTCCGCCAATCCTGAGAAAATGTCGATCGCTTTCGCCGGCCTTTCGGCACGCCGCGAGATTGCGCCGACACATAAAGATCACGGCCTGAAAGTCAAGCCCGGCGCGGATTGATGATGAAGCGGGAGGCCGCGAGAAGGATGTAGGCGAGGAAGAAAAGCCCCATCGTGTAGGAAAATCCGTTTGCGCCGAAGTTGTCCATGCCGATCCCGATGAGCTGCGGTCCGATAAGCATGCCAAGTCCGTAGCAGAACACGAAAGCGGCGTTGGCGGATGCGAGCTCGCTGCCCGTCAGCCTGCTGCCGAGATGCGCAAGACCGACCGTATAGAGCGCCGCGACCACCCCGCCCCAGAGGAAGAGCGAGACCGCCATCAGATACCAGTTCCCGATCAGCGCCGGGAGGCAAAGCATGCCGGCAAGCCCGACAGCGGCGCAGCCGAGGAGGAGAAGGCGGCGGTCCCTTATACGGTCGCTCACCATGCCGATCGGGATCTGCAGCACGACATTGCCGAGCCCGACCATGGTGAGAAGCATTGCGGCATTGCCTTCCGAATAGCCGATGCGGCTGCCATAGACGGGGAAAAGGGCGAACCCGCCTGTCTCGACGGCGCCGAAGACGAGAACCGCCGCCGTCGCCGTCGGCACAAGGAAGAGATACCGCCAGAAGTGATTCTTCGTGTTTGAACGATGGATTGCGGGGCTTTCCTTCCAAGCCGCAAGAACCGGAATCGCGGCGACGATGACCATGACGAAGGCGACGCCGAAAGGCCTGAAGCCGTTGCTTCCCACCTTTGCGAACAGCCATGGCCCGAAGGCAAAGCCGATCGAAAGCACGGTGGCGTAAATCCCCAGGACCAATCCGCGCCGGTGCTTCGGCGCGGAAACGCTGATCCAGAATTCCGAGAGGATGAACAGGATGGTGAGCGACATGTGGAGCACGACGCGGAGCGGGAACCACATCCAGAATTGCGGCGCGGCATAGAAGCCGATGAAGGCAAAGGCGCCGGCGATAATGGCGAGAAGGATCGTCTGGACGACGCCGAGACGCGCTGCGATCGGCGTCGCCAGCGGCGCGGCCGCGATGGAGGCGATGCCGGCGACGGCGGTGTTGAGGCCGATCATTCCGGCGGAATGACCTTCCTTCGTCAGGATGACGCTGAGGAGCGGGATGCCCAGGCCGATCGCTATGCCGACGACGCTGATCGATGCGATGGCGGCCGTTATGGCCAGCCACCGCACGTCTGTGTCTTCGTCGATTGTCGCCGTTCCAGCCATCCAAGATCCTGGGATTTGCTTTTTGCCGCGTGTTCACAAAAGAACGCGCGTGAAGCGGTTGTGGAGCATCCGGTAGAAAGGAACCGGGCCATCGGGGCTGAGATCGGGGTCAATGGCGAGCCTTGCCCCGAGGTCAGCCAGCACCTTTTTGGTGATCGCCGGAAGATCGAGTGTCGCCGTGTCGCTGAGTGGCACCCAGACCAGTTCCTCCAGTTCGTCGGTCGGCTTCTCGTCGAGTTCGACGACGATATTCTCGCGCCACAGGGCGAGGAAGCGCGTGTCGTAGCGGCGCACGCGGCCGGGAGGCGTGATGGCGCGAGCGATGAACCGGACCATGCCGAGATCCGGCTGCACGCCGTGATCGGAAAAAGCCTGCCAGCCGGGATGGCGGGTGGAAAACGCGCCCTTGCGGCCGATGATCAGACCCGCTTCCTCATAGGTTTCGCGCAAGGCCGAAAGCGCGATGGCGCGCGCGCGAGCGGAAGTCACGGGCCGTTGCGCGCCGATCAGCTTCGCCGCGACGGCGGGGTGCAAGCCTTCCGCCACTTCCACTCGGCTGTCGAAAGGATCGGTCCGTCCTCCCGGAAACACGAACTTGCCCGGCATGAAGGCGTGCCTCATATGCCTGCGTCCCATCAGAACCCTGATATCGCTTCCCTGGCGGTCGAGCAGCATCAGCGTGGCGGCATCGCGCGGGCGCATCGGCCTGCCGCCGAGCGCGAAGTCGCTCGATGCCGTCTTGTCCAGTTCGGCGCGCGTCATTCCTTCCATCAGTCTCCCCCTCGTCACAAATCCGGATGCGTTTCGAGCGCCGGTTCCTCGCCGCCGAAACCGTGCATGTAGAGCGCCCATTGCAGCCCGACGATGGCGCCTTTCACCGGTTGCAGCAGTCCGATGGCCAAAATGACCGTCAGCGGCGTCCAGATCGCCAGATGCATCCACATCGGGAGGTTTGTCGTTATTTCGACGGCCAGCATGCCGCCGATCGTGATATGGCCGACGATCAGAATGACGATATAGGCGGGAAAATCGTCGGCGCGATGATGATGGGTTTCCAGCCCGCAATGCTCGCAGACCGGCACGGTCTTGGAGAACGAGCGGAAAAGGTGGCCTTCGCCGCATTGCGGACAGCGGCCCCGCATGCCGTTCAGCATCGCGGCCCAAACCGGCCGCGCCGGCCGGCCCGAATGCAGTTCACCGCCAAAGACCTGTTGTTCCATCGCCTCATCTCCGTCCACGGTACGACCGTTTGGGGGCAGCGTGTGTCCGCCGCCTTGCCTTGTGAAACGACCGTTTGGAGCCTTCGAGAGGATGCGGATCGCTCAGCATCTCGAAGCGCATGGCGCCTGCCAGGGGAGCGATCTCGACCAACTTCACCTCGACCGGGTCCGCCAGCCGATATCCCTTTCCGCTTCGTTGGCCGAAGAGCGCGTGGGACGTTTCGTCGAAAATATAGTAATCGTCCCCCAGCGTTGAAATGGGGATGAAGCCGTCCGCGCCAAATTGCGGCAGGCGCACGAAAAGACCGGCCTTAGTCACGCCGGAAATCCGCGCGTCGAAACTTTCGCCCTTGTGCTCGGCGAGATGAGCGGCGACCAGCCGGTCGATCGTATCGCGCTCCGCCGCCATTGCCCGCCGCTCGGAAGCGGAAATCAGCGCCGCCGTTTCGTCGAGGCGGGACTCTTCCTCCGGCGTCAGCCCGTCCTTGCCGAAATTCAGCGCGTGGATAAGCGCGCGATGGACGATCAGATCGGCATAGCGGCGGATCGGCGAGGTGAAATGCGCGTAGCGATGCAGGTTGAGGCCGAAATGACCGATATTGCCCGGCGAATATTCGGCCTGGCTCTGCGAGCGCAGGACCACTTCGTTGACGAGCGCCTCATTGTCGGAATCCTCGACGCGTTCGAGGATCGTATTGAACTGGGCCGGGCGCAATTGCGCGCCGCGGGCAAGCGACAGGCCGAGCGTCTGGAGAAAATCGCGCAACGCTTCCTGCTTGGCGAGGGAAGGCGCGTCATGGATGCGATAGACGAGCGGCTGGCGTTTCGCCTCCAGCGTCTCGGCCGCGGCGACGTTCGCCTGGATCATGAATTCCTCGATCAGCCTGTGAGCGTCCAGCCGTTCCGGCACGATGACGCGATCGACCGTACCGTCGGGCTTGAGCAGGATCTTGCGCTCGGGCAGGTCGAGTTCCAGCGGCTGGCGCGCATTACGGCCGCGTTCGAGGACGCGATAGGCCGCCCATAGTGGCCGCAGGATCGTATCGAGGATCGGACCGGTCCTGTCGTTCGGCGCGCCGTCGATCGCGGCCTGCGCTTCCGTATAGGCGAGCTTCGCCTTCGAGCGCACCATGACGCGGTGGAAGGAATGGCGGATTTTCCGCCCCTCGGCCGAGAATGTCATGCGGACGGCCAGGGCAGGGCGGTCCTCGTTTTCCCTCAGCGAGCAGAGATCGTTTGAAATTCGTTCCGGCAGCATCGGGACGACACGGTCGGGGAAGTAAACCGAATTGCCGCGCTTCAGTGCCTCGCGGTCGAGTGCCGAGCCGGGACGCACGTAAGCCGCGACATCGGCTATCGCCACAGTTACGATGACGCCGCCCGGATTCTTCTCATCCGTATCCGGTTCGGCGAAAACGGCATCGTCGTGATCCTTGGCGTCGGCCGGGTCGATCGTCACGAGCGGCACGTCGCGCCAGTCCTCCCGACCGGCCATGGTGGCGGCTTTGGCGGCTTCCGCTTCCGCGAGGACGGCGGGCGGGAAGATGTGCGGGATCTCGTGGGCATGGATGGCGATCATGGAGGCCGCCTTTTCGCTCGTCATGGAGCCGACGACGGAGAGCACCTTTCCGCGCGGCAAGCCGTAGCGCGCGGCCCGGAACGGCTCCACCTCGACCAGATCGCCCGCCTTGGCGCCGTTGAGGAAATCCGG
>JBQCEL010000181.1:0-2202 GCA_051960255.1 Rhizobiaceae bacterium
TGGGCGCCGCTGGTGCGCGACCGGCTCGGGCTCGATCTCGTGCAATTCTCCTTCGACCTCGTCGATCCGATGTGGCCGGACGACATCCTCGCCGACGTTGCCGCCGAATTGCGGCGCGTGCCTGGGGAATTTGGCGTTACGATCCACAGCGCCTTCATCGGCCTCGCCCATTACACCTTCAACCAATTGCTGCACCCCGATCCGCGTGTCCGCGACTATGCGGAGAAATGGCTTGTAAGAGCCTATCGTTTCGCCGCCGACGCCGGGATTGAACGCGTCGGCGGGCCGCTCGGTGCAATCGCCGCTCGCGCCGATGGCCGGGAACCGGAAAGCCTGCCCGAAAGGGATTATGACGATCTGATCGCCCGCATGCGCAGGCTCGCAGATGCAGCACAAGAGGCGGGGCTTCGCGAGCTTTATGTCGAGCCGACGCCGCTCAGGCGCGAATGGCCGTGGACGATCGCCCAGGCACGAAAGATGATGGAGGATGTCGCCGGCGCGCCGGTTCCCTGGCGGCTCTGCCCGGACTGGGGCCACGCGACTTTCGAGCCGCTCTATGGCCGCTATCGCGCCTCGATGGAGGACTGGCTCCGGGTACTGGCGCCTCATATCGGCATGGTGCATATCCAGCAGACCGATTTCCAGTATGATCGGCATTGGGATTTCACCGAGGCGGGGGCCGTCGATCCCGAAGCTGCCAGGGCTGTGCTGCGGCAGGCCGGGCTTGAGGACCGTCCCGTTTTCCTTGAGGTCTTCTACCCGTTCGAGCGCGACGACCGGTCGGTTCTCGACGCCGTCGCCGCCTCAATCGGGATATTGAAACGCGCTTTTGGATAAACGGTTTTGAGCCAGACCGACCTTGTAAATGCCGACCCCGCTCCGGACGATACCAGCGATCACGTCCGGGCGCGCATCGCGTGGTATTATTTTGCCGCCGGGCTGACACAGCAGGACATTGCGAGCCGGCTTGGCGTCACCCGTCTCAGGGTCAACAAGATCGTCGGACAATTGCGCACCGACGGCTCGGTCAACATCGATATCCGTATTCCGGTCGCCCGCTGCGTCGAACTGGAGGAGAGGCTGAAGGCGCGCTATGGGCTCCGGGACGCGCGCGTTATCCCGTCCGTCAGCGAGGGAGACGGGCAGCAACGCCTTATCGGCGAGGCCGCCGGGACCATGCTCGACCCGCTGATAAGGGACGGCATGGGGCTCGGCGTCGGCTGGGGCAGGACCCTTTCTTTCGCGCTGAAGAAGATCGCGCCAAGACGCTTTTCGCGAAGCTGGGTGGCGACGCTGATGGGCGGCCTGACGCGTGGCTCCGGCACGAACACTTTCGAGGTTTCGACGGCCTTCGCCAAGGCGCTCGGCTCCGAATGCTACTATCTCGCCGCGCCGATCTACTTCCCCACCGCCGAAAGCCGGGCAACGCTCGTCTCGCATTACGGCATATCGGAAGCGTTGAAACAGGCCCGCAATGCCGATCTCGCGCTCGTTTCATGCGGCGACCTGTCCGACAGGTCCCTGCTTGTCGCAACGCAGACTGTGTCGGAAAATCTCGAAAGCCTGAGGAAAGCGGGCGCGGTCGGCGATCTGCTCGGCGTTTTCCTCGAAGCCTCGGGCCGGCCGGTCGATCATCCACTCAACCAGCGAACGATGGCGATCTCGCCGGCCGATCTCAAAGCGATACCGGACTCTATCCTCGCCTCGGGCGGACCACACAAGGCGCCGATCATGCGGGCGATCCTGTCCTTTGGTTACGTGAAGCGAGTCGTCACCGACGAGGATTGCGCCGCCGCTATCCTTTGACGCCGGAATGCCGTCGAGATCACCTCCGAGAGGATCGGCTCGGCTACCCCCTCCGGCCGGTTCGCGGCCACCGCCCCCTCAAAGGTGGAGGAAAAAAGTGGCGCCGCTTTTCCCTCCCCGCCCGGGGAGGGCGCCTCGCGCAGCGAGGCGGGTGGGGTGAGCCAATGCTCACTCATATCCTATTCCTCTCCTATTGCGGGAAGCGGCGCGGCCTGAGCGGCTTCAGGCTCCGACCCTCCTTGTCGAAGAGATAGCAAAGATCGGCCGTGACGCCTATCGAGACGGCATCGCCGCGCTCGGCCGCGACATCGCCGGCGCGGCGCGCGACAAGCAAGGTCTCGTCGGCGAGGGAAACATGGAGCAGGACCTCGCTGCCCAGATGCTCCACAAGCTGCG
>JBQCEL010000182.1:0-15408 GCA_051960255.1 Rhizobiaceae bacterium
TCTATGGCCATGCGGACGAGCCGTCGCCCGAGATAAAGCGGCGCCTCGCCTGCATCGAGCATCCGGGCGAGATAGTAGAGCGCCGCATCGGGATCGGAGCCGCGCACCGCCTTGTGCAGCGCGGAAATCAGATTGTAATGCCCGTCCTGGCTCTTGTCGTAGACTGGAGCCCGGCGCTGCACGATGCGCATCAGGCCTTCGGCATCGAAAATCTCCCCCTCGCCTGCCGCACGCCAAATCTCCTCGGCAAGCGTCAGGGCCGCGCGGCCGTCCCCGTCCGCCAGCCTTAGGAGAACCCGACGCGCTTCAGGATCGACCGGCAGCGGCCGCCCTTCCATTTGTTCAGCTCGCAAAAGCAGCTTGGCGATGTTTTCCTCGTCCAGCGAATGGAAGACAAGCACCCGCGCCCGCGAGAGGAGCGCCGCATTGAGCTCGAAGGAGGGATTCTCGGTGGTCGCGCCGATCAGGATGACGGTTCCATCTTCCATCACCGGCAGGAAGGAATCCTGCTGTGCCCGGTTGAAGCGGTGGATCTCGTCGACAAAGAGGAGCGTCTGGTGTCCGTTGGCACGCCGCAACCGCGCCGCCTCGAAGACTTTCTTGAGATCGGCGACCCCCGAAAAGATCGCCGATATCTGCTCGAAAGCAAGGCCGGTATCGTTTGCCAGCAGTCTCGCGACCGTAGTCTTCCCGGTGCCGGGAGGGCCCCAGAAGATCATCGAGCCGAGCGAATGGGAGCGGATCATGCGCGTCAGCGCGCCGTCCGACCCGGTCAGATGCTCCTGCCCGACAACATCTTCCAGACGCTTCGGACGCAGGCGGTCGGCCAGCGGCCGGCCCTGTTCCTGTCGCCTTGGTTCACTTCCCCCGAAAAGATCGCCCATGTCCGTCAGTAGCGAATCACCTGATGGATTGTCTGTCCGCCACGTTCGAGTGTGAAGCGCCACCAGCGCGTGTTGCTCGATGCGGCTTTCTGCAAATCCTCGGCGCTGCCGATCGAGGTGCCGTTCACCTCCTTGACGATATCCTTCGGCTGGAAGCCGATGCTGTCCGCCGGAGAATTGGGCGTCACGTCGACGACGACCACGCCCGTCGAATTGGTCGGCATGCCGAGCTTCTCCGCCAAGCGCGGCGACAATGCCGCCACCTTCGTGCCCGCGAAGGGGCTCTCGCCCGAAATAGTGACTTCTGTGGCCGATTGTCCCTCTGGCGCCCGTTCGAGCTTCACCTTGATCTGCTGCTTTGCGCCTTGGCGGTAGATGTCCAATGTCACCGTGCTTCCGATCTGCTGCGTCGAAATCCGATAGTTGAGAGCATCGGAATCGCTGACCGGCGCTCCGTCAACGGCAAGCACCACATCGCCGACCTTTAAGCCGGCCTTGGCGGCGGGCGCACCCTCTGCAACGGATGCGACAAGCGCCCCTTTCGGCCGGTCGAGGCCGAGGGCATTGGCCTCCTGAGGGTCGATGTCCTGGAACTCCGCGCCAATATAGGGCGTCTCGAAGAAACCATTGCCGCTCTTGGCGGAGGCGACAAAGGCCCGAACCATATTGGAGGGAATGGCGAAGCCGATGCCCACTGAGCCGCCGCTCTTGCTGTAGATGGCTGAATTGATCCCGACCAACTGGCCTTTCATATTGATCAGCGCACCGCCGGAATTGCCCGGATTGATGGCCGCGTCCGTCTGGATATAGAAGCCGAAATCCGAAACGCCGATATGAGTCCTGGCGAGCGCCGAAACGATGCCGCTCGTCGTCGTCTGCCCGACCCCGAACGGATTACCGATCGCAAGCACGAGGTCGCCGACTTCGAGCGCATCCGAATCGCCGAGCGGAATGACTGGGAACGGCTCCTTCGCCTGTATTTTCAGCACGGCAAGATCGACGCGGGAATCCTTCAGCAGAATCTTGCTCTCGAATTCCCGGCCGTCCGACAGCGCAACCTTCACCTCGTCCGCACCGCGGATGACGTGATAATTGGTGACGATGATGCCGGAAGGATCGACGATCACGCCCGAACCGAGCGAGGACTGCACCCTGGGCGGCATCCGCTGGCCGAAGAAGCGCTCGAAGAACGGGTCGTCCATGAAGGGCGAGCGGACGTGGACGCGGCTCGACGCGTAAACGTTGACGACAGCGGGAGCGGTCTTCTTGACCAGCGGAGCAAAAGACAGCTCCATTTCCTGCTGACTGAAGGGAACACGGCGAAGGGTCTGGTCATCCTGCTTTGGTGCAGGCGCCGGCTGCTTCTGGTCCTTTCCCCCCAAAAGCTGACTCAAGGCTCCCCTCAGTCCCGAGGAACTGTCCTGCGCGAATGACGGGAATGCAGGCGCTGAAAGAACGATCGCCGATAGGATAATCACCATAAACTTGAAGGGCTTCAAAGGCATCAAAGGCTCCGTCGTAAAATGGTTCGCCGTCATTTTGGCAGGGAATGTGCTGAATAAATGGCCCGGTCCAACCGGCGAGCAAGGGCTAGAAACGAGAAAAGGGCCGCGAGGGCCCTTTTCTCTTCAAAACCTACCGATGGGAGCTTACGCGGCTTCAGCCGGCGCGCCTTCGGCCTCGGCGCGAGCGCGATCGGCGGCGCCCTTGGCGTTCGTGTCGCGATCGACGAACTCGATCACCGCCATCGCCGCATTGTCGCCTTGGCGGAAGCCAGCCTTCATGATGCGCAAATAACCGCCATGACGTTCGGCATAACGCGGAGCGATCGTGTCGAACAGACGCTTCACCAGCGCATCCGACTTGATCGTGGCAATCGCCTGCCGGCGCGCATGCAGATCGCCTCGCTTGCCAAGCGTGACAAGCTTCTCCACGATCGGGCGCAGTTCCTTCGCCTTGGGCAGCGTCGTTGTGATCTGCTCATGCTCGATGAGCGAAGCGGCCATGTTGGAAAACAGGGCCTTGCGATGGCTTACCGTCCGGTTCAGCCGACGGCCGGAACGTCCATGACGCATGGTTTGACTCCTAATGTCGCGGGCCAGGTGCCCAAAACTCTAAAAGGCAGTAGGCAATAGGCAATAGGCAGTCGTCTTTTATCTTTCGACTGCCGACTGCCCACTCACGACTGCCGGCTCAGTACTGATCTTCATACCGCTTGGCGAGATCTTCGATGTTCTCCGGCGGCCAGTCGGGCACTTCCATACCGAGATGGAGGCCCATGGACGCGAGAACTTCCTTGATCTCGTTCAGCGACTTGCGGCCGAAATTCGGGGTGCGCAGCATCTCCGCTTCGGTCTTCTGGATCAAATCGCCGATATAGACGATATTGTCATTCTTCAGGCAGTTGGCCGAACGAACGGAAAGCTCCAGCTCGTCCACCTTCTTCAGAAGCGCCGGGTTGAAGGCAAGCTCCGTCACCTGTTCCTGCGGCTGCTCCTTGCGCGGTTCCTCGAAATTGACGAACAGCGCCAGCTGGTCTTGCAGGATGCGCGCGGCGAAAGCAACGGCGTCCTCGCCGGAAACCGAACCATCGGTCTCGATGGCCATGGTCAGCTTGTCATAGTCGAGGACCTGGCCCTCGCGGGTGTTCTCGACCTTGTAGGAGACCTTCTTCACCGGCGAATAGAGACTGTCGACCGGGATCAGGCCGATCGGCGCGTCTTCGGCGCGATTGCGATCGGCCGGCACGTAGCCCTTGCCACTATTGACGGTGAACTCCATGCGAATCTCGGCGCCCTCGTCGAGCGTGCAGATCACATGGTCGGGATTGAGGATCTCGACATCGCCGACGGTCTGGATATCGCCGGCCAGAACGGCGCCCGGTCCCTGCTTGCGCACGACCATGCGCTTCGGGCCATCGCCTTCCATCTTGATCGCGATTTCCTTGATGTTGAGGACAATATCCGTGACGTCCTCGCGCACGCCGCCGATCGAGGAGAATTCATGCAGCACGCCATCGATCTGGACCGCGGTCACGGCGGCGCCCCTGAGCGACGACAGAAGCACGCGGCGCAAGGCGTTGCCGAGCGTCAGGCCGAAGCCGCGCTCGAGCGGCTCGGCGACCAGCGTCGTCAAGGTCTTTCCCTTGGAGGAGAATTCGACCTTGTTCGGCTTGATCAGTTCCTGCCAGTTTTTCTGGATCATTTCGTTTCCTTCCTCTTCCCCGCCACCATCCAATCGTGGCGGGCGAACTGGAAAGCCGCAGAGGAGCGCCTTGCGGAGCTCATGCGGCTACAAATAAAAATCAGACGCGCCGCTTCTTGCGCGGGCGGCATCCATTGTGCGGTATGGGAGTCACATCGCGGATAGATGTAATGGTGAAGCCGGCCGCCTGCAAGGCCCTGAGCGCCGACTCACGACCCGATCCCGGTCCACAGACCTCGACCTCGAGCATCCGCATGCCGTGCTCCTGCGCCTTTTTGGCGGCATCTTCGGCTGCCACCTGCGCGGCGAACGGCGTCGACTTGCGCGAGCCCTTGAACCCCTGAGCGCCAGCCGACGACCAGGCAATCGCGTTCCCCTGCGCATCGGTGATGGTGATCATGGTGTTGTTGAAGGTCGAATTCACATGGGCAACGCCCGAAGAGATATTCTTGCGTTCGCGACGGCGAACACGCGTGGCTTCCTTGGCCATTTTCTTCCTTTCAGTCGATCTCTACACCGCCGTAACGCCAGCGGCTCCACCTCAAGAAGGCAGTCGGGAGTAGGCAGTCGGCAATCGAAAAAACCGACTGCCAAATGCCGAATGCCGATCTGCCGTCTATTTCTTCTTCCCGGCAATCGCCTTGGCCGGACCCTTGCGGGTGCGCGCATTGGTGTGCGTGCGTTGGCCGCGAACCGGCAGCGAGCGGCGATGCCGCAGGCCGCGGTAGCAGCCAAGGTCCATAAGCCGCTTGATGTTCATCGACACCTCGCGACGAAGATCGCCCTCGACTTGGTAGTCACGGTCGATGGTCTCGCGGATCTGCAGCACTTCCGCGTCGGTCAGCTGGTTGACGCGGCGCTCGGACGGGATGCCGACCTTCTCGACAATCTGCTGCGCGAGAGCCGGCCCGATGCCGTGAATATATTGCAGCGCGATGACCACGCGCTTGTTGGTTGGAATGTTGACGCCAGCGATACGGGCCACGCCGCTTCTCCTTGATTTTAGCGCCCTGTCCGGGCATTTCCGTTTCTACGACCGGACAGCACAACAGCGCCCGACCCCGATCCTCATAGTCTGACCGGCATCGACCGCTTGAATTGAAAGCGAATTGATGCCGCATATGATGGAATTGATCCTGAAAGTCAACTCCCTGCTGCTCTTTAAGCCGACTCCAGAAGCGCGTCGATTTCGGCGGTTACCGCATCGATATCGGCCATGCCGTCGATCGTCTTCAGTTCCCCGATCCCGGCGTAATAGGCAGCAAGCGGAGCCGTTTTCTCCCGGTATTCCGCCAGCCTCTTGCGGAACGATTCAGGATTGTCGTCCGCGCGCACCTGTGCGCCGGCGGCGCGCGTCTCCGCGACACGGCTCTCCATGCGTCGGACGAGCGCCGATTCGTCGACCGATAGCTCGATCACCGCATCAAGCTTCATTCCCTTCTCTTCCAGCATGGCGGTCAGCGCCTTCGCTTGGGCGACCGTGCGGGGATAGCCGTCGAGAATGAAGCCGCGCGCGCAATCGGCTGCATCGACCCGCTCCGAAACGATCTGGTTGACGATATCATCGGAAACGAGCGCGCCCGAATCCATGACCGCCTTGGCCCTTTTGCCGACGTCCGTGCCGGCCTGAACGGCCGCACGGAGCATATCGCCTGTCGAAAGCTGCGGGATACCGTGTTTCGCTGCGAGAAGCTTTGCCTGCGTCCCCTTCCCCGCGCCAGGCGGGCCGAGCAATATAAGCCTCATCGTCCCCTCTTTCCTCCTCTCAACTTCGACTTCTTGATCAGCCCCTCATACTGATGCGCAATGAGATGTCCCTGGATCTGGGCGACCGTGTCCAGCGTGACGGAGACGACGATCAGAAGCGAAGTGCCGCCGAGATAGAACGGGACATGGAATGTCGAAATAAGAAATTCAGGCAGAAGGCAGACCAGCACCAGATAAATGGCGCCGATTACCGTGATGCGCGTCAGCACATAATCGATATAGGCGGCGGTGCGGTCGCCGGGGCGATAGCCGGGAATGAAACCGGAGTGCTTCTTCAACTGGTCGGCGGTGTCCTTCGGATTGAAGACGATTGCCGTGTAGAAGAAGGTGAAGAAGATAATCATCGCCGCATAGAGGATCATATAAAGCGGCTGGCCATGGCCGAGCGAAGCCAGAATGACGCTCGCCCAACTCGGAAAATTCGCTGTGTTGGAGAACCCCGCGACCGTCGCCGGCAACAGCAAGAGCGAGGAAGCGAAGATCGGCGGAATGACGCCCGATGTGTTCAGCTTCAGCGGCAAGTGCGACGTGTCGCCCTGGAACATGCGGTTGCCGACCTGGCGCTTCGGGTACTGAATGAGGAGACGCCGCGTCGCACGCTCGAAGAACACGATCACCGCCACCACGACGACAGCCACGACGAGGACCGTCAGGATGACGCCCGTCGAGAGCGCGCCGGTGCGGCCCTGCTCCAGCGTATTGGAGATGGCCGCAGGCAGGTTGGCGACGATGCCCGCCATGATGATGAGCGAAATGCCGTTGCCGATGCCGCGCGTGGTGATCTGCTCGCCGAGCCACATCAGGAACATCGTCCCGCCGAGGAGCGTGATGACCGTGGAAATCCTGAAGAACCAGCCCGGATCGGTGACGATGCCGTTGCCGCCCTCGAGGCCGACGGCAATACCATAGGACTGAACCACCGCCAGGAGCACCGTGCCGTAGCGCGTATACTGGTTGATGACCATCCGGCCCTGCTCGCCCTCCTTCTTCAACTGGTCGAGTGAGGGGACGACAGACGTCATCAACTGCATGATGATCGAGGCCGAAATGTAAGGCATGATGCCGAGCGCGAAGATCGCCATGCGCTGCACGGCGCCGCCCGAGAACATGTTGAACATGCCGAGCACGCCGCCAGATTGCTGCTGGAACGCATGGGCGAAAGCTTCCGGGTTGATGCCCGGCATCGGAATATATGTACCGAGACGATAGACAAGCAGCGCAGCCAGCGTGAACCAGATGCGCTTCTTGAGATCGTCGGCCTTGGCGAAAGCGGAAAAGTTGAGATTTGACGCTAGCTGTTCAGCCGCCGATGCCATGAAAAATGCTCCGCTTCGTCGCGCTGGCGCCCCGCTCACGGGGCGCGCGGATTACCGAGACACGAGATAGGCCCCGGTCCGCAAAGATGCAAGCAACACCCTGGAAGCCCGCATCACTTGCGGTTTACCTTTCCTATTCCGCGGCTGCCTTCTCCGGCAGCTTGACCGATCCGCCGGCCTTCTCGATCTTTTCGATCGCGGCCTCGGACGCACCCGCCACCTCGAAGGAAAGCTTCGCCTTCAGTTCGCCGTCGGCGAGCAGGCGGACGCCATCCTTGGCGCGGCGGACAACGCCCGCCTTGACCAGCGCCTCGGTCGTGACGGTTTCCTTCGGATCAAGCTTCTTCGCGTCGATGGCCTGCTGGATGCGGGCGATCGAGACGATGTTGAAATCCTTGCCGAACGGGTTGCGGAAGCCGCGCTTGGGCAACCGGCGATAAAGCGGCATCTGGCCACCTTCGAAACCGTTCACCGCCACGCCGGAGCGGGATTTCTGGCCCTTAACGCCACGACCGCCGGTCTTGCCGGAGCCCGAGCCGATACCGCGTCCAACGCGCTTGCGGCTCTTGGTCGCGCCGTCCTTGTCTCTGAGTTCGTTCAGTTTCATCGAAAATCCCCTGCGCTTCTCAGGCCTCGTCCACGACGCGGACGAGATGTTGCACGGAAGCGATCATGCCGCGCACGGAAGGAGTGTCTTCCAGCGTACGCTTGCGATGCAGCTTGTTGAGGCCGAGGCCGATCAGCGTTGCGCGCTGCTCCTTGGGGCGGCGAATGGGGCTGCCAATCTGCTCGACTGTGACCGTCTTGGTTTTTTTGGCCATGATATCTGCTCCTTAGCCCGCCGATTATTCGTCGGCGGTCACGGCGGCGCCGCGGCGAGCCTGCAAGGTCGAATACTTGATACCGCGCTGCGAAGCGATGTCCTTCGGATGCATCTGCCCCTTCAGTGCCTCGAACGTGGCGCGAACCATGTTGTAGGGGTTCGACGAGCCCATCGACTTGGCGACGACATCATGCATGCCGAGCGTCTCGAAGACGGCGCGCATGGGACCGCCGGCGATGATGCCGGTACCGGCCTTGGCCGAACGCAGGAGAACGCGGCCCGCACCCCAACGTCCCTCGACGTCGTGGTGCAGAGTACGGCCGGACCTGAGCGGCACGAAGATCATGTCGCGCTTGGCGCTCTCGGTCGCCTTGCGGATCGCCTCCGGCACTTCGCGCGCCTTGCCGTGGCCGAAGCCCACACGGCCCTTCTGATCGCCGACGACGACGAGCGCGGCAAAGCCGAAGCGCCGGCCGCCCTTCACGACCTTCGCGACGCGATTGATATGGACGAGCTTGTCGACGAATTCGCTGTCGCGCTCGTCGCGGTCACGGCCGCGTTCGCGGTCATCCCTGCGGTTCTGTGCCATTATCCTGTTCCTTGTTCTTTTCCGGTAGCACGATTGTAATTTGTGGTCGGCTTATGCCGATCCGCGGCGAAAATTTCAATGCGGTGAATGGTGAATGGAAAAATGGTGAATGGTCAGGCTGTATGCCAACTCGACCAAATGTCCATTTTGCCATTCACCATTCACCATTCACTCCTAGAAGCTCAGCCCGCCTTCACGCGCGGCATCGGCCAGCGCCTTGATGCGGCCATGATAGATGTAGGCGCCGCGGTCGAAGACGACTTCCTTGACGCCCGCCTTGGACGCACGCTCGGCGATAAGCTTGCCCACCGCGGCGGCGGCGGCGGTGTCGGCGCCGGTCTTGAGGCCGCCCTTCAGATCCTTGTCGAGCGTCGAGGCGGCAGCCAGCGTATGCCCCTTCTTGTCATCGATCACCTGGGCATAGATGTTCTTGCCCGAGCGATAGATCGACAACCGGGGACGTTCCGTGTTGACCGCGCGAAGCTGGCGGCGAACCCGGAATGAACGGCGTTTGACGGATACCTTGGAAACCATGGTCATTTCCCTAACTGAGGCAATCGGCAATCGGCAATCGGCAATCGGCCTCGACTGCCCATTCCCTACTGCCGACTGCCGTCTTTACTTCTTCTTGCCTTCCTTGCGCACGATGCGCTCGTCGGCATATTTCACGCCCTTGCCCTTATAGGGCTCCGGACCGCGGAACTTGCGGATCTCGGCCGCGACCTGGCCGACGACCTGCTTGTCGGAACCACTGATGACGATCTCAGTCGGCTTCGGCACGACGATGGACACGCCCTGCGGCGTCTCGTAGACCACGTCATGGCTGTAGCCGAGTGACAATTGCAGGTTCTTGCCCTGCATCGCCGCGCGATAGCCGACGCCGTTGATCTCGAGCCGCTTCTCGAACCCGTCCTTGACGCCCGCCAGGATGTTGACGATCTGCGTCCGCGACATGCCCCATTTGGAGCGCGCCGTCTTCGACTGGTCGCGCGGATCGACCTTGATCTCGCCGTTCTCGAGCTTGACCAGGACCTCGTCATTGACGACGAATTTCAACTCGCCCTTCGGTCCCTTGGCTGTGACCGTCTGGCCGTTCACGGTCGCCGTCACGCCCTGAGGCACCGCAACCGGTTTTTTTCCAATACGAGACATCTTTTTGTCCTCGTTACTTTTCTTGCCCTGCCCGATCAGAAGATCTGGCAGAGAACCTCGCCACCCACGTTCTGCTCACGCGCTTCGTGGTCGGCCATCACGCCCTTCGGCGTCGAAAGAATGGAGATGCCGAGGCCATTGGCGACCTGTGGAATCGACCTGACCGACACATAGACGCGGCGGCCGGGCTTGGAAACGCGCGAGATCTCGCGGATAACCGGCCCGCCTTCGGCGTATTTCAGTTCGATCTCGATCTCCGACTTGCCATTTCCGTAGTCGGTCTGGCTGTAGTCGCGGATATAGCCTTCCGCCTTCATCACGTCGAGGACGCGGGCGCGCAACTTCGAAGCCGGCGTAGAAACGGTGTTTTTCCTGCGGCCAAGCGCGTTGCGGATGCGGGTAAGCATATCGCCGAGAGGATCATTCACGGACATAATTTATCCTCCTTACCAGCTCGACTTGACCAGGCCGGGAACCAGCCCGAGCGAACCCAGTTCGCGCAACGCGATACGCGACATCTTCAGCTTGCGATAATAGGCGCGCGGACGGCCAGTCACTTCGCAGCGATTGCGGATGCGCACCGCGGCCGAATTGCGCGGCAGGGCGGCGAGCTTCAGCTGGGCGCGGAAGCGCTCCTCCATCGGAAGCTCCTGGTTCATGATCACCGCCTTCAGCGCCTTGCGCTTCGCGGCAAACCGCTGGACGGTCTTGCGGCGGTGGTTGTTCTTTTCGACTGAACTGGTCTTTGCCATAGTCTGTTCCTTGTGCTCGCCTGCCGTTACTGCCGGAAGGGGAAGTTGAAGGCCTTGAGCAATGCCCGGGCCTCGTCATCCGTCTTGGCGGTCGTACAAACGATGATGTCCATTCCCCAGATCTGATCGACCTTGTCGTAATTGATCTCGGGGAACACGATGTGCTCCTTGATGCCCATGGCGAAATTGCCACGGCCATCGAAGCTCTTGGGGTTCAAGCCCCGGAAGTCGCGAACGCGCGGCAGCGCGACCGTGATCAGCCGATCGAGGAACTCATACATGCGGTCCTTGCGCAGCGTGACCTTGGCGCCGATCGGCATGTTCTCGCGCACCTTGAAGCCGGCGATCGAATTGCGCGCCTTGGTGACGACGGCCTTCTGGCCCGCGATCAGCGCCAGATCCTCGGCGGCCACCGACGGCTTCTTGGAATCCGCGGTCGCTTCGCCCACGCCCATATTGATGACGATCTTGTCGATGCGCGGCACCTGCATCTCGTTCTCGTACTTGAACTGCTCGAGAAGCGCCTTGCGGATGTCCGAATTGTATTTCTTCTTGAGCCGCGGCTCGTAATCGGTCTTAGCCATCGATCGTTTCTCCAGAGCGCTTCGCGACCCTCACCTTGCGGCCATCCTTCTGGACCGTGAAGCCGACGCGGGTCGGCTTTCCATCCTTCGGGTCGGCGATCGCCAGATTGGACAGATGGATCGGCGCTTCCTTGGTGATGATGCCGCCTTCCTGGCTCTGCGTCTGACGCTGGTGGCGGCGCACAAGATTGATCCCGCGCACAACAGCCTTGCTGTCCTTCGGCGCGACGGAGAGCACCTCGCCGGTGCGGCCCTTGTCCTTGCCGGCAAGGACGACGACCTTGTCGCCTTTCTTGATCTTCTGCATTCTTCCGGCTCCTTACAGCACTTCCGGCGCAAGCGAGATGATCTTCATGTGGTTCTTGGCGCGCAATTCGCGCGGAACCGGTCCGAAGATACGCGTGCCGATCGGCTCTTTCTTGTTGTCGACCAGAACGGCTGCGTTCTTGTCGAAGCGGATGACGCTGCCGTCGGGCCGGCGGATATCCTTGGCCGTGCGCACCACGACCGCCTTCATCACGTCGCCCTTCTTGACGCGGCCGCGCGGAATGGCTTCCTTGATCGACACCACGATGATGTCGCCGACGGAAGCGTATTTCCGCTTCGAGCCGCCCAGCACCTTGATGCACATGACACGACGGGCGCCGGAATTGTCGGCTACGTCGAGGTTTGTTTGCATCTGAATCATGACTGGCCGCCTTTTCCTTCTCCGGAGGGGACGATCGCCCTCGCCGGCATGTTATGACTGTTGTTATTGCGCCTGTTCTTCGCTGATCACCGTCCAGCGCTTGCGGCGCGAGATCGGCGCGCATTCCTGGATGAAGACGATGTCGCCCACCTTGTGCGCGTTCGTCTCGTCATGCGCCTGGTACTTTTTCGTCAGGCGCACGGTCTTCTTCATCACCGGATGCGTGAAGCGACGCTCGACATCGACCACAACCGTCTTGTCGTTCTTGTCGCTCACGACTGTGCCCTGCAGGATGCGCTTTGGCATGGTCTCGTCCTTTACGCCTTCTTGCCCGCCGCACGCTCGGCGGCGATGGTCTTGATGCGCGCGATGTCGCGGCGAACCTGCCGGACACGCGCCGTCTTCTCGAGCTGACCCGTCGCCCTCTGGAAGCGCAGGTTGAACTGCTCCTTCTTCAGCTTGGCGAGTTCGTCGTTCAACTGGTCTGGGGTCATCCCCCGGGCTTCATCGGTCTTCATGGCGTCGACTTTCCTATTCCGCAATGCGCTGCACGAAGCGGGTCCGGACCGAAAGCTTCGCCGCACCGAGACGAAGGGCTTCACGCGCGATTTCCTCGCTGACGCCGTCGAGCTCGAACATGATACGGCCGGGCTTGACGCGGCAGGCCCAGTAATCGACCGCGCCCTTGCCCTTGCCCATACGCACTTCGGTCGGCTTCGACGTGACCGGCACGTCCGGGAAGATGCGGATCCACACCCTGCCCTGGCGCTTCATTTCGCGCGTGATGGCGCGGCGCGCCGCTTCGATCTCGCGCGCCGTCACCCTGTTCGGCTCCAGGGCCTTCAACCCGAAGGCGCCGAAATTCAGATCGGTCCCGCCCTTCGCAACGCCGTGGATGCGTCCCTTGAACTGCTTGCGGTAGGTCGTGCGCTTTGGCTGCAGCATCTTGTGTTACTCCGAAATCCTTCCGCCCTCAGGCGTTCTCGCGGCGGCGCGCGCCCTGGCTGTGATCGCCCTCGACCGCGCGGCGTTCCGAGGCCATGGGGTCATGTTCGAGGATCTCGCCCTTGAACACCCAGACCTTGACGCCGCAGGTGCCGTAGGCGGTCTCCGCCGTCGCCGTGCCGTAATCGACATCGGCGCGCAGCGTATGAAGCGGCACGCGTCCCTCGCGATACCATTCCATGCGCGCGATTTCCGCGCCGCCGAGCCGGCCCGAGCAATTGATGCGGATGCCTTCCGCGCCGAGGCGCATGGCCGACTGCACGGCGCGCTTCATGGCGCGGCGGAACGCGACGCGGCGCTCGAGCTGCTGCGCGATCGATTGGGCGACCAGCGTCGCGTCGATCTCCGGCTTCCTGACCTCGACGATGTTGAGGCTCGTATCCGCCTTCGTCATCTCGGTCAGCTTGCGGCGAAGCTTCTCGATGTCGGCGCCCTTCTTGCCAATGATGAGGCCGGGACGAGCCGAATGGATCGTCACGCGGCATTTCTTGTGCGGGCGCTCGATCACGATCTTGGAGATGGCGGCCTGCTTCAGCTCCTTCTCCAGATATTTGCGGATCTTGATGTCCTCGTGCAGCAGCTTGCCGTACTCGCCGGTGTTCGCGAACCAGCGCGAATCCCAGGTGCGGTTGATGCCGAGGCGCAGCCCGACTGGATTTACTTTCTGGCCCATCAGGCGGCCTCCACTTTCTCTTCGACTTCCCTGACCACGATGGTCAGGTGCGAAAACGGCTTCTCGATCCGGCTGGCGCGGCCACGGCCCCTGCTGTGGAAACGCTTCATGACGATCGATTTGCCGACATAGGCCTCGGCGACGACCAGCGCGTCGACATCGAGATCATGATTGTTCTCGGCGTTGGCGATTGCCGATTCCAGCGTTTTCCGGACGGTGCCGGCGATCCGCTTGCGCGAGAATTCGAGATCGGCGAGCGCCGCCGCGACCTTCTTGCCACGGATCAATTGCGCGACGAGGTTCAGCTTCTGCGGGCTGATGCGGATCGTGCGCAGCACCGCGCGCGCTTCGTTGTCTTCCAGCCGCCGGGGAGCTTTGGGCTTGCCCATCTTTACTTCCTCTTCGCCTTCTTGTCCGCGCCGTGGCCGTAATAGGTGCGGGTCGGGGCGAACTCGCCGAACTTGTGACCCACCATGTCCTCGGAAACGGACACCGGAATATGCTTCTGGCCGTTATAGACGCCGAAGGTGAGGCCAACGAACTGCGGCAGGATGGTGGAGCGGCGGCTCCACATCTTGATCACCTCGTTGCGGCCGCCCTCGCGCACCTTGTCGGCCTTCTTCAAGAGAAAGCCGTCGACGAACGGGCCTTTCCAAACTGAACGGGACACGTCTGACTACCTCTCTTTAGCTCTTGCGCTGATGGCGCGAGCGCATGATGAACTTGTCGGTCTGTTTGTTGGACCGCGTCTTCTTGCCCTTGGTCGGCTTTCCCCAGGGCGTGACCGGATGACGGCCGCCGGAGGTGCGGCCTTCGCCGCCGCCATGCGGATGGTCGACCGGGTTCATCGTCACGCCGCGATTGTGCGGACGCTTGCCGAGCCAGCGCTTGCGGCCGGCCTTGCCGAGATTGATGTTGCCGTGGTCGGGGTTGGAAACCGCGCCGACGGTGGCAAGGCAGGAGCCGTGCACCATGCGCTGCTCGCCCGAATTGAGACGCAGGATCGCCATGCCCTGGTCACGGCCGACGAGCTGCGCATAGGTTCCGGCGGAACGCGCGATCTGACCGCCCTTGCCGGGCTTCAGCTCGACATTATGGACGATCGTGCCGACCGGCATCGAGGAAAGCCGCATCGCATTGCCCGGCTTCACGTCCGCGCTCTCGTCGGCGATGACGACATCGCCGGCCGCCAAGCGCTGCGGCGCCAGGATGTAGCTCAGTTCGCCGTCCTCATATTTGATGAGGGCAATGAAGGCCGTGCGGTTCGGGTCGTATTCCAGACGCTCGACCGTCGCCGACACGCCGAACTTGGTGCGCTTGAAATCGACGCGGCGATAGGTCCGCTTGTGACCGCCGCCCTGGAAACGAGCCGTGATGCGGCCATAATTGTTGCGGCCGCCGGACGAGGTCAGTCCCTCGGTCAGACCCTTGACCGGCTTGCCCTTGTAGAGCCCAGAACGGTCGACAATGACCAGCTGTCGCTGGCCTGGCGTCACCGGATTATATGTCTTGAGTGCCATACCAATATCCTCGGGCTTCTCAGAGGCCTGTCGCGACGTCGATCGACTGGCCTTCCGCCAGCGTCACGATAGCCTTCTTGATGTCGCTCTGCCGGCCGATCGTGCCGCGGAACCGCTTTACCTTGCCCTTGCGGACGAGCGTGTTCACGGCCATCACCTTGACGCCGAAGAGTGCTTCGACAGCCGCCTTGATTTCCGGCTTCGAGGCCTTCTTCGCGACGTTGAAGACCACCTGGTTGACTTCCGACGCCATTGTCGACTTCTCGGTGATGGCGGGGCTGACGATTACGTCATAGTGGCGAAGGTCCGTCATTTGAACCGCTCCTCGAGGGCCTCGACAGCGGACTTGGAGAGGACCAGCGTGTTCCGGCGCAAAATGTCGTAGACGTTGATGCCCTGCACGGGCAGCACGTCGATGTTCGGGATGTTGGCGGCCGCGTGCCTGAAATTC
>JBQCEL010000183.1:0-15781 GCA_051960255.1 Rhizobiaceae bacterium
GCTTTCGCCGACGAGAAAGGCGCCGACCCCATATCCTGCAAGGCGCTGGCAGTCGGCATGCGTGAAGATCCCGCTTTCCCCTACGAGAAGCCGGTCCTCGGGCACCATGCCGGCGAGCCGGACCGCATTGTCGAGACTGACCTCGAAGGTACGAAGATTGCGGTTGTTGACGCCGATCAGCCGCGACGACAATTTCAGCGCGCGTTCCATCTCCGCTTCGTCGTGGACCTCGACAAGCGCGTCAATGCCGAGTTCGAACGCCGTGTCCTCGAGCGCACGCGCGTCGTCGTCGGACAGGCTCGCCATGATAATGAGGATCGCATCGGCGCCCCAAGCCCTCGCTTCATAGACCTGGTAGGGCTCGAACATGAAGTCCTTGCGCAGGACAGGGAGAGAAGCCGCTTCCCGAACTGCGACAAGAAATTCAGGCGCGCCCTGGAAGGACGGCCGGTCCGTCAGCACCGACAGGCAGGCCGAGCCGCCCGCCTGGTAAGCGCGCGCCAGGGCAGGGGGATCGAAATCCGCCCGGATGAGGCCCTTGGAGGGGCTGGCCTTCTTGATCTCGGCGATGAGGGCGAATTCGCCTGCCGCCTTTTTCCGCGAAAGCGCGGCATGAAAACCGCGAGGCCTTTCTGCGGCTCTCGCGCGAGTCTTCATCTCGGAAAGCGGAGTCTGCGCCTTGGCGGCTGCAATTTCCTCGCGCTTATAGGCTTCGATTTTCTTTAGAATATCCGACATGGCTCTCAGTTGGGCCGGTTGGAGACATCCACAAGCCGTTCGAGCGCGGCATGCGCATGTCCCTGGTCAATCGAGCGTTGCGCCTCCGCGACGCCCTCCTTCAGGGTGGCCGCCTTGCCGGCGACGACCAACGCCGCGCCCGCATTCAATAGCACGATATCGCGATAGGGTCCCCTTATGCCGGCGAGAACCGCGCGCAGCGCTTCGGCATTATGATCCGCATCACCACCCTTCAACTCCGCCGGCGTTACGCGAGGAAGGCCGGCATCCTCGGGGCTGATGCCGAAAACGGTGACGTCGCCATCTTTCAGCTGCGCAACATTGGTCGCCCCAGTGGTCGTGAGTTCATCCAGACCGTCGCCATGCACCACCCAGGCCGCCTCCGCTCCGAGGCTTTTCAGCACATGCGCGATCGGCTCGACCCATTCGGGCGAAAAGACGCCGACCAGCTGTCGTGACACGCCCGCCGGATTCGAAAGCGGGCCAAGCAGGTTGAAGATCGTGCGCGTGCCGAGTTCCACCCTGGCCGGTCCGACATGTCGCATGGCCGAATGGTGCGCCGGCGCGAACATGAATCCGACGCCGGCCTCGCGAATGCATTCGCCGATCTTTTCAGGACCGATCTCGATATTGACGCCGAGCGCGGCAAGCGTGTCGGCCGCGCCAGAACGCGATGAAAGCGCCCTGTTGCCGTGCTTCGCCACCGGGACGCCCGTTCCCGCCACGACGAAGGCGGCCGCCGTCGAGACATTGTAGGAGCCCGAACCGTCGCCCCCGGTTCCGACGATATCGATCGCATTCGCCGGCGCCTCGACCGTCAGCATCTTCGCCCGCATGGTCGCGACTGCGCCCGATATCTCCTCCACCGTTTCCCCGCGGACTCTCAGCGCCATGAGGAAGCCGCCGATCTGGCTCGGCGTCGCCTGGCCCGACATCACGATGTCGAAGGCCGCCCGCGCTTCCTCGAAGGAGAGCGGCACGCCATTGGCCACCTTGGCGATATGCGTCTTGAAGTCGCTCATCGTCCCCCGCTCATTCCGCCTGCGCGTTCTGGATCGCCTGCTGATTGACCTTCACCCCGTAGCGGGCCTGCAGCATCGCAATGAGTTGGTCCAGCATATCGTTCGCCATGCCCGCGCCGAAAGCCTTCTGCTGGGCGGGGGCGACCGCGTCCGCCCCAACTGCGGCGGGTTCGAACACTTGCGTCACCTTAAAGAGGATCTGACTGTTGTCGTCGGCGCCGGGAACGACGCCCGATCCGCCTTCCTTGACCCCGAACGCCGCGGCGACGCCGGCTTCGCCCAGATCCGCATCTTGCGAACTGCGCTTCATGCCGCGCTTCACTTGCTTGTCGAGCTTGAGGCTCGCGGCGATCTCATCGAGCGACTTGCCGCCCTTCAATTGCTTGAGCAGATCTTCCGCCTTGGCGCCAAGACGCTGGTGGGCCTGTTCGTCGGTCCAGTCTTTCACCGCCTTGTCATGGACTTCCGCCAGCGTGCGGTCATGGGCCGGATCGACCGAATCGACCTGATAATAGACGAAGCCGTTATCTTTCGTGGGAATGGCTTCGTTATCGACATTCGGCTCCGTCGAAAATGCTTCCTTCAGAAGCTTTTCCGAAGCGGGAATATCCTTGACGACGGTCCCGTCCGGCCGGCGGCCGGTACGATCGACGGCGTCGATCGTGACATATTTCAGCTTGAACTTCTCCGCCGCTTCCTTGAGCGTTGCGCCGCCGGCGCGCGCATCCTCGAAGGAATCGTGGATGTCGAGCAGATCCTTGTTGGCTTCCGCAAGCGCGAGATTCTGTTTGATCTCGCCGGCGACCGCGGAAAGCGGCTTGGTTTCCGCCGGTTTGATCGCGGTAACGCGCAGCAGGACCGGCCCGAAGGAACCGTCGACGACGGGGCTTACCTCGTTCACCTTCAGTCTGAAGGCGGCGTCCGCGATCTTCTGATCTGGAATTTTCGCCTTTTCGAACGTGCCGAGAAGAACGTCTGATTTGCTCTTGCCCTGCTTCTTCATGATGTCTTCGAAGCTGGCGCCTTTCTTGATGGCGTCGGCCGCCGCCTTCGCTTCATTCTCATCCTTGAAGACGATCTGCTCGATTGTCCGCTGCTCGGTCGTCGTATAGACGTTCTTATGGGCGTCGTAATATTTCTGGACCTGCTCGCTCGATATCGAACTCGGATCGGCGACGTCGGCAGGGTTCATCCGCACATAAGAGATCTTGCGGTATTCCGGAGCGGCGTAGTTCTTCTTGTTCTTTTCGAACCATGCCTTGAGCACCGTGTCCGAGGGTTTCTCGATCGGCTCGACCAACGAACGGGGGAGGGTGACGAACTCGACCGTCCTGTCTTCGCCGGTGTAAAGCGAATAGGCCTTCAGGAAAGTATCCGGAACTTTCATGCCGCCGGTGAGGGAATCGACGATCTGCTGCCGCACCGCGACGCTTTGACGGTTCTGGAAATAATCCTGCGGACGCATGCCGACCTGCTGTAGCACATATTCGAACTGGCGGCGGTCGAACTGGCCGCTCGGGCTGCGGAAAGCCGGGTCCTCGCGGGTCAAGGTCGCGATGCGCGCCTGCGAGACGCCAAGCCCCATCCGGCGGGCCTGCTCGTCGAACACCGCCCCGGCCAGAAGCTGCGAAAGAACCTGCTGCTCGACGCCGAAATTCTTCGCTTGCGCCTGCGTCAGGTGCGTACCGAGCTGCTGCGAAAGCATGGCGACCTGCCTTTGATAGGCAAGCCTGTAGTCGGTCGGGGACACCGTGGTATCGCCGACAGTCAGAACGCTGTTGTTGCCGCTGAAGCCGCCGGTGATCCTGCCCGAAATCCCCCAGCCGGCGAAACTCACCACCAGGACGATGAAGAACAGCTTCGCTATCCAGCTGCCTGCGGCGTTCCGCATTGAATCGAGCATGTTTCGTTCCGTGAACTCTTTTAAGATTCACCCGGCAATAACGCCCTAAAGGCTCCATGTCGATTGCTTTGTGGGGCCAATTTGCTACGGAACAACTCGGTAAGAAGCTGAGGAGTCCGAGATGACCCCGGGAATACGCCCCCTTGTCGCAGGAAACTGGAAGATGAACGGGACCAGCGCGGCCTTGCCCGAGTTGCGCGCCATCGCGGACGGCTTCACGGGGGAACTCGAGGGGAAAGCCGACGCGGTGCTCTGCGTACCCGCCACGCTTTTGGCTCGCGCGGCCGATATTTTGCGCACGAGCCCGGTGAAAACAGGCGGCGAGGACTGCCATTCAGCCATTTCCGGCGCCCATACCGGTGACATTTCCGCCGAGATGCTGAAGGACGCGGGCGCCGCCTTCGTCATCGTGGGGCATTCGGAACGGCGGGCCGACCATGGCGAAACGAGCCGGGACGTGCATGAAAAAGCGGAAGCAGCCTGGCGCGCCGGCCTTACCGCGATCATCTGCATCGGCGAAACGCAAGAAGAACGCGACCGTGGCGAGACGCTGAGCGTCCTTTCCACACAGATCGCACAGTCGGTTCCCGCCTCGGCGGTCGCGGCCAATACGGTGCTGGCCTATGAGCCCGTCTGGGCGATCGGAACGGGCCGGACGCCGACGACCGGAGACGTGGCGGCGGCGCACGCCCATATCCGCGCCGAACTCGCCGCACTGATCGGAGGGGAGGCGGGCCGTGTCCGTCTTCTCTATGGGGGATCGGTCAAGGCCGCGAACGCGGCCGAACTGCTGGCGGTCGATCATGTCGATGGCGCGCTTGTTGGCGGAGCAAGCCTCAAAGCCGATGATTTCCTTCCGATCGCGGAGACTTACCTTTCGCTTTGAAAGCGGAGTTCCTCGAACGAGCGGATATTCCCGGTCGGAAGGGCAACATCCCGGCGGCCCTGCTTCGCCGCAAGCCTCTTTCGTCGGCGCAGCGCGGCGATATAGCGCTTTCTATTTGGCAAAGACTGCCCCATATGCACTTGGAATAGGCGGCAAAGCCGTGTATTGAGCCGCGTCCAACAAGGGCCGGTTCAGATCCGGCCCCTCATGATACCCGGAAGTCCTGATGCAGATCGTCATCATCGTAATTCATCTGATGGCTGTGATCGCGCTTGTCGGCGTGATCCTCGTCCAGAAATCCGAAGGCGGCGGTCTCGGCATCGGCGGCGGCTCGGGCTTCATGACGGCTCGCGGCGCGGCGAACGTCCTGACGCGCACCACGGCCATCCTGGCGGCGATCTTCTTCGCGACGTCGCTCGGGCTTTCACTCATCGCCCGCTATGGATCGCAGCCGATGGACATCCTGGACCAGGCGCCGCAGCAGACCCAAGGCAAGCCCGGCAGCGCGCCGGGGACCGGCGGCAAGGGCATTCTCGACCAGCTTGGGGGCAAGTCCACCCAGCCTCAGCCGGCCCAACCGGCGCCGGCCTCGCCCGCGACGTCCTCGGCCAACCAGCCGCAAGGCAAAGCCCCGAACGCAGCGGAAACCACGGCGCCGGCCCAACCGGCCACGCCGGCCCCCGCCGCTAAAGCGCCGGCGGCGCCAGCCGCCGGTCAGCAGCCGAAAGTTCCGAACCAGTAATCCGTCGCGGGTGCGCGCGGCAGGAGTTCACGCTCCGTCTCGTGCCGACTACTGTTGTGATTTGACAACAGTCCTGGTGGAATAAACCAGGCGCGCCTCTTCTACGGGAATGTGAGCGCCTGAGCTTCTTGAGCAGGCCGCCGCCGTTCGAATATAAGGAGCGCGAGGCGTCTTGAGGGGCCGGATGTTGCCGCCTGTCCTGTAAGTTTTTGCCTCTATTTCGGACAAGGTTTCTCGCCATGCATCTGCGCAAAATCGTCTTGGCAGGATTGGGTGTATTGCTCCTTTCCTCCGGCCCGGTTCTCTCCGCTCAATTGGACAGGATGGATACCGGGGCGCTCGCCAAACAGAACGACATCCACAAGACCAAATCGAAGAAGAAGGCGGTCTCGAAAAAGAGACATGGGGCCGAGCCCCAGCCGGCGGCGCTGGTGAATAATGGTGAGCTGCGCAGCGGCGAGGACGCCCATGTGAGCTTCCTGTCGGTCATCTTCGGTGGCGGCGACAAGCCCGAGATGCTGCCCGAAACGCGCGCTCTCGACGCGGAACTCGCCCGTAAGCAGGACGCTCGCCCCTTTACGATCAAGCCGGCTTTCGAGCCGCAATCGGTGCCGTTCTCAGGTTATCCCAAAGGAACGCTCGTCATC
Source organism: Rhizobiaceae bacterium (assembly GCA_051960255.1). Lineage (GTDB taxonomy): Bacteria > Pseudomonadota > Alphaproteobacteria > Rhizobiales > Rhizobiaceae > Mesorhizobium_L. Next base: position 5,939 of record JBQCEL010000183.1, read on the forward strand.
GATACCTCGAAGAAATTCCTCTATCTCGTGGAATCCTCCACCACCGCCAGGCGCTATCCCATTGCGGTCGGCCGCGAGGGGCTTCAATTCAAGGGCGACGCCGTCGTCGGCGACAAACAGGAATGGCCGCGCTGGATTCCGACAAAGGACATGCAGAAGCGCAACCCCAAGGAATACGGCAAGTACAAGGACGGCATGCCCGGCGGTCCGTCCAATCCGCTTGGATCACGGGCGATCTATCTCTACCAGAACGGCAAGGATACGCATGTCCGCATCCACGGCACGACGGAGCCCTGGACCGTGGGGCACAGCGCATCGAACGGCTGTTTCCGGATGTATAATTCGGAGGTCATGGACCTCTATCAAAGGGTGCCGAAGGGGGCGCACGTCGTCGTTCTCTGAACGGCGGCGTCGGGGGAAAAAGCCGGCGAAAGCCGGCTTTTTTCATGGGCGCTTTTCAAACTGCCGATTCAAAAGGAAAGAGTGAAAACCGGAAAATGATGAACGGACGGATTTTCCTCTGGCGGAATCGCGCCAGCCACGCTAAGCCCTGACTCCCATGGCGCGATATGTATTCATAACCGGCGGCGTGGTTTCCTCCCTTGGAAAAGGCATTGCGGCCGCTGCATTAGGAGCTCTCCTGCAGGCGCGGGGATACCGCGTGCGCATTCGCAAGCTCGACCCCTATCTCAACGTTGATCCGGGCACGATGTCGCCCTATCAGCATGGCGAGGTCTTCGTGACAGACGATGGCGCCGAGACGGACCTCGACCTTGGGCATTACGAGCGCTTCACCGGCCGCTCGGCGAACCAGCAGGACAACATTACTACAGGCCGCATCTATAAGAACATCATCGAGCGGGAGCGGCGCGGCGACTATCTCGGCGCCACCGTGCAGGTGATCCCGCACGTTACCGACGAAATCAAGAACTTCATCCTCGAAGGCAATGAGGATTACGATTTCGTGCTTTGCGAGATCGGCGGCACCATCGGCGACATCGAGGCCATGCCCTTCCTCGAGGCGATCCGGCAATTGGGCAACGATCTGCCCAGAAACAATGCCGTCTATGTCCATCTCACCCTGATGCCGTACATTCCGTCGGCCGGCGAGTTGAAGACGAAGCCGACGCAGCATTCCGTCAAGGAGTTGCGCTCCATCGGCATTGCACCCGACGTCCTGCTTGTCCGCGCCGACCGTCCCATTCCGACGGAGGAGCGGCGCAAGCTTTCGCTTTTCTGTAATGTGCGCGAATCCTCCGTCATCCAGGCGCTGGACGTCTCGCATATTTATGACGTGCCGATGGCCTATCACAAGGAAGGTCTGGACGGAGAGGTTCTGGCTGCGTTCGGCATCGACCCCGCGCCGAAGCCTCGCATGGAGCGCTGGCAGGAGGTTTCCGAGCGTATCCACAATCCGGAAGGGACCGTGACTATCGCGGTCGTCGGCAAATATACCGGCTTGAAGGATGCATATAAGTCGCTCAACGAGGCGCTTTCCCATGGCGGCATGGCAAACAGAGTGCGCGTGAAGCTCGAATGGATCGAGTCGGAGATCTTCGAAAAGGAAGACCCGGCGCCGTGGCTGGAAAAGGTCCATGGCATCCTCGTGCCGGGAGGATTTGGCGAACGTGGTTCGGAAGGAAAGATCCTGGCCGCGAAATTCGCCCGCGAACGCAAGGTGCCTTATTTCGGCATCTGCTTCGGCATGCAGATGGCTTGCATCGAGGCCGCGCGTTCGCTTGCCGGTATCGAGAAGGCCTCTTCGACTGAATTCGGCCCGACACAGGAACCGATCGTCGGGCTCATGACCGAATGGCTGAAGGGCAACATGCTGGAAAAGCGCATGGCCGCCGGCGACATGGGCGGGACGATGCGGCTTGGGGCTTATCAGGCCGAGCTCTCGAAAGATTCCAAGATCGCGGAAATCTATGGCGATACCCGCATCTCCGAGCGTCATCGCCATCGCTACGAAGTTAATATCGATTACAAGGCCCGGCTTGAGGAATGCGGCCTCGTCTTTTCAGGCATGTCGCCGGATGGCGTGTTGCCTGAAACCATCGAATATGCCGACCATCCCTGGTTCATCGGCGTTCAATATCATCCGGAACTGAAGAGCCGGCCGTTCGAGCCGCATCCGCTTTTCGCCAGCTTCATCAGCGCCGCGATCGAGCAGTCGCGGCTCGTCTGAGATTAGAGCTCCGGGCTATTTCACCGAAGCCTGCGGCATATAGGCTTGGAGAAGGTCGGCGACATGCTCGTTGCGTGTCCTGGCCGAATTCTCACCCATGACGACGGCCACCAGGCTGCGGCCGTTTTCCTTGACCGACGACACGATATTGTAGCCCGACGCGCGGGTGTACCCTGTCTTGATGCCGTCAGCGCCTGGAACCCGGTCGAGCACCTTGTTGTGCCCCCGGATGACGCGCCCTCGGAAGGTGAATTCCTCGACTGAGAAATAGTGATAATATTGCGGGAAATCCCGGCGCAGCGCGACCCCCAACACCGCCATGTCCCGCGCGGTCGTCCACTGGTCGGGATCGGGAAGGCCAGAAGCATTCTCGAAATGCGTACTGTTCATCCCGAGCGCATGCGCCTTTGCCGTCATGATCGCCGCGAAATGGCTTTCCGTGCCGCCGAGATATTCGCCGATCGCCACCGCGACATCGTTTGCCGAGCGCGTGACGATGGCCTTGATGGCGGAATCGACATCGATCGCTTCGCCCGGCCTGAAGCCGATCTTGGTCGGAGGCTGGGCCGCCGCATGCGCCGATACGGGAATAGGCGTCGTCGGTTGAACGCGGCCAGTCGCCATAGCCTGGAAAAGCAGATAGAGCGTCATCATCTTCGTCAGCGAAGCGGGATAGCGCCGATCGTCGGAATTGGCCGAATAGAGGGCGTGACCATCATTGGCATCGACGATAATCGCGGCATATTTCGCCGGGGTCGGGAAGGAGACCGTCGGCGCCTGCACGTTGAGCGCGTCTGCCGTCGTGCACCCGGCAAGCGTCGCGCTGGCGAGAAGAATCACGAGTCCATGCCACAGCTTCCGCTGCCCCTCAGCATTCTTGCACAATCCCACATCCCCTTCCGCGCCGGCGCTGCGGGCGTCTGCGCCGGTTTGCCGAACCCGAGAGCGCGCCACCTTCCAAAACGGGCGGATGCTATCCCCTCAAAGAAAAAAAAGCGTTTCGAAACCTTTGGATGGCCAGCGCGTGAATGCCGCGCAAGGAGCAGCTTCGGCGTCCGCAGGTCGATGAAGGATGGCGAGCCTTCGCCGGTGACCTGAAGTCCCGCACAGGGCCGCCGAGCGCCCTATGTCATGAAGGGCACCACGAAACAGAGAATGTTCTTTGGTGTCGGTTCTTTACCGACCCAGCAGGCGACCGCGCCTCCCGTGGGGTTGTCATGCTTGTCCAGGATGGCGCGCTTCGGAACGTCCCACCATTTGTTCGCCGCATAGATCTCCCAGCCCTTCTGGTCGACGCGGGCGGAAACGACGTGACAATCGGCGACACCGCAACAGCCGACGCCATATGAACCGTCTCCCTCCGTCCCGGGCATACGCAGGCTTTCGAACCATTGGTGATAGATGCCGGGATGGTCAACGTCATGTGCCATCGACATCTGCGGAAAGCAGACGCCGCAGGCAAGTATCCATACGGCAGCCGATAACAACCTCATCGTGCATACTCCCTGATCGCGACGACACAGCGGGCCGGGACTTTGCGCGCCAAGACTGCGCCGACAGGGCCGGCCGGCTAACCTTCCATTTTGTTGCCGAGAAGCGGGCGTAACGGCTTGGTGGACGGTCCGCCACGGATCGCAAAACACTTCAATTTGAAAATGGTTCCTTCGGGATTGGAGGAAAGCGGGCGGGAGATTGGCGGCGCGGCGGCTATACTGTGCTGCAGTGTCTTGAAGGAAGCCTGGGCCTAGGTTGGAGCGGTTCGGGAGAGATAGAAACGGTTCTGTTTCCTTGATGGCGAGGCGATCCGCGCAAGGGCGGCGGAGCCGTAAACCGCTCCAAAGATTGGCACGAGGTTGTCACTCACGTCCGGGGGCTCGTTCTATTGGCCCTGCGTCTTCACCCGTCCCTGAGGACGGCTTCACCAGTGCGGGGGTTTGTCAAGGTGACATTCTCAACCGCACGGAATCGCCAAATACCGTCCCGCAGCGCGAGTACGGCGAGGATCAGCGTATCGACCGTGTGTGCGCCGGCCGGATGCGCCGAGCCGGTAGTGAGCCGACTCCAGAAGTGTGTGATCGCCACCCCGACAGCAAGCGGGACGACATCGATCAGTTCGTTTTCAAGAGTCGAGTCCCGATAGATCGTCTCATGGATGGGGCGGTGAAGGGCGATGATCTCATGAACGCCGCGTACATAGTGCCCGAATCGATTCACAAAGGTCGCGTCATCATCGAATAGGAGACCAAAGGCCTCCATGTCGTGAAGATTCCAAGCGGATTGGAACGCCTCGGGCGCCTCCTCCGGTCGCATCATCGGCATCGAATATCCCTCTCTTCCGGCATTATGCGACATGCCGGGCCGATTTGATGATGGCGGAGGGAGTGGGATTCGAACCCACGGTGGACTCGCGCCCACGCCGGTTTTCAAGACCGGTGCCTTAAACCGCTCGGCCATCCCTCCGGACAAGCTCTTCGCCTGCAGCGCGGATCTTATTCCGATCGCGAGGGCTTTATCGCCTTGTCGAGAAGGCCGTCAATATCCCAGCCGGGAATGGGAGGGAAGGGCCGCTCTTCGTGCGGCTTCAGATGACGAGAGAAAGTGTCGCACACAAAGCCATGAGGATCGAGATCACGACGATCACACCATAGACGCGCGGCAGGTTGAGAACCATGGTGAAACCGGCGATCCAGGCGGCTGTCGCCGCGCCGAGCGAAAAGAGAAACCCGTTGCGATGGCCGAAGCTGATCGTCGCGGCCATCAGCCCGCCGATGATCAGCGCGCCGAAGACAACGATGACGGCAACACCGTATTTTTCGATATTCTCTTCCATCCCTGACCCCTCTCGCTGCTGGCGTCGGCGCGACCATGGCATGAATATCGAGAGTCTGTCGATAAGCTCAAGCCGCGAAGAACGTATTAATTACAACCCTGTCGGGCACACAGCGCCAGCCGGTCCGATCGCCGCCAATTGGCTATGCCAGCCGCCATTCCCGCGCGATTTCCCCTTGCGTTCACATCGCGCATGAGCCCGAAACGGCCTGTGATCCGCATCCCCTGAAAAGCGCTTGTCTTTTGTCCCTGATCCGGCCACATTCCTGCCGGTTTGAAGCCATGGTTGGTTAAGACGGTTTCAAGAAATTCCTGTTTATTTCCAATGACAGGAAGCAGCCGCCTGGAGAGGGCGGCATAGCGGTGTTTATGACCGCTCGTCTGACCGGGCGGGCGTCAAGACGATTGAGGGGACAATTGCGAATGGATGAAGTGGCACGCCGGCGGATTTACCGTGCGTCGACCTTTCTTGCCTTCGCGGCCACCGCGACCCTCCTCGCCGCTTGCGCCAGCGACACGAAGCAGGTGGCGTCGCATCATTCCAGGGAATACTTCTCCGAGAAGGAATATGGGGTAAAGGCAAGCCCGCGTGTTTCCTACAAGCAATCGCGCCTCCCGAGGGGCGGCGGCCGTGAACAGGTGGGCGATCCCTATGAGGTCAAAGGGAAGTGGTACTATCCCAAGGATTACAAGCATTACAGCGCCGTCGGTGCGGCGTCGTGGTATGGCGACGCCTTCCATGGACGCCTGACGGCCAATGGTGAGATCTACGATCAGACCAATTTGACCGCGGCGCATCCGACGCTGCCTTTGCCGTGCTACGCGCGTGTGACCAACCTCCTGAACGGCAGCTCCGTCATCGTGCGGGTCAACGATCGCGGGCCATATGCGCCGGGGCGCATCATTGATCTTTCCAGGAGAGCGGCGCAGCTTCTCGACTACAGCCGGACCGGCGTCGCCAAAGTGAAGGTGGACTATATCGGCAAGGCGCCGCTCGAAGGCAATGACGAGCCCTTCCTGCTCGCCTCCTATAGACCGGGTGATGGCGAGCGTTCTCCGCTGCCTGGTCAGGATACCACGCCTGGCGTGATGGTTGCGATGAACGGCCCGACCCCGACCGGCTCTCATACGTCCGGGGCTTTCCCCGGCCAGCTTATGAGTACGGCGGCTGCGCCGCCAGCTGGAATTTTCGCAGCCATTCCCCAGGAGCGCCCGAACCAGGCGGCCGCCGCGCTCGATCGACTCACGGCCAGGCCATTGTCGAGCGCCTCGGCTCCTGTCGTCGTGGCCGACGTGCGTGACGCGGGTGATCCGATTTTGCCGACGGCGGGGCCGATCGTTCCGGAAAGGCCGGAACTCGGCGCGCCCGAAACCGTCGCGAGCGAGGCGCTGCCTGCTCTCGGCTATGCTGATATGCGGGTGGAACGCGCGAGCAAGGCTTTCGACCTGCTCGTCAAACCATCCCACGGCATGACGCCCTCCGACATCGTCGCCTCATGGAAACGGGAGCAATCCGTCGGAAATCTTGCGGGGGACACCGCTGCCTATATCGCAGTGGGATCCTTCGCCAAAGAGGCGGAAGCGGAGATGCACAGGCGCGACCTGTCGCGCTTCGGCCGCGCCAGAATGAGCATGTCGCGCCGTGACGGAGTCGCCTATTACAGTGTCGATCTCTATCCCGACGGGCGCTCCTCGCTCGATACGATGCTGCGGGAAGCCTGGGCCGATGGCGCACGCGACGCGATGACGATTCGCGAATAGGCAAAATTCGATCATCCTGGTTGATCGGGCGGTTTCCTTCCTGATAGGCTTCTTCCCCGGGAACGGAGGAGCGGCTTGGAACAATGATTGCGCCGACGCGAATTCTAGCATTCGTCGCGCTGGCCCTCCTCGCAGCCGTCCCCTTCACGCAAGCCCACGCGGAACTCTTTGAGACCAAGGCCAAGGAAGCGTTCCTGATCGATGCCGACACCGGCACGATCCTTTTCTCCAAGGATGCGGACAAGCTGATCCCGCCGGCCTCGCTGGCAAAGCTGATGACGCTCGAAATGGTCTTTCACGCCATCAAGGCGGGCCGCCTGACTCTGGCCGATAAATTCTATATCAGCGTCAACGCTTGGAAGAAGGGAGGCGCAGGTTCCGGCGGATCGACCATGTTCGCCGCCGTCAAATCCTCTGTTCCACTGGAAGATCTGATCAAGGGAATGGCCGTCGTTTCGGCCAATGACGCCTGCATAGCTGTCGCCGAAGGAATGGCGGGCACGGAGGACAATTTCGCGCAACAGATGACGGAGCGCGCCCGCAAGATCGGGCTGGAGAAATCGGTCTTCAAAAATGCGACAGGCCTGCCGCAGGACGGCGAAGTGGCTACCGTCCGGGAACTGGCGATGCTCGGTCTGCACATCTGGCAGGACTATCCGGAATTCTATCACTATTTCTCGCTGCCCGATTTCAAATGGAATAAGATCGACCAGCGCAACCGCAATCCGCTCCTCACCATGGATATCGGCGCGGACGGGATGAAGACGGGCTTCACGGACGATTCCGGCTACGCCATCGTGGGCTCGACCGCTCGGGACGGAAGGCGCCTTTTCCTTGCGATGAGCGGACTTTCGAGCGCCGCCGAACGCGCGGAGGAGGCGCGCAAGATGCTTGAATGGGGAATGAGCGCCTTCCATAAATCGAAGCTCTTCGGCAGCGACGATGTGGTCGGCGAAGCCGATGTCTTCGGCGGAACGAAATCGGAGGTGCCCCTCAAATCGAAGGGACCGATATCGATTTTCGTGCCGCTGACCAATCGCGATCAGCTGATCGCCAAAGTCGTCTACGAGGGACCGCTTGTGGCGCCCGTGGAAGAAGGAACGAGAGTGGGCACACTCCGCGTTTTTATCGGGGATACGCTCAGCCAGGAAACGCCGCTCTATGCCGCCGAATCCGTGGGCGTCGGCACGCTTTACCAAAGAGCGGCCAGCGCACTCGAGGAATTGGCGGTGGGATGGCTGCGCTGACGGGTTCCTTTTGCGTGGATTTTCGCGCCGCCTGAGCCTAACTACGGTTTGCATCGCGAAGGCCCTTCGCTGTTGCACTGAGGCATGGATCATCGTCAAGTTCCGAAAGGCAGGCATTGGCGCGCGGTTTTTTCATCACCTTCGAAGGCGGGGAGGGCGCCGGCAAATCGACGCAGATCGAAGCCCTGGCCAAACGGCTTCTGGAAGGCTTTGACGTCGTCGTAACCCGGGAGCCGGGCGGCTCGCAGGGCGCGGAGGCGCTCCGTCATGTGATCCTTTCGGGAGCGGCGGAGCCGTTCGGTCCGGCGATGGAGGCGATCCTCTTCGGGGCCGCGCGATCCGATCATATCGAACAGTTTATCCGTCCCGCGGTCGAACGGGGGGCCGTCGTCCTGTGCGACCGCTTTATCGATTCCTCGCGCGTCTATCAGGGCATCACCGGCAATCTGCAATCCTCCTTCATGGCAGCGTTGGAGCGCGTGACGGTGAACGGACTGATGCCCGATTTGACCTTCATTCTTGATATCGATCCCGCTCAAGGGCTGCGGCGGGCAACGCAGAGACGCGGTGCGGAAATCGCCGATAGATTCGAGAAGGAGGCGCTTTCCATACATAGCAGGCGGCGGAAAGCGTTCCTCGACATCGCCAGGAAGGAACCCAAGCGCTGCGTTGTCGTCGATGCGTCCGATCCGCCTGAGAAGATCGCCGGTCGCATTGCCGGTATAGTGGAAAAGCGCCTCGAAAGATCGGGGGTCAAGCCGTCGATTGAACGGGCAGGGGGCGTGTCCTGATGTTCGTTCGCCTTGCGCCCGAGCAATATGACACCATACCCGGCGTTCCCGAGCCGCGAGAGAACCCCCGCCAGTTCGGTCATGGGGAAGCGGCGGATCTTCTTGCTGCCGCCTATCGGGCCGGGCGGCTGCATCACGCGCTCTTGCTTTCCGGGCCGCACGGCATCGGCAAGGCGACTTTCGCCTTTCATCTGGCTCACCATCTCCTGCGGTACACGCAGCCGGAGGAGGCGCCGGAGACGCTCGCTCCGCCGGACCCGGACTCCTCGCTTTTCCGGCAGATCGCCAGCGGATCCCATCCGGCCGTCCTCCACCTCGCGCGGCCCTATAACGAAAAGACGAAAACATTCCGAAGCGCGTTGACCGTCGACGAGATAAGGCGGGTTAGCCGTTTCCTGTCGATGACATCGCACGACGGCAGTCACCGCATCGTCGTTGTCGACAGCGCTGATGACATGAATACTAACGCCGCCAACGCGTTGTTAAAGAGTCTTGAAGAACCGCCGCAACGCACGCTGTTCGTCCTGATTGCGCATTCCGCCGGTGCTCTTCTGCCGACGATCCGGTCCCGCTGCCAGACTATCCGGATGAGGCCGCTTGAGAAGAACGCGTTGTTGCAGGTTCTTTCCACGCTGGAAACGGATTTGCCCGCCGATCCGAAGGCGCTCGACGCCTTGGCGGAGAGAGCCGAGGGAAGCGCGCGGGCGGCAATCCTGCTGACGCAGTTCGGCGGTTTCGAGATCATGGAAGCGCTGGACAATGCGGTGAAGGCAGCCAAGCCGGACATTGCGGCAACCTACAGGTTAGCGGACGCCGTCTCGGGAAAAGACCAGTCGATCCAGTTCTCCCTGTTCAACAATGGCGCACTGGAATTCGTCGAGGCGCACGCGGCGCGGGCGGCCGAAAAGGGCGACGTCTGGTCAGCGGGACGACTTGGCGCGCTGTGGCAGGAGTTGCGGCGACAGATCGTCGAGACCGAGGCCTTCAATCTGGATCGCCGCCAGCATGTCGTCAGCGTGGTCGGGCG
>JBQCEL010000184.1:0-3291 GCA_051960255.1 Rhizobiaceae bacterium
CGGCTTTGACGAGTGCGCCGCGCGCGAGGCTCTGGAAAGGATGAAAATCTCTTGCCCTCTTGACCGCGCCGATCCACTTTCCGGATCGCGCTCGGAATTGGATAAGCTGGATGACATTTTCCATAAACCTTTGCAGCGAGGTTGTTCGCGATCTGGATTTCCGCGCCCAATGCGCCTTCGCCAGCGCCGTCGGCTATGACGGACTGGAAATCGCGCCGTTCACGCTTTCCGATATGCCGCATCAACTGACGCCGGCGCAAATAGCGGAAATCCGCTCCATCGCCGCCGGCGAGGGCATCGCCATCAGCGGCTTGCACTGGCTGCTTGCATCGCCCGCCGGCCTGTCCATCACCAGCACGGACGCCGCCATCTTCCGCAAGACGGTCGATTTCGGCCGCCGCCTCGTCGAACTCTGCGCGGAACTCGGAGGCCTCTATCTGGTGCACGGATCGCCCAGCCAAAGGCAACTCGCCCCCGGCCGCGAAGCGGAAGGCCGCGAGCGCGGCATCGCCTATTTCGGGGCTATGGCGGAGGCAGCGGCCGTGGCCGGCGTAAGCTACTACATCGAACCGCTGGCGCGGAAATCCACCGGCTTCATCACGTGCATCGAGGACGCGCTCGCCATCATCGACGCGATCGGCGCGCCTTCGCTCGCCACCATGGTCGATTGCTATGCCGCCGCCTCGAATGGCGAGGATATTCCCGCCCTTTTGCGGCAATGGGCGCCGAAGGGCGTCATCAGCCATGTCCATCTGAACTATCCGAACGGCCGCGGACCAGGCGAGGGAAAGCTCGCCTTCGCTCCCATCATCGCTGCCCTGTCGGAACTCGGCTATGCGGGCGCCATGGCTGTAGAACCCTTCGCCTACGAGCCGGACGGCCCTGCCTCGGCCGCCCGTTCGATCGGCTATATAAGAGGGATCATCGAGGCCGGAGGCTTTTCCGGAGATTGAAGGAAAGGGATCTAGGCTTTAGGGAGGGCCAACGCTACAGCCCGCAAGCACTGGATGACGATGTCAATTGTTGCCTCCTCCACAGCGAAGCCCGCCCGCAACCGGCGCAATCCGGAGACCACGCGGACGTCGATCCTCGAAGCCGCCCGCGCCGAATTCGCCGAAAAGGGACTGGAGGGCGGACGGGTCGACCAGATCGCGCGCCGCGCCAAGGCCAACAAGCAGCTGGTCTATTACTATTTCGGCAGCAAGGACGAACTCTATAAGTCGGCGCTTGAAGCGACCTATGCGGAAATACGCGCCCTCGAACGCGAACTCGACCTTTCGGCGCTACCGCCGCAGGAAGCGATGGTGAAACTCATCGATTTCTCGCTCGATTATCTCGAAAAGCATCGCGACTTCATCCGTATGCTTTCCGACGAGAACGCCCATGGCGCGCGTCACGTGCGCGGGTCGGAGATGGCGCTGCAGACCAATTCGCCGCTCATCGACCTCCTGGCGGAAACGCTCGAACGAGGTGCGAGGGAAGGAATATTCCGCGCCGACATCGATCCCCTCGAACTCTATGTCTCCATAGCGGGCATGACCTTCTTCTATTTCGCCAACGGCCTGACGCTCTCGGCTATTTTCGGCCGCGACCTGACGCAACCCCGCGCCGTCCGCTCCTATCGCGATCACATCGTGAAGCTGACGATTGCCGGCATCAGAGCGTAATCTTTGAAGAAGCGTCCTAATTCCGGTCGCTGTCCCGCGACTTATCAACCATGCGGTTGATAAGCGGAAGCGTTTCCGGATAGGCTCTTTTCGGCTGCTTTGCTGGAAAGGACCGCTCTCATGATACCGAGCATCGTCACGGACGAACTGTCCGCCGATCCGGAAACGGCTTTCGAACTCGGCCTCAAATGGGGCGTAACGCATTACGAACTGCGGGGCATCTACGAATCCCGCGTCCCGAGCCTCTCTGCCTATGCGCGTCATCGCCTGTCGAGGGCTGTCCGCGATTTCGGCGTCACCATCACCGCGCTCTCTCCGGGTGTTTTCAAAGGCGCTTTTCCCGGCGCCGGCCCCGAACATTCCAACCTCTTCTGGATGGGCGCCGGCCATTTCCGGAAATGGCAGGAAGGAAAGAAGGAGATCGAGCACCATTTGCACACGCTCCTGCCGCGGGCGATCGAACTGGCGGCGGAACTGGGGACGCGTTTCGTCATCGGCTTCAGCTTTCATCGCGCCGGCCTGCCGGGCGGTGCCGCGCCTGCAAGCGTGATCGAAACATTAACGGAAGCCGCCGAGACGACACGGAAGGCCGGCCTCGAATTTCTCATCGAGACCGAGGAAGGGCACTGGGCGGATACGGGCGCGCGCTCGGCCGCGCTTGTCGAGCGGATCGGCGATCCGTCGCTCGGAATCAATTGGGACCCGGCCAACGCCCTTATCGACGGGGACATCCCCTATCCGGATGGCTACGCGGCGGCAAAGCGCTTCGTCCGCAATGTGCATTTCAAGGATGCGCGCCGCTATCCCGACAGGACATGGGAAATCCTGCCGGAGGGCGATGTCGATTGGCAGGGCCAGATCAAGGCTCTCCTCGATGACGGCTATGGTGGCGCGATCGCCGTCGAGCCGCATTTGTTTCCCTCCGTGGCGCGAACAAGGGCAGCGCTCGACAGGCTGCGGGCGCTTGTTGCAGCGGCCGGTGGAGGGATGAAGAACGGTCATGCGACCGGCGCATAAACTTTCAACCAGATAGTTGAAAAGCGCCCTGAATGCCGCTAGCGTGATGGCACTGAACACGCGCTGGAGTTTGCGATGCAGCTTGTCGCCGGGGAGAAGACAATTGTTTCGGAAGGCGCTGTGGCGGCTCAGAGCGCCACTTCCAACCTGCCGGTGCGTTTCGAGAATGTCGAACAGCTGGAAAGCTTTCTGGCGGAACCGAGTGAAGCGCTCATCCGCGATCTCGAATCGGTCGACGGCGACATCATCATTCTCGGGGTCGCCGGCAAGATGGGGCCGACGCTCGCCCGTCTCGCGCGTAATGCCGCGCCGCAAAAGCGGATCGTCGGCGTGGCGCGCTTCAGCGAGGCGGGGCTGCGTGAGCGCCTCGAAGGCTGGGGCATCGAAACCATTGCCGCCGACCTTCTCGATGAGACGCAGGTTGAGGCGCTGCCGCGGTTGAAAAATGTGCTCTTCATGGCCGGACGTAAATTCGGGGCAAGCGAAGACCAGCCGCTGACCTGGGCGATGAACGTGCACAGCCCGGCGATCGTCGCCTCGGCATTTCGCGAGAGCCGCATCGTCGCCTTTTCGACCGGCAACATCTATCCGCTCGTCAATGTCTTCC
>JBQCEL010000185.1:0-2589 GCA_051960255.1 Rhizobiaceae bacterium
ATCAAGATCGGCATGGTCGCCAATGCCGAAATCGCAAGCGCCATCGCGGAAACACTCAGGCGCTTCGGCCGCAAGGCGGTGCTCGATCCGGTCATGGTCGCGACATCGGGCGATCGCCTCCTCGAACGCGAAGCCGTCGACGCGATCCGGCGGGAGCTTTTGCCGCTCGCCATCGTCGCGACGCCGAACCTCCCCGAAGCGGCGATCCTCGCCGGCAGCGAAATTGCCCGGAGCGAAGAGGAGATGGAACGGCAGGCACTGCGCATTCTCGATGCGGGCGCCGAGGGCGTTCTGGTCAAGGGCGGCCATGGCCACGGTGCGGAAGCCGTCGATCTCCTTCTCGACAGCGCCGGCATCCGCCGCTTTTCCGCGCCGCGCATCGACACAAGGAACGATCACGGCACGGGCTGCACGCTTTCCGCCGCGATCGCCGCCGGGCTGGCCAAGGGCGATACCCTCGAACAAGCTGTCGCAGCGGCGAAAACCTATCTCAGCGAAGCGCTCGCGGCATCAACGAGGCTGGCCATCGGCCACGGGCGCGGCCCGGTGCATCATTTCCACAGGCAATGGTAGCGGCGGAAGACAGCAAGGCGTTTTCGCCCACCGGTCTCGCGGCAAAGATGCTGCACGCGATCGAGACCATGCTCGGCGCGCTCGTGGCGGCGATCCTCGCGGTTCTCGTTGTCGAGGTGCTGTCCGCCGTCGTGCTCCGCTACCTCTTCCAGACCGGCTTTCTCGGCTCGGAAGATATCGGCATCTGGCTCAATGTCGCGCTCATCTCCTTCGGCGCGCCGCTCGCCTTGAACAGCGCGCTCGCCATGCGGCTTGACGTCTTCGCCGCAAGGCTGCCGGAAGCGGGACAGCGCGGCTCGGCGATTGTGGCGGATACGTTCTCCGTCCTGACCGGGCTGGTGCTGATCTCCGGCTGCGCCAGGATCGCGGCGATGCTGGGCGGCGTCTCGCCGACGATCGGCCTGCCGGAATGGGTCCGCTTCGGCTTCCTCGGCGTCGGCGGCGGGCTGCTCCTGATCGTGCTTTTCCTGCACCGGATCGAGGAAGAAAGAGGCGGCGCGATCCTCATCTCCACGCTCGCCGGACTGGCGCTCTATTTCGCCGTGCCGCATCTCGCGATCGCCACATCGCTGCCGCCGAGCATTATCCTCGGCCTTTTCGCGGCGCTGGGGCTGATCGTCGCCGCGCCATTGCCGCATGCCTTCCTCGCCGCCGCCTATCTGGCGATCGCCTTCGGCAGCACACTGCCCGAACAGGCGGTCGTCTCGGCGACGGTGACGGGCATGTCGAAATTCCTGCTGTTGTCGATCCCCTTCTTCCTGCTCGCCGGCAATCTTCTCACCATATCGGGCGTCGCCAACCAGCTTGTCCGCTTCGCCGCCTCGCTCGTCGGCCATCGCCGCGCCGGCCTCGCGCAGACCACCCTTTTGACGAGCCTTCTCTTTTCCGGCGCGTCGGGCTCGTCGGTCGCCAACGCCGCCTTCAGCGCCGCCACCTTCCAGCTGGAACTGGTCAAGCGTGGCTACAGGCCGGAACAGGCGGGCGCGATCATCGCCGCAACCTCCATCCTCGACAATATCGTCCCGCCTTCCATTGCCTTTCTCATCCTGGCTGCGGCGACGGAGCTTTCGGTCGGCTCGCTGCTTGTCGGCGGTTTCTTCGCCGGCCTGCTGCTCGCCGCCTGCCTGGCGGTCGCCATCCATTTCAGCGTCAGGATCGAGCATCCGCAGCCGCGCGCCGACAGGAAGGAGCGCTGGAGATCGGCTTTCAGCGCCATTCCGGCGTTCGGCCTCGGCATCATCGTCACGGTCGGCATCCGCTTCGGCGTCGTCACCGTGACGGAAGCGGCCGCCCTTGCCGCGCTCTATACATTCCTGCTCGGGTTTTTCGCGAAGCTCAGGATCGGCGAACTCTTCGGCGCCTTCCGGCAGGCTGCGACGGAAGCCTCGGCGATCGGTCTCCTCATCGGCACGGCCGGCCCGTTCGCCTTCCTTCTTGCGGTGGACAATGTCGCGGGCCTCGTTTCCGGCCTCACCAATGCGCTCGGCGGCGGTCCGATCGCGGTGCTCCTCGTCTCGAACATCATGCTGCTCGCCGTCGGGCTGGTGCTCGACATCGGCGCGGCGATCCTGCTTTTCGGACCGCTGTTGCTGCCGGCGGCGGTCGCCGCGGGCATCGATCCGGTCCATTTCGGCGTCATCATCGTCGTCAATTTGATGATCCACGGCCTGACGCCGCCGCTCGGCATGCTGATCTACGTCGTCTCGGGCGTCACCCGCGTGCCGCCGCCGGCGCTCTTCCGCGCCGTCCTGCCCTACCTCACCGCGCTGCTTGCCGGCCTTTTCCTCATCAGCGCCTGGGCCGTCCTTTTCCGATAAGGAGATTTCCTCATGCAAAATCGCCGTCAATTTCTCCGGAGGTCGCTCGTTGCCGGCACCGCATTGCTCGCGGTGCCGGCCCTTATCGGCCGGGCGCGGGCGGCAACGACGCTCACGGTCGCTTCGCTTTTCGGCGACGACAAGCCGGAAACGAAGGTCTGGGTGAAGATCGGGACACTTCTCGATCAGAAGCTGCCCG
>JBQCEL010000186.1:0-18372 GCA_051960255.1 Rhizobiaceae bacterium
TGACCGCGCGCGGCGTCTCCATCGTCTATATCTCGCACCATCTCGAAGAGGCCTTGCAGATCACCGACTACGCGGTCGTGCTGCGAGACGGCCTCATCACCGCGACGGCCGAGGCGAAGGACATCGATCTCCAGTGGATCGTGCGCAAGATGGTCGGTGAGAACTATGATCTCGGCACGCCGCCGGCCGGCTATGAATTCGGGCCGCCCGTTCTTTCGATCGAGAATGTCAGCGTCGCCGACGAATCGGGTTCGGGCCGGATGATCGTCGATCATATGTCGCTCGAAATCCGCGCCGGCGAGATCGTCTGCATTTACGGGCTGATGGGCGCCGGGCGCACCGAAATGCTCGAGGCGGTGGCGGGACGCGTTCCGCTGGCCGGCGGGCGCGTGCTGCTCGAAGGAGCAGACATTTCGCACCTGTCGATCGCCGACCGCATCGCGGCGGGCCTCGGGCTCGTGCCGGAAGACCGCCAGCGCGACGGCCTCGTCCAGACGATGACCGTCGGAAGGAACCTTTCGCTCGCCAGCATCGGCGCGTTTGCCCGCAACGCGATCCTGTCGCGCTCGCGCGAACAGGCGCTGGTCGGAGAGTCCATTCGCGCCGTCCAGGTCAAGACGCCGGGAGGCGAGGTGCCGATCGGCTCGCTGTCGGGCGGCAACCAGCAGAAGGTGGTCATCGGCAAGATGCTGTCGACCGATCCGAAGGTCCTGCTTCTCGACGAGCCGAGCCGGGGCATCGACATCGGCGCCAAGGCCGAGGTTTTCCGCCTGCTCGCCGAACGCGCGCGACAGGGGCTTGGCGTCCTGTTCTCGACCTCGGAAGTCGGCGAATGCCTGAGCATAGCGCATCGCGTGGTGGTGATGCGCCGCGGGCGGATCTCGGCGCAATTCACGCCGGACGCCTCCAAGGAAGAAATCATGGCCGCTTCCGGCGAAGCCGTCGCCGCCTGAGAAAGACAGGAGCCCACATGATGCATGCGCGCCCAGACAGCACGACCAGTCCGGAGAAAGCCGGATGGATGAGCGGCATCAGCATCGGTAAGATCCTGCTGGAAGGCCGCGCCTTCTTCGCGCTGATCGTGATTGTCGTCGTCTTCTCCTTCCTGTCGCCATATTACTTTTCGGCGAGCAATTTCCTGACGATGGCCTCGCATGTGGCGATCTTCGGCATTCTCGGCATGGGAATGCTGCTTGTCATCCTGAATGGCGGCATCGACCTCTCCGTCGGCTCGACGCTGGGGCTCGCCGGCGTCATCGCCGGCGCGTTGATGCATGGCGTGGCGCTGCCGATGTTCGACGTCATCCTCTATCCGGCGGTCTGGGTGGTGGCGGTCGTCGCCTGCCTGGTCGGCGCGCTCGTCGGCCTGATCAACGGCGTCCTCATCGCCCGCTTCAAGGTGCCGCCCTTCGTCGCCACGCTCGGCACGCTCTACGCCGTGCGCGGCGTCGCGCTGCTGCTCACCAACGGCCTGACCTACAACAATCTCAACGGCAAGCCCGAGCTCGGCAATACCGGCTTCGACTGGCTCGGCTTCAACAGCCTGTTCAGCATTCCCGTCGGCGTCATCGCCATGATCATCATCGCCATTCTCGGCAGCCTGCTCCTCAACCGCACGGTGTTCGGCCGCTGGCTCTATGCCTCCGGCGGCAACGAGCGGGCCGCCGAACTGTCGGGCGTGCCGGTCAAGCGGGTGCAGATCGCGGTCTATGTGCTTTCGGGGATCTGCGCGGCGATCGGCGGCCTGATCCTCACGTCGGAACTGACCTCGGCCGGACCCACGGCGGGCACGACCTACGAACTGACCGCGATCGCAACCGTCGTCATCGGCGGGGCGGCGCTCACCGGCGGATACGGCAATATAAGAGGCACGCTGCTCGGCGCCTTCGTCATCGGCTTTCTGTCGGACGGCCTCGTCATCATCGGCGTATCTTCCTATTGGCAGATGGTCTTCACCGGCGCGGTCATCGTCTTCGCGGTGTTGCTCAACTCCGTCCAATATGGCGGCCGGGGCAAGCGCCGCGCCACCGAAGAGAATCCAGCTTCCTCGTCAAAGGGAGGGCGCGCCGCGACGGCCGACTCTCGGCGCGAGAAGACGGCCGGCTGACCGGCACCACCACAGAGGAAACTAGGGAGAACAGATTTCATGCTCAGGAAACTCACAATGCTCGGGCTTGCCGCGGCGGCGACCGCCGCGGTCGGCTTCGCCATGCCGGCCAACGCTGCCAGCAAGGGCCTCATTTCCATCATCGTCAACGATCCGGCCAATCCGTACTGGAAGACGGAAGGCGACGTCGCCGCCGCCGAAGCCAAAAAGCTCGGCTATGACGCCAATGTCAGCGCCCACAAGGCCGACACCAACACCGAACGCCATCTGATCGACACCGCGATCACCAACCATTCTAAGGCGATCATCCTCGATCCGGCCAATGCCGACGGCTCGATCGGCTCGGTGAAGAAGGCGGTCGCGGCGCATATCCCGGTCTTCCTGGTCAATGCCGAGATCAACCAGGAAGGGCTCGCCAAGGCGCAACTCGTCTCCAACAATGCGCAGGGCGCCGCGCTTGGCGCGCAGCAATGGGTCAAGGACGTCGGCGAGAAGGGCAATTATGCCGAGCTTCTCGGCGCCCCGTCCGACAACAATGCCGCGACCCGCTCGAACGGCTACAAGACCGTGCTCAGCCAGTATCCAGACCTGAAGAGGGTCGCCTCGCAGGTCGCCAACTGGGACCGTACCCAGGGCCACGACAAGATGCAGGGCATGCTGCAGGCGCATCCCGACATCATCGGCGTCATCTCGGGCAATGACGAAATGGCGCTCGGCGCGATCGCTGCGCTGAAGGAAGCCGGCAAGCTCAAGGACATTAAGGTCGGCGGCTTCGACGGGTCGCCCGCCGCGGTGGACGCGATCAAGGCCGGCGAACTGCAATACACGGTGCTCCAGCCGGTCGCCATCTTCTCGAAGAAGGCGGTCGACGAGGCCGACGAGTTCATCCGCACCGGCAAGACCGGCGCCGATTCCGAGAAGCAGCTGTTCAACTGCGTCCTGATCACCAAGGACAATGTCGACAAATACACCGCGGCTTTCACTCTTTCCGAGTAAGCCAATCAGGGGACGCCAGCGATGGCGTCCCCTCTTACGCTGAAACGGTTAAATCGTCTCTTGTCATCGCGTCCAATGTGAAAACCACACGAGCAGGAGCGACGGGATGAAAACCGGCGACAATGATCTCGAAAACATGTTGAGCGCGCTGACGGGCAACCAGGTTCCGGCCGACAGCCGGCATGCGCGCCAGCTCGCGCGCCGCCAGCTGATGGCGGAAGCCGTGATGGCCGAAGGCAGCATGCGCATCGAGGATTTGACCGAACGCTTCGGCATCTCCCTGATGACCGCCCATCGCGATCTCGACGAGCTCGTCGGGCGCGGCATCCTTCGCAAGACGCGGGGCATCGTGTCGGCCGCGCCGACCAGCCTCATCGAATCAAGCGACATCTATCGCGCCTCGCGCCAGGCCGCCGAGAAGCGGGCGATCGCCGAAGCCGCGGCATCGTTCCTCGAGCCTGGACAGGCCGTCTTCCTCGACGATTCAACGACGGTTCATCAGATCGTGCCGCATCTCGCGACCCGCGTGCCGCTGACCGTCATCACCAGTTCCATCATCCTGATGAACGCGCTGAAGGACGTCCGCGACCTCACCCTGCTCGGGCTCGGCGGCCGCTTTCACCATTGGTGCAACGCCTTCATGGGACCGGTGACGACCTCCGAAATCCGCCGCCTCAGGGCTGATTGCGTCTTCCTGTCGATGTCGGCAATCACCGACGGCATGGTGTTCCACCAGTCGCCGGAAATGGTCGAAACCAAGAAGGCGATGTTCGACAGTTCGGCCCGGCGCATTCTGCTGGCCGACCACACCAAGTTCGAGCGCCGGGCGCTGCACGCCATGTGCGCGCTGGAGGAATTCGACGCGATCGTCGTCGATGACGGCACGCCGCCAAGGCAGCTGGAGCGGATGAAGGCGCGCGGCATCAACGTCATCGTCGCATCGACCCAGGGCGGCGGACGGCTGCCGGAAGCCGGCGCATGATCTCCGCTAAAGGTTGTGTCTGACCATGCCATGTCTCGTTGGGATAGATAGCGGCCTCACCGTCACAAAGGCCGTCGTTTTCGATGAGGAGGGCGCGCCCTTGGCCGTTGCCCGGCGGCGCGTCCCTCAACTCATCCCGCAGGCCCGCCATGTCGAACGCAACATGCATGGCCTCTGGCTCGCAACGGCGGAAGCGATCCGCGAGGCGGTGAGCCGGTCGGCGCGGTCCGCCTCGGACATCGCCGCGATTGCCGCCACCGCCCATGGCGACGGGATCTATCTGCTCGACCGGCAAAGGCAGCCGCTCGGCCACGGAATCCTTTCGCTCGACAGCCGGGCGGGGGAGGAGGTCGCGGCCTGGCAGGCGGACGGCACGGCCGAAGCCGCGCTGGCGCGCACCGGGCAGATGCCGCATGCTTCCGCCCCGGCGGCGCTCCTTGCCTGGATACGCGCGCACGAGCCGGAACGTTTCACCGCTATCGGCTATATTCTCGCCTGCAAGGACTGGCTGCGCTTCTGCCTGACCGGGACGCTCGGCACCGATCCGACCGAGGCCAGCACCTCCTTCACCGATGTCGCGACACAGGCCTACGCAAAGGACGTGCTGTCGATCTATGGACTCGACGGACTGCACCACGCGCTCCCGCCCGTCTCGCGGCCTGACGAGGTCGTCGGAACTGTCAGCGCCGAAGCGGCGGAATTGACAGGCCTTGCCGCCGGGACGCCGATGGTCGCCGGCCTGCACGACGTTACCGCGTCCGCTCTTGGCATCGGCGGCTACTGTATGGGTACGGTCGCGATCGTCGCCGGCACATATTCCATCAACGAGACTGTCTCGACGGCGCCACATGTCGATGCCCGCTGGTTCTGCCGCAACGGGATCGCCATCGGCGAGTGGCACAACATGGCGATCTCGCCGGCATCGGCGGCCAATTACGATTGGTTCCTTGACCGGCTCCTCGGAGCCGAGCGCGAGGCTGCCGAGACAAACGGCCAGTCGATCCATGCGCTGGTCACGCCGGAGATCGAGGCTGCCTTCCAGCGCCCTTCGACCCTGCTCTTCCATCCCTATCTCTACGGTTCGCCGCACGGGCCTGTCGCCAGCGGCGGGTTTCTCGGCCTGCGCGGCTGGCACGGGCGCGGCGACATGCTGCGCGCGGTGATCGAAGGCATCGCCTTCAATCATCGGGTCCATATCGATGCGCTGAGGAATGGATTCGAGCTACGCGACGCGCGCCTGACCGGCGGCATTTCGCGCAACCCGCTGTTTGCACAGCTCTTCGCCGATGTCCTCGGCATGACGGTGACAGTGACAGAGACCGAGGAAGCGGCGGCGTGGGGCGCGGCGCTTTGCGCCGGCGCTGGCGTCGGGCTTTATGAATCCCCGCGACACGATCCGCGGAACATATCCCGATCGGGCCGGAGCTATCGGCCGCAAGCGGCGCGACGCGACGAAATGAACCGCCGCTACGGCCTCCATTGCGAGATCGCGGAGAAGCTTTCGGCAATATGGCCGTCGATCGAATCCCTCGCGCCGGCCGGCGATTGATAATGCCCGTGACGCAGGCCCCCGACGACATCGATGTCCTCATCCTCGGCGCCGGCATCAACGGGGCCGGTCTCTTCCGCGATCTTTGCGAACAGGGGTTGCGCGTGGTGATCGTCGACAAGGGCGATTTCGGTTCCGGAACGAGCGCGGCGCCGTCGCGGCTGATCCATGGCGGCATCAAATATCTCGAAACGGGCGAGTTGCGC
This sequence comes from Rhizobiaceae bacterium, assembly GCA_051960255.1. Taxonomy (GTDB): domain Bacteria; phylum Pseudomonadota; class Alphaproteobacteria; order Rhizobiales; family Rhizobiaceae; genus Mesorhizobium_L. The sequence goes on from JBQCEL010000186.1 coordinate 5,841, forward strand.
CTCGTCGCGCAATCGACACTGGAGCGGAATCTCCTCTTGCGTAATGCGCCGCACGCGGTGAAGCCGCTGCCGACCGTGATCCCGATCTTCTCCTGGCTGACCGGCATCGGCGCGGCTTTGCGCACGCTTGCCGGCTCGACGACCGCGCCCCGAAGCCGTGGCGCGCTGCTGATCAAGATCGGGCTCGCGCTCTATGATTTCTACGGCGCGCGCCAGCGCGTCATGCCGAAGCATGCGCTGTGGTCGAAACGCCGGGCGCTCTCCGAAATTCCGCCGCTGACATCGAGGATCGTCGCGGCCGGGACCTATTACGACGCGACCGTCAGCCACCCGGAGCGGCTTGTCCACGAACTCGTTCAGGACGGGCTGAAGGCAAGAGTGGGGTCCGAGGCTTTCACCTATGCCGAACTGACCGGGAGCGACGGCGAAACCGTTCATTTCCAACTCCCCGACGGCAGCACGCGCGGCTTTCGCCCGAAGATCGTGGTCAACGCCGCAGGACCATGGATCGACACGGTCAATGCGAGGCTCGGCGCGCCGTCGTGGCTGATCGGCGGCACCAAGGGCTCGCACATTCTTCTCGATCACCCGGAACTGCTCAAGGCGCTGAACGGGCGCATGATCTATTTCGAGGCCGACGATGGACGTATCTGCCTCGTCTATGATTATCTCGGCCGCGCGCTCGTGGGTTCGACGGACATCCGCGCCGACGACCCCGACGAGGTGCGCTGCGGGGACGACGAAATCGCCTATTTTCTCGAAAGCCTTCGCGGCCTTTTGCCGAAGCTCTCCTTCGATCGTAGCCAGATCGTCTATGCCTATTCCGGTATCCGTCCGCTGCCGGCCTCCGGCGGCACGGCGCCGGGCCTGATCAGCCGCGATCATTCGGCGCCGGTCATGGAACCTGACGAGAACCGCACCTGGCCGATCATCTCGCTAGTGGGCGGCAAGTGGACGACGTTCCGGGGCTTTGCCGAGGAAGTCGCCGATCTCGTGCTGTCCCGCCTCGGAAGCGAGCGCAGGATTGGCACCCGCGATCTCCCGATCGGCGGAGGGCGCGATTTTCCGGTCGGCGAGGCTGCAAGGGCGTGCTGGCTGGAGCAGGCGACAGGCACGACCGGCGCGACGCGCGAGCGCGCCGAAATCCTGCTTGCCCGCTATGGGACGACGGCTTTTGCCATTCTCGAGCATGAGGCTCGGCATCCGGCACCGTCGCTCGCCGATGCGCCCGACTATACGCTGGCGGAAATCGACTGGCTTATGCGCAACGAGCGCGTCGTCCATCTCGCCGATGTCGTCATGCGCCGGACGGCGCTCGCGGTGACGGGCCGGCTAAGCGGCCGCGATCTCGACAGCATTGCCGAATGCGCCGCCATAGCGCTCGGCTGGGACGGGGCGCGGCGCAGGCGCGAGGTGGAGGCGACCCGGGCCGAATTGCTGGTCCGACACCGGCTCGCACTCGACGTTTCGACCGCGGTCTGATTGACCCCGATCTCCTTCCGATCCGCAAGGAGGTGGAAGTTACGATGCATACTGGTATAATGATATTACATCATTGCCAGATCGTGGCTGACGATTCCGGCCGTCGCCATGCGAAGCGCGGTCTTTACGGTTCACGGCGACCATTCGGGGAGAGACTGGCCCATGCGCGACGAAATCCTTGTCACCTATCGGATCGAGTCCGCCGGGGGCGTCGAACGTCTCGCCGAAAAGATCGCGAGCGATCAGTCCACGGGAACCTTCGTCGATCTGCCGGCCGAAACCGCCGACCTGAAAGCGCGTTGCGCGGCGCGCGTGGTCGAGATCGAGGCCCTTGAGGATGCGCGCGTTCCCTCGATCCCGCAATCGGGCCCGGCGGATAGCTATCATCGCGCCGACATAACCATCGCCTTCCCGCTGGAGGTCGTGGGGACCGACATCGCCGCGCTACAGACGATCGCGCTTGGCGGCGTCTTCTCAATTCGCGGGCTGAGCGGCATCCGGATTGTGGGCATGGAACTTCCGCCGGCCTTCATCAGAGCACATCCCGGCCCGCAATTCGGCATCGCCGGCAGCCGGGCTCTATCGGGCGTGGCCAATCGACCCCTGATCGGCACGATCATCAAGCCCAATCTCGGCCTCACGCCGGCCGAAACCGCGGAAATCGCCCGCGAGCTTTGTGAAGCCGGCGTCGATTTCATCAAGGACGACGAGAAGCTGATGACCCCGGCCTATTCGCCTGTTGAGGCGCGCGTCGCCGCCGTCATGCCGGTCATCCGCGAGCATGAACAGAAGACCGGCAAGCGCGTGCTCTACGCCTTCGGAATTTCCAGCGCCGATCCCGACGGGATGATGCGCCATCATGACTGCGTCGCGGATGCCGGGGGAACGGCCGCCGTCATCAACATCAACTCGGTCGGCTATGGAGGGTTCTCCTTCCTGCGCAAGCGCTCGCGCCTGATCCTGCACGCCCATCGCAATGGCTGGGATTTGCTGACGCGGCATCCGGGGCTCGGCTTCTCCTTTTCGGTCTATCAGAAGATCTGGCGGCTTCTCGGCGTCGACCAGTTCCAGATCAACGGCATCGGCGCGAAATATTGGGAGCCGGACGAGTCCTTCGTCCAGTCCTTCCATGATTGCATGACGCCGATGCTCTCGCCGGACGACAGGCCCTTGCCGGTGGTCTGCTCCGGCCAATGGGGCGGCCAGGCGCCGGAAACCTATGAGCGGACGGGTCGCACGACCGATCTCCTCTATCTCGGCGGCGGCGGCATCATCGCGCATCCCGGCGGACCGGGCGCAGGCGTGCGCGCCATCCGCCAGGCCTGGGAAGCGACCGTCGAAGGCATCCCGCTGGCGGCCTACGCGAAGACGCATCGCGAACTGGCGCAGTCGCTGGAGAAATTCGGCAAGATGACGATCTGACATTGCAGGTTCGCATCATAGAAGGAAGAGAGAGTGAAGATAGGCGGACTGATCGGTTGCGGGTTCTTCGCGCAGAACCATCTCCACGCGTGGCGCGACATCGACGGCGCCCGGATCGTAGCGATTTGCGACCGCGATCCGGAAAGGCTGTCGGCGGCGGCATCGGCTTTCGGAATTGCCCACACCTATAGCGATGCCAGGGCAATGCTTGAGGCGGAGGATCTGGACTTCGTTGATATCGCAACGACGGTATCGACCCATCGTCCGCTCGTGGAACTCGCCGCCTCCCATGGGCGGCACGTCATCTGCCAGAAGCCCTTCGCGGAAAATCTCGAAGACGGCGCGGCCATGGTCGCGGCCTGCCGCGAGGCGGGCATGCATCTGATGGTGCACGAGAATTTCCGCTGGCAGTCGGCGATCCGCGCCGTGAAACAGAAGCTCGATGCCGGTATCATCGGCCGGCCCTTCTGGGGCCGCTGCTCGTTCCGTTCGGCTTTCGATGTCTATGCAGCGCAGCCCTATCTGGCGAAGGATGAGCGCTTCATCATCCAGGACCTCGGCATCCATATCCTCGACATCGCCCGCTTCCTCTTCGGCGATGTCGAGACGCTTTCGGCCCGCACGCAGCGGGTCAATCCGAGGATTCGCGGCGAGGATGTCGCGACCATGCTGATGGGGCATGCCGGCGGCGTCACGAGCGTCGTCGATTGCAGCTATGTGACCATCCTGCCGCAGGAGAATTTTCCCCAGACAATGATCGAGATCGACGGCGACAAGGGCACGTTGCGGCTGTCGCAGGATTACGGCCTGACGATCGCCACGCGCGAGGGCGGCGAGACCATCGACGTGTCGCCGCCGCTCCTCCCCTGGGCGGAGCGCCCATGGCACAACATCCAGGAAAGCGTCTTCAACATCCAGCGGCACTTCATCGACTGTCTCAATAAGGACATCGATGCGGAGACCTCGGGGGAAGACAATCTGCGCACGCTGGCGCTCGTCTATGCCGCCTATGATTCGGCGGCCGACAATGGGCGCCTGATCAAGCTCGGAGGGTGACATGCAATCGACGGTCGCGTGCGCGAAGCGGCTTTACGGCACGGACGAACCGCCCGCCTCTTACCGGGCCCTGAAGGCGGGACCGCTCAGCGCCCGGCTCGAAGACGGCAATCTGCGCGCCATCCGCTTTGCCGGGCGGGAATGTTTGCGCGCCGTCTCCTACATCATCCGCGACAAGGATTGGGGCACCTACCGGCCGCCGCTCAGGAACCTTTTCATCGAGGAAAGCGAAACCAGCTTCCGCGTCACCTATGAAGGCTCGTGCGAAAGCCCGCATTCGACGCTGCGTTTCCGCGCCGAAATCATCGGCGAGGCGGCTGGACGCCTGAGTTTCACCGTCGAAGCGACGCCCGACGGGGCGTTCGAAACCAATCGCTGCGGCTTCAATGTCCTGCATCCGCTGGAAGCCGCCGGCCGGCCGGTGACGGTCGAGCACACCGGCGGCTCCGTCGAGGAGACCGTTTTCCCGGAACTGATCGAACCATGGCAGCCCTTCAAGGACATCCGCGCGCTGACCTATCGTCCCGGCGGTCTCTTCGACGCGAACTGCCGGTTCGAAGGCGATGTTTTCGAGATGGAGGACCAGCGCAACTGGTCGGACGCCTCCTTCAAGACCTATGTCCGGCCGATCGAACTGCCCTGGCCCTATGAATTGCCGGCCGGAGAGACGAACCGGCAAAGCGTGGTGCTGGACATCTCCGGGCATGATGCGCTTAAAGCATCCAACAATTCATCGAAAAGGTTGACCGCTTCGCTGCGGATCACCGGGCGCGCGTCCGCGGCGATGCCCGCGATCGGCGTGGTGATCATGCCGGAGGAAGTGGACGCGGCCTTGTCGGCAATCGACCGTCTCCGCGAACTGAAGCCTCAGACCGTGCTTTGCCATTTCGATCCGACGGCCGGGCATGGCGGGGGAGCCTTCAGAAAATTCGCCGCTTTGCAGGAAAAATATCCCGCCGATTACAGCCTCGAATGTGTCGTCGCCGCAACGGGCGATCTCAACGGCGAACTGCGGCAGGTCGCTCAGCATGTCGAGGCGGCAGGCCTCAAGCTCTCCAGCATCGCGGTCTGTCCCTCGGTCGATCGCCAATCGACGCCGCCCGGGAGCAAATGGCCGGATTGTCCGCCGCTTGCCGATATCTATGCCGCCGCCCGCTCGGCTTTCCCCGGCGTTTCGCTCGGCGGCGGCATGTTCAGCTATTTCACCGAGTTGAACCGGAAGCGCCCGCCGGTCGAACTCCTCGATTTTGTTACGCATGCGACGAACCCGATCGTGCACGCCGCGGATGACGAAAGCGTCATGGAGACGATCTCGGCCCTGCCGCACATCACGCGCTCGACGCGCGCCATTATCGGCGAGACGAAGTCCTATCGCATCGGTCCGTCGACGATCGGCATGCGGCAGAACCCGTATGGCTCGCGCACGATGCCCAACCCGGACCGCAAGCGGGTGCCAATGGCCGCCGAGGACCCGCGACAGGACGGGCTTTTCGCCGCCGCCTGGACGGTCGGCTATGCCGCCGCCGTCGCGCCGGCCGGGCTCGAACTGCTGACGCCGGCGGCCTTTTCCGGCCCGCGCGGCCTGATCACGGGCGATACGGTCAGGCCGGTATTCCACGCGATGAAATGGCTGGCGGCAGGCGCGGGCGCGGAAACCGTCATTGTCGAAAACGACGATCCGGCGCTTGCGGTCCTGGCAACGCGGCGAGAGGAAAGGCTCACCCTCCTGATCGCCAATCTGTCGGACGATGTTCGGGATGCGAGCGTTGAAGGGACGGGCCGTTCCGCGACAATCGAGATGCTCGACGCCGATCATCCGGAGCCGCGCGAACAGGCGTATTCCGGTATCTTGCGACTGGACGCGTTCGCAATTGCGCGTGTGAGGCTGTAGGACCAGTGGTTCCCATGTTTGACTCTTGTCTTGGGCGCACCGCCGAAACGGAAGCGCTCAATCCGAAGCAGTCTCTCCGGCCGGCGAGGCGCCGGCATCCGTGGGCGTCTGTGAAACCTTGCCGGCGCGCCGCAGCGACAAGCCGCCGGCGAGCGCCAGAACGACGATGATGACGAGGCCCTGGATGACGTCCTGCGTTCCGGGCGGCAGGCCGGCGATCTGCATGGTCGTGACGATGAGGATGAGCAGCACGCTGCCGAACAGCGTGCCGAGCGCCGTGGCCGAACCGCCGAAGATCAGCGTGCCGCCAAGCACCACCGCGCCGATCGATTGCAGGAGATAGGGCTGACCCATCTCCAGGAACGCGCCGCCTATATAGGCGCCGAGCAGGACGCCGGTCAGCGCCGCGATCGTCGAACTCGCGACGAAGGCGATGCCGATCACCCATCCCGCCCGCACGCCGGCAAGCCGCGCGGCGCGCAGATTCTGGCCGACGGCCGAGAGGCTGCGCCCATAGGCTGTCCGGTTGAGAATGAAGGCTGTGGCCGCGGTCGCAAGCAGCGCCACGATGACGATGATCGGCACGCCCGCCACGCGTTGCGTCGCCACCAGATGCAGCGCCGGCGCGATGTTGAAGCCGGGGATATAGCGGTTGGCGACGACATAGCCGGTGGCCAGCACATAGCCCGTCGCCAGTGTGGCGATGATCGCCTGGATGCGGAAGAGCACGACAAGCGCCGCGTTCACCAGCCCGATCACCACACCCATCGCGACGATAGCGAGAAGGCCGGGGATAAGCATGGCGTTGCTGCCATGGATGAGGATGAGCGCGAGATAGGCGCTGAGCGTCAGGACGCTGGAGATGGAAAGATCGATATTGCCGCGCCCCGTCGTGATGACCAGCATCTGCCCCAGCCCGACGAGGAGCAGGAAGGAACTCGACATGGCGACGCCGGAGAGTGATTGGAGGCTGAAACGGCTGGTGACAACTGAGAGCACCGCCCAGAGAATGAGGACGCCGACAGCCGGCCAGATCCAGCGGTTGCGGGTGGTCCAGTCGGTGAGAGAGAAGGAAGCGTTGCGTCGGGTCATTCCTCTTCGCCTCCCCGCGCGACCAGCGCCCGGAACGCCAGGATGACGAGCAGGAGCAGCCCCTGAACGGCGGCGTTGTAATCGGAATTGACATTGAGCATGCCAAGCAGCGCGCCGATGAGCGACAGCGTGATCGCGCCGGCGACGACGCCGACCGGCGAAATGCGCCCGCCGAACAGCGAGCAGCCGCCGATGACGACGGCGGCGACGCTCAAGAGCGTATAGGAATTGCCGGAATTGATGTCGCTGGCGGTGTTGATCGCGGTAAGCGAAAGACCGGCGGCCAGGATGAACAATCCCGAGAAGAGATAGCGGATCGTGGCGTAGCGGATCGGCGACCAGCCGCTGCGCGCCATGGCCTGAGGATTGTTGCCGAAGGCCCGAAGCGCGACACCGACGGGCGTCCGGTTGACGAACCAGGCAATGAGACCGGTGATAAGGATGAAGATGATCGATGTTGGCGCCAGCGGAAAGGAAACCGAGAAGATGGCGGTCAGCCACTCCGGGCTGCTGCCGCCCGGCGTCGGCTGAAGCGTGTAGCCGATGCCGAGCCAGATGAAGGAAGCGCCGAGCGTGACGACGATGGCGGGTATTCGCCGCGCCTGGATCAGCGCGCCGAGTCCGGCATAGATGACGAGAAGGGCGGCGATCGACAGTGCACCCAGGCCGGGCTGCCCGACCAGTAAGGTCGCCGACAAGACCTTGATGACGCCGGCGAAAGCGCCGGCGCCGAGGTCGATCTCGCTGCCGCCGATGATGAACATCTGCCCGAGCGCCACCAGCACCAGCGACAGCGCCGGCGACAGGAGCAGGTCAAGCCCAAAGGGCGACAGGGAGGTGGGATTGGCCCACGCCATGGCCGCGATCACCACCGCCAGGCTGACGAAGGGCGCTGCCTCGACAAGACGCTCGGCGGTGCGGCTGCGCGTCTTTTGCGCTTTCCGCGCCGCGACTTGCTTGCCATCGCCTGCACGCTCAAAGGAGGCATCGACGATCGCCTTTTCGCCGATGGCCTCGCCGGCGAGTTCGCGATTGATGCGGCCGTGGGAAAAGACCAGCACCCGGTCGCATTCGAGGAATTCGAGATCCTCGGTGGAGTACCAGATCACCAGCCTCCCGGCGCGGGCGATTTCGGCGACGACGGCATAGAAATCCTGCTTGGCGGCGACATCGACGCCGCGGGTCGGGTCGTCGAGCAGGATGACCGGCGCGTCGCATGCCAGTGCGCGCGCGACCAGCGCCTTTTGCTGGTTGCCGCCGCTCAGATCGAGAATGCCGGAGCGGAGACGGCCCGTATCGAGGCGGATGCGTTCGGCCGCCGGCGTCGCCGCCGCGATTTCCTCGCGCCGATTGACGAGCGAGAGGCCAGAACAGCCGGCGATACGGCTGACGGAGATGTTCTCGAGCACATTCCACAGTGGGAAGACGCCCTCCCGCTGACGGTCGCCGGAAACGAAACTAGCCGTCACGCCGCGCTCGAGCGCAACGCCGGCATCCCCTAACCCAGAAAAGATCGCATGCAGCAAATCCCGCTGGCCGCTGCCTTCCAGACCCGCCAGGCCGACGATCTCGCCGGCGTGAAGAATTATCTCGCCAGACTGGTCCTCTCCCATCCGGCCGGTGAGGCGGACCATCGGCCGGCCCGGTCCTGTATCCGGCGCGGCTTCCCTTTCGCGACGCGCCTTGAGGCTCGCGTCGCCGCCCATCAGCGAAACAAGCCGAGCGACCGAAGCCTCGCCGGTCTCGCCTTCCCAGACGACGCGGCCGTTGCGCATGACGACGACGCGGCTCGCCACGTCCATGATTTCGTGCAGCTTGTGGCTGATGAAGATGAAGGCGAGGCCTTCGGCGGCGCGACGGCGGACATAGGCGCGCAATTGCTGCGAGCGGTCAAGCGCGAGTGAGGAGGTCGGCTCGTCGAGGATGACGATTTCGGCCCCGGGCGCCGTCAATGCGCGCGCGATCTCGACCATCTGCCTGACGGCGATCGACAGGTTGGACACCTGCTCGTCGACATTCACGTCGGCGCCGGGGAAGACTGCTTCCAGCGCAGCCCTGGCGCGGTCGCGGTAGATGCCGCGCCAGCCCGGCATGCCCTTGGCGCCTTCCGGCGCCTCAAGGTAGAAATTCTCCGCGACGGTCAGATTGTCGCAAAGCGAAAGTTCCTGGTGGACAATGCGGATGCCGCGGTTCTGGGCCTCTCCCGCATGGTAGTGCCCGCCAGCAGCCTGCTGTTTGTTGGAAAATGTGATGGTTCCGCTGTCCGGCGCCGTTTCGCCGCTCAGCATCCGCATCAGCGTGCTCTTGCCGGCGCCGTTGCCGCCGACGAGGCCGATGATCTCGCCGCGCGCGATCGTCAGGCTGACGCGGTCATTGGCGCAGGTCGGCCCGTAGGTCTTCGTCAGTTCGCTGAGTTCGACGAGCGTTCGCACAGCCTCTCGCGTCTCGACAAGGTCGCGGCTGACAATTCCTACCGTCATTCGGGGCCTCGCAATGCGCGCCGGCCGGTTCAAAAGAGCCGGCCGGTAATTGGGATGGAGCGGCCTATTTGCCCTTCAGCAGGTTCTTCACCACCCAATCCTGCGTATAGGTCGGGCTGACGATCATGCCGGACGGCATCGACGTGTATTCGGACAGATTATCCTGCGTGACCGTCGCGACCGGCATGATCATCTTCTTCGGCGCCTTGGCGCCCTTGACGAGTTCGAGCGTCAGGTAGAACGCCGCGCCGCCGATGCCCGGCGTCGTATTCATCGAAATGGTCGTATAGCCGTTCTTCTTGTGCTGGTCCGCCCACCATTTGATGAAATCGGTGCTGCCGCCGCCTTCGATGATCGGCATCTTCGTCTTGTACTGCCCGCCATATTGCTCGAAGGCCCGCGCGATGCCGAAATCGTCGCTGCCGCCTTGGCCGAGCACGGCGTCGACATGCGGCAGGCTCGGAAGCACGTTCGCGATCGCCGATTGCGCCACGGAGGCGGTCGCCTGGCCATAGACCGTCGCGACGACCTTGACGTTCGGATATTTCTTCAGCACCGACTGCTGGGCTTCATACATGTCGTGGTCGGGCGCCGATCCCTTGACGCCGCGCACCTGGATGATGTTGCCCTTGCCGCCGAGTTTCTTCATCACCCACTCGGCTTCCTTCGCCTTGTAGCCGGTGAAGTCGAAATTGAGCTGGTAGTTGCATGGCGCCGATGCGATGGAATCGAAGGACACGACCTTGATCCCGGCCTTGCAGGCCTTCGCGATGATGCCGTTCACCGCCGTCTCGGACGCCGCGTCGATCGCCAGCCCGTCGACATGCTTGAGGATGAGTTCGGCGATCTGGCTGTTCTGCTGGGCTACGCTGCCGTCGCCGTTGAGAATGATGTAATCGGCGATCTTGCCGTCGGTCTTCGCCTTCTTGGCCGCGGCTTCGAAGGCCTGCACCATCTGGTGCCGCCACGTGTTGCCGTAATAGGCGTTCGAGAGCGCGATGACCGGCTTGTCCGACGACGCGAACGCCGGGACTGCGGCCAGGATGCCGGCGCCCAGCAGAATGGCTGTGCTCACGCTGGTGAGAAGACGGCTGGCTTGCATATTTTACCTCCCTTTGCCGTCCTGTCGGCCGAGCCTTCCGGTTCGGCGGCTCCTCCTTGCGCGACAGAAACGCTAATCATGTCATTATACCAGTTTGGCGGCCGCGTCCATGCCGGCTCCCGATTCATTTTGTCGGCATCGTGGAAGCTGCGCGGCGGCGATTTTTCATTACGACAGTGGTGCATTCGAAAACAGAACACTGGTGTGCTTTCATCAACTGTGTATGCTTGGCGCATGAAAACAGGCTCTTCGGACATATCGATTCCGGGCATCGACGGCGAACCCATTCGCCGCCGCAAACTCGCCCATGACGTGCAGGACCGCCTGCTTGCGATGATCCGCCGCGGCGATCTCGCTCCCGGCGACATCATGCCCTCCGAACGGGAGTTGATGGCGCAGCTGACCGTCGGCCGGCCGGCCATCCGCGAGGCGATGCAGAACCTGCAACGCATGGGCCTTGTCGAGATCCGCCATGGCGAGCGCGCTCGCCTAACCGAACCTTCGATCGGCGGCATGGTGGAACAGATCTCCGAGACGATGCGCCATTTGCTCGTGCATTCCTCGACCACGCTCGAACATCTCAAGGAAGCGCGCGTAACCTTCGAGAGGGAAATGGCTGGCATGGCCGCCAAGCGCCGCACGGAAGGCGACATCAAAACACTGTCCGAGGTGCTCAAGGCGCAGACGGCGGCCCGGCGCAATCCCGAGCGCTTCCTCGAACTGGACGGCCGCTTCCACCGCGAGATCGCGGCCGTAAGCGGCAATCCGATCTTCACCTCGCTCAGCGAAGCGCTCTTCGACTGGCTTGCCAGTTTCCACATCACGCTTGTCCGCAAGCCCGGCCTGGAAAAACTGACACTCGAAGAACACGGGCAGATTCTTCATGCGATCGAAAGCGGCGATTCCGCCAAGGCCGCGAAGGCGATGGCCGACCATTTGAACCGCGCCAACGCGCTTTATAACCAGCAAAACTACGGCGCTGATCCTCGCGATTGATAGAGTGCCATATCCGGAATTTTTTCGAAAGCGGGCGTTGCCCGGCTCCCATAACTGGTATAATGACTATATCAGAGGAGACGCCCAGTGCACCGTCCGAGCATTCGAATCAACCTGCCTGAATCAGGCAACGACCGGCGACCGTTTCGAGATCCCGTTTCCAGCATCGACGTGACGGAGCTGCAGCGATGACGGCTTCCCGCATTGAGGCGGACTATCTGATCGAGACGGCGTTCGATCCGCATCAGGCCGCCGAAGCGATGGCCGGGGAGCAATCGTCAGGAACCTTCGTCGCGGTTCCCGGCGAAACGCCGGAACTGAAGGAAAGGGCCGCCGCGCGCGTCGAACGACTCGAGATAATCGGCACGGTCAATGCGCCGTCGATTCCAGGCGCATCGCGCCCTCGAAGCGGCGATCATACCATACGCCGCGCGCATGTGACGTTGTCATGGCCGATCGATAATCTTGGACACTCGCTGCCAAACCTTGTCGCGACGATTGCCGGCAATCTGTTCGAACTGAAGCATTTCTCCGGCCTTCGCATTCTCGACATGCGGCTTCCGGATGCCTTCGCCGAAGCCTGTCCCGGACCGCGCTTTTCGATCGATGGAACGCGACGCCTGGCCGGCGTTCATGGCCGGCCGATCATCGGCACGATCGTCAAGCCCAGCGTCGGCCTCGACGCGGAGCAGACCGCCGATCTGGTGAAGCTTCTGGCCGAAGCCGACATCGACTTCATCAAGGATGACGAACTCCAGGCTGATGGCCCTTCCTGTCCTTTCGAGGAGCGCGCCCGCGCCGTCATGCGTGTCATCAATGGCACGGCCGAAAGGCGCGGCCGGAAGGTGATGTACGCCTTCAACGTCACCGGCGAGGTTGATGAAATGCGGCGCAGGCACGATCTCGTCGCCGAACTCGGCGGGACCTGCGTGATGGCCAGTCTCAATTCGGTGGGCGTGACGGGCCTGCTGGCGCTGGCGCGGCACAGCTCCTTGCCCATCCATGCCCACC
>JBQCEL010000187.1:0-8238 GCA_051960255.1 Rhizobiaceae bacterium
GCGGCGCTTTTCCTGCTCGGCACCGAGATGGATTTCGAGGTGACGACGCTCAGGACCGGGTTCACTTTCAACAATCCCAACCAGACCTCGGCCTGCGGCTGCGGCGAATCCGTCGAACTGGCGCCGGCCGATTTGAAGAAACTCGCGGAAGCGCGGGCAGGGGCGGCGTAATACCAAGGACCCTGGAGATGAGGCTGCCGCCCGTCACTCCACCCATAGGCCTCGTTTCTTATGCCAGTCGGCGATCGACTCCTCGGGATAGAGGTCGAAGGCCGTATCATTGTCCCTGATCTCGGGTTCGACCCAGCCAGCCTTGTATTTCAGCATGAGATGGACGCGCTCCGGCGCCTTCGGCAGTTCGCTGTCGATCGCCGAGGCGAAGGGATGGACGAGGTCCGGCCATGCCGGATCGTAGAGCCAGAGTGCAGAGCCGCATTGGCGGCAGAAGCGCCGCTCCCCGGTTGAGATCTCGCATTGCGGGCGTTCCTCGTCCTGGATGTCGGCCCGATAGAGCCCGAGATGCTCTTCGCTTTCGACCTTCAATGTCCGGGAATCCGCTCCCAGGTTGATCGCGTAACCTCCGCCGCCCTGCTGTTTGCGGTAGATCGAGCAATAGCAAAGCTGGTAGGGCACGGGCGTGTGGCTTTCCACCGTGAAATGGACGGCGCCGCAACGGCACGACCCTTCGAGCGTGAGAGGCATGTCGTCTCCTTCCGGCAGCACTTCGGTTGAAACGGCGCAATTGCTTTTGCCTTTAAACCCGAAATTCTTTGGCGGAAAAGAATGGCCGGCCCGAAGGCCGGCCTTTGTGAGTAAGGACGCAACGGACACGTCGGGGAGGGGGGCATGAAAGGTCCGCTGCACAGAAAGAACCTTTGCAGCGCCGCTTTGTTCCCTTGACCCGATTTTTTTTTGGTTGTGGCCTTGAGGCTTGAGAAGGTTAGGCCCGAGGCCGGAGCGTCGGCGAATTCCGTGAATAGCAGGAGAATGCCAGCAGAGCCGGTGTTGGGGCTTTCTCATCTTCACTCAAGAGTGATCGAAGTGGAGCGGAAAGCTGCTCGTTAGCGCGGCGTATGCAACAGCTATGAAGGAAACGACGTCATGCGCAGATATGGGACGATCGCTCTTCTGTTGATGATTCTCGCGGCAGCGACAGGTTGCAACACGGCCGGTAACGGATCTCAGCCCGGAGCGGCCGACATGTCCGATCATGGAGGCGGTGGATATTGAACCGGATGCCCCGGCCCAAGATTTCGGGCCGGGATTTTTCCCCGCTTGCCGTCGAGAGGCCTCCCCGGCAGACCCGCCCCAGAAGCCCCCGCGGGATCGGTGGAGCGCCGATCGGCGGAGCGTCAGCTGATGACGGCCGTCACCACCACCATCACTATCACTGCTGGTCGACAATTTCCTGCGCCTTTTCTCCTCGTATCCGAATGGATGGCCTCACACCATTTCGACCAGATTCATGAGTTCACGACTTGGCTGAGATCCGTCCGACAGAAGACACGCGACTGGTGAAGGTCGGTCTCCTTTCGTCGCTGAACGCGACCGTTCACCATTGGGCGACGCATTGTTTCCGCCCTCAGCGTGGCGAACCAACAGAAGGATACTTATACCATAACTGGCACATACGGAGGCGGCGTCCGCCTCTGCGTGGGGCCGGACCTTTCATTCGGAAAGTTGAAAAATCATGACGAACACACTAATCGAGGCGATCAAGAAGCGCCGCACGCAATATGCTTTGGGCAAGAACCTGCCGCTCTCCGTCGAAGACACGACCGACCTGATCAAGGAAGCCGTCCGGCACGCGCCGTCATCGTTCAATTCGCAGAGCTCGCGCGTCATCGTTCTTTTTGGCGAGGAGAGCGGCAAGCTCTGGAGCATCACGCGGGAAACGCTGCGCAGGATTGTTCCCGCCGATGCCTTCGGCCCCACCAACGAGAAGATGAATGCCTTCGCGGCAGGCGCGGGGACGGTGCTGTTCTTCGAGGATCTGGACGTCGTCAGGGGATTGCAGGAAAAATTTCCGCTCTATGCCGACAATTTTCCGATTTTCTCGGAGCATTCCGCCGGCATGGCGCAGTTCGCTGTGTGGAGCGCGCTCGCCAATGCTGGGATTGGGGCGAGCCTGCAGCACTATAATCCGCTGATCGACAGGCATGTTGCGGAGGCGTGGAATGTGCCGTCTTCCTGGTCTCTTCGGGCGGAGATGCCGTTCGGCTCCCACGAAAAACCGCTCCCCGAAAAGACATTCGTCGAAGACGATACGCGTTTCAGGGTGTTCGCGTGAAACGAGAGGCGGTCTGGCGGTTAACAAGCAGCCAGTCTCTACCAGACAAGGGCGGCGCTGCGGCGCCGTCAGACTGCTGACAAACCCCTGGCGTTTGCCGGGGGTTTTTGATTCAGTGGGTCATGTTGAAGCGACCCGCCCCCGAACAGACCGCCCTTGAGCTTGTGACGCTGGAGGAACTGGTTCCCAAGGACCATCTTCTGCGCAAGATCGAGCGGGTGATCGACTTTTCGTTCATTCATGATCTGACGGCGCCGCTCTATTCGTCCGACAATGGCCGGCCGCCGCTTGATCCGACAATGATGTTCAAGGCGCTGTTCATCGGCTACCTGTTCGGGGTGCGCTCGGAGCGGCAGTTGGTGCGCGAGATCGAGGTCAATGTCGCCTATCGCTGGTTTTTGCGGCTGAAGCTGGCGGACAAGGTGTTCGACGCCTCGACGCTGTCGCAGAACCGGCGCCGCCGCTACCGGGACGAGGGAATAGCGCAGGCAATCTTCGACCGCATCGTCGAGCAGGCGATTTTGGCGGGCCTGGTCGACGGCACGGTGCTCTACAGCGACTCGACGCATCTGAAGGCCAACGCCCACAAGGGCAAATACGATCTTGCCCTGGTCGCCAAGTCGCGCGCCGACTATTGGGCCGACCTCGACCGGGCGATCGAGGCCGAACGGGCGCTGCACGGCCAGAAGCCGCTGAAAGAGAAGGAACGGCAGCCGGCGGTGAAGGAGACGAAGGTCAGCCGCACCGACCCGGAGGCCGGCTACATGGTGCGCGAGGGCAAGCCGAAGGGCTTCTTCTATCTCGACCACCGCACGGTGGATGCTCATCACGCCATCATCACCGATACGTTCGCCACGCCCGCCAACGTGCATGACTCGATTGTCTATCTCTCCCGCCTCGACCGGCAGGTGGAGCGCTTCGGCTTCCAGGTCGGGGCCGTCGGGCTCGACGCCGGTTACGCGACGCCGGGCATCGCCAAGGGGTTGGAGGAGCGCGCCATTCTCGGCGTCACCGGCTATCGCAATCCGACCCCGCCGAAGCCCGGCATGATGAGGAAGAGCGCCTTCACCTATGAAGCCGATGCCGATGCCTATCGCTGTCCCGAGGGCCAGTTGCTCGCCTATGCCACCACCGACCGCACCGGCTACCGCCACTACAAATCCGATCCGGCCATCTGCCGCGACTGCCCGCTTCTGGCTTCATGCACCACAAGCGCCAACGCCACGCGCCTGATCACCCGCCATGTCTGGCAAGATGCCCGCGAACGAAACGACGCCAACCGCAAGACCGCCTGGGGCAAGGCCATTTATCGCCGCCGCAAGGAAACCGTCGAGCGCTCCTTCGCCGACGCCAAGCAACTTCATGGCCACCGCTATGCGCGCTTCCGAAGTCTCTGGCGCGTCCGCGTGCAATGCCTCCTCGCCGCAACCGCCCAGAACATCAAGAAAATCGCCCTGGCGCTCAGCTCAAAGCCGTTTCCACGGCCCGCCTGAGGCCCAAAGCGCCTCCTGACAAGCGCTCCTGACTGCCGAAAACCGAAGGCGCTCAGCCGCATACGAAAAACCCCGCCGAAAATCGACGGGGTTTGTCAACAGTCTGGCGGCGCTGCGGCGCCGTCTTTTCATTTCAGCGGGCATTTGTGCGCGCGGCTCTGAATCCTGGAAAATCAGGCGAACCGTCCAAAGACCTGTGCTGTCTGGAATGCCATCGCCACGCGTTGCCGAAGCCCGCGCGCTTCTCCCGCTTGTTTTCTCAACCTTCCTTGGGAGCGCTTTCGGAGGAGGCGCCGTCGGCCTGAATGGCTTCGGCGGCGAGCATCATCAGGCTGTATGTCACCTGCTGGCGGTCCCAGCCGGCCTTTTCCGCGAGCCGAACCAACCCGCTGAATGAAGGCTCCAATGCGAAACGGCATTCGACGAGATAATGCGGGTCGGTGATGACACAGTTCGGCGGATTGATTGCCGCTTTCGCCACATGGCACCTTTGCGCAAGCTTGCTGCCCCCGCCTTTATTTAGACGATTTGCGGGGGAATGCGAGTCAACCCCCCGGCGGAATGCTTGCCGCAAAAGCGCCAATGCCCCTTCGTAATACGCATGCCCTTTCAATGTTCGCCGGCGCGCCTCCGGCCAAAGGCTCCGGGAAAGGGGATGATTTCCGCCTCGGGCCGGCTGTGTTCCGCCGCAAGTATGGCATCGACCAGCCAATCCAGGGCTTCGCGGGTTTTGCGGCTGGTTTCGTCCGAACCGGTCAGAAGATGGTAAGCCTTTTCGAGATGAGCGCGTGCCGCGCCGAAATCGCTTTTCATAGTCCCTCCAGTCCGCCTGTCGCGATAATGGCAGAGCGAGGTAGCGGCTTCGCAAAAATCCATGATGGATTTTTAATCAACCTTCGGCGGCAAACTATTTCTTTTCAACCGATATTCCGGACTGGTCGATCCGGAGTTCGACGCCCTTGGGCTTGGAGTGCTCGTGGACAATGTAGGCGCCGAGCGCGATGGTGATTACGATCAGCGCGCCGATCACCGTGTAGAGGCTATTTTGTTTCACGATTTACCTGTGGAATTGAGAGAATCAAGCCTTGGCAGCTTCTTGTATCACGGCGGCTCCGCGCGGCTGCTCGTCCGATGACCGCGCTTCAATAGGCGTTTTTCGTGTTGAGCAGCCTTATCGGCGTCAAGAGCAGGATCTTCAGATCGAGCCAGAGCGACCAGTTCTCGATATAGTAGAGATCATATTCGGTTCGCATACGGATCTTCTCGTCCGTGTCGATCTCACCGCGCCAGCCATTGATCTGCGCCCAGCCCGTGACGCCGGGCTTGACGCGATGGCGGCCGAAATAGCCGTCGACAACCTCGTCAAAAAGCTTGTTGTGAGACTGGGCGCTGACGGCGTGCGGGCGCGGACCGACCAGGGATAGACTGCCGAAGAGGGCGTTGAAGAATTGCGGCAGCTCGTCGATCGAGGTCTTGCGGATGAACCGTCCGACGCGGGTAACGCGAGGATCGTTCTTGACGACCACCATTTTGGCGGCCGGATCGCATTGATCGGTGTACATCGAGCGGAATTTGAAGACCTCGATAACCTCGTTATTGAAGCCGTGTCGCTTTTGGCGGAAGAGCACCGGGCCGGAAGTTTCCAGCTTGATCGCGATCGCGGCCGCAATCATAACCGGTGAAAAGATGAGGATGCCGACCAGGCTGAAGACGATGTCGAAAGCGCGCTTGGCGACAGAGTCCCAATCGTTGATCGGCTTGTCGAAGATGTCCAGCATCGGCACCGCGCCGATATAGGAATAGGCGCGCGGGCGGAAATGAAGCCGGTTGGCATGGGCCGACAGCCTTATGTCGACCGGCAGGACCCAGAGTTTCTTCAGCATCGACAGCACGCGGGCCTCGGCCGCCATCGGCAGCGAAACGATGAGCATGTCAATGCGCGCGATACGCGCGAACTCGATGAGTTCGGAGATGTTGCCGAGTTTCGGATAGCCGGCGACCACGGGAGGAGAGCGCCGGTTGTCGCGGTCGTCAAATATGCCGCAGATGCGGATGTCGTTGAGCGGCTGTTGTTCGACCGCGCGGATGAGGGATTCGGCACTCGCGCCGCCACCCACAATGACCGCCCGCCGCTCCATCCTGCCGTTGCGCGCCCAGCGGCGGATCAGCCGCGCCATGACCAGTCTCAACACCAACAGGTCCGCGAAAGCGGAGAGGAACCAGGCCGCGAACCAGATGCGCGAATAGATGCTGGAAATTTTCAGCAGAAAGCCCGACAGCGCAAGCAACGCGAAAGTGCCGGCGAGGACCAGCAGGAGCCTGCCGGCATAGGCGAGCGGACTTCTGAGCGCCGGCATCTGATAGCCGTCGGTGAACTCGATCAGGATGACCGCTGCCAGCGAGCCGGCCAGCACGATCAGCGGATAGTGCCAGAGAATGGGACTTCGGATACCGACATAGATGAGGCAGGGAACGATTCCGCACAGCATCAGCAGCGCGAATTCGACCAGACGCAGGACGCCGCTGACCATGACGGGAGACATGGTGTCCCGTCTGTACTGGTTCGCGACCTCGCGCGCCACGGGGTTCAGGCCGGCGCGGCGGCCGTTGTGATCGCCGCCTTCGCTGAATTGGCGAACGGCGGCGGCCGAATAGCGAAGCGACGGATTGATTTCGTTCATGACGAGGGACTGCCCACCTGACGGTGGGGGATTAGCAAAAATGGGCTAAAAAACCCTTGAGCGGATCGTTCGGGTTCGAACGATCAGGCAAGCTGTCCGCTGCAAATTTTCAGGAAGCCTAAAATAGCCGCTCGCGCACATAGACGGTGTCGCCCGGCAGGAGCGGGTCGGAGATCGGAACGCGTCCGGTAATTACCTTGCCATTGATTGAGCGGGTGATATCGACGTCGCCCTGGTAGGCGCGCGCCGTAAAGCCGCCGGCAGCGGCGATGGCCTTCTGCACGGTCATGCCCGGAACATAGGAATATTGTCCGGCGGCGCCGACTTCGCCCATGATGAAAACCGGCCGGTAGCGGCTGACCTCGACGGAAACGTCCGGATTGCGCACATAGCCTTTGCGGAGGCGCTCGGCGATCTCGCTTTCCATCTGCTGCACCGTATGCCCCCGGGCCGGCACGGCGCCGATCAGCGGGAAATGGATATAGCCCGCCTGATCCACATTATAGGTGTTGTTCAATCCGTCCTGGTCGAAGACGGTGACGCGTATCTGATCTCCCGCATCCAGAAGATAAGGTTTGCCGAGGGTCGCGTGAAAGGCGGTAGGGGCGGGCCGATAGCCCGTACAGCCGCCAAGGAGCATAAGCGCCAACATTGCCTGTGGGAGAAACAGACCGATTTTCATGGCGGGCTACGACCTTCGTCTCGCGCCGGCCCTAGTGGCCGGCAGATGCCGCGCTCGTTATCGTCCCGTTAAGGTTAATGCCGCGTAAAAACCAACGCGCCGTTACACGTCTTCGTTGCATAAAGTCTTTGTGCTGAAGGGCGAGTAAAACCGATCTTAACCTCGCAGTTACCATGTCGCTTTACAGTTTTGGCAAACTGGAGTGGCGCGAAATGTCCAGGGCCGAGACCGCAACGAACGATTTGGGCGTCGATCCGGGAGTTCTCTTTTCAAGTCTTGCAAGGAAATGGGCGAGGATCGTTTTGGCCGCCCTTGTCCTTTCGGGACTGGCCTGGCTGGTCGTTGGGACGATAACGCCACTCTACCACGCCGAGACGCGAATCCTCATCGAGACGAGCGAATCGGCGCGCGCGCGTCCGAATGCGAACAATGGGGCCGATGGCGCTGATCTCGGTCAGGAAAGCATCGCCAGTCAGACGCAGGTGATCGCCTCGGCCGATATATTGAAGCAAGTCGCCGACAAGCTGAAGCTCACAACCAAGCCGGAATTCGATGGCGCCGCGAATGCGGGGCAGCTTGGCCGTCTTCTCGTTGCGGTGGGGCTGGAGAATGATCCGCGGCGTATGCCGCGTGAAGAGCGCGTCCTTCAGGCGATGCGCGAGAAGCTCGACGTGCGCCGTGTCGGGAATTCGCGCGTGATCGTGATCGCATTTTCCTCGCGCGATCCGAAACTCGCGGCCGCCGTTCCGAACGCCATTGCCGAGCAATATGTCGCCATCCAGCAGCGGGAGAAGCCGGAATCCGGCTCCTCCGCTGGCGATACTGCGGACCAATCGCAGTCTGTGATCGCGGATTTGAACGAAGAGGTGAAGACGACGGATGCAAAGCTGGCTGACTTCCGCGCCAAATCCGAACTGCAGGGGGGAGGCACCGCCACGCTGCCCGATCAGCAGTTTTCGGACATTACCGCCGAACTGACGCGCGTAAGAGCCGAGAGGGCGGATTCGGAAGCCAAGGCGCGGAGCGTCAAGGCCGCACTCGACGGCCATGCTTCCCTCGATGCGGTATCGGACGCCATGGGATCCGGATTGG
>JBQCEL010000188.1:0-9808 GCA_051960255.1 Rhizobiaceae bacterium
TTGACGCTCTTCGCGCTGATACCGTTCTTCAATCTGTCGCCGGATGCGGGCAGCACCGTTTCAGGGCACCGGTTACGCATCGCGAACGCCAGCGGCAGGAAAGGCCCGGTCAGGCAGCGTTCGTGAATGAGCTTTTCTTCAAGCACCGAAGCGCCAAGGCACTCAGGCGTTGGTGATTGGCGAGCCTGTGATCTATTTGGGAAGGCCCAGCGGGCAAGCCTCTTCGCCGGAGAGCAGCAGATAGGCGGCTACCTTTCCTGTTTTGCTTTCTATCACGCCGTTCCAACCTGTCTTACCGGATGTGACTTGAGGAAGGGCCTTCGGCACGTCAGGTCTCGAGACGCCTGGCAGCGCGGAACCTGCGATCTTGCCGCTGGCGTCGACCAGCAGCACCGCCTGCGGCAATGCCTTTGCTTTGACATCCCATCCCCAGCCGATCACAGTTGTTTTCGAACCGTCCTTTGGATCCGGGACCTTGCCATCGAGATTCCCGATGCACCGGTCGTTCCCGACGATCTTGGCGTGTTGGTCAAGCGAAGTGCCGAGCCACTCCTTGGTATCGGGTGCGGCCGCGGCGAAAAACCTGCCGCCCTTGCCTGCCCAGACCGCTGCCGCCACCAGGAGGATGCCTCCGCTGATAATTACAGTCCGCCGTATCATTGATCGCCCCTGACCCGTCTGAGATTCTATGCAACGGCTAGTAAAGAATAACGGCAAACGCGTAAACATGTTTTTTATTTTACGGAGCTTAGCCAACGCATCAGTAAAACTGATACAGACCGGTCAAGTCTGTCCAGAAGGTCCGACGCATCATGAGGCAACATAGGCCGGATATAACAGGGGCGCAGGGCCGCCGTGGATGAGTCTTATTAGATGTCCTTGAAATCCTTGGCGAGCAAGTAAAGCTCGACCGATTCATCACGGCTTGCTGGCGGCTTGACGTGATGGACACTACGGAAAGAACGCTTGAGACGGACGAGGAGATCGTTCTCCGTGCCGCCCTGAAAAGTCTTCGCAAGAAAATGCCCGCCGGGCTTCAGCACCGCGATAGCGAAATCGGCGGCCGTTTCGCACAGATGCATCGTTCTCAGATGATCCGTCCGGCGATGTCCGGTTGTGGGCGCGGCCATGTCGGAGAGCACCAGGTCGGGCGCTTCGCCGAGCATTGCTAACAGCTTTTCCGGCGCGCTCTCCTCCAGAAAATCCATCTGCAGAAGGCTGACGCCGGGTATCGGATCCACCTCCAGATAATCGATGCCCACCACGAGCGGCGCTTCGTCGGTGGATTTCACCCGCGCCGCTGCGACCTGGCACCAGCCCCCCGGAGCGGCCCCGAGATCGATGATTCGGGCGCCCGGCCGCAGGAGTTGATAACGGTCGTCGATCTCAATCAGCTTGAAGGCCGCGCGGGAACGATAGCCCTCTGCCCGCGAGCGGTGCACATAGGGGTCGTTCAGGTGCCGCTCAAGCCAGCGACGGGAGGAATTCTTCAGCTTCGTCTTGCGGACGCGCTGCTTCAGCGCGCGCGTTTCCGTGCCGCCGCCGGGCTTCTTCATGACGAACGGCCCGGATAGGGGCGGCGCCAGGCGTCATCGGACAGCATGAGTTCGCTCAATATGCCTTCCCTCAATCCCCGGTCGGCGACGCGAAGGCGATCGCTCGGCCAGACTTTCCTTATCGCCTGAAGGATGGCGCAACCCGCAAGCACAAGATCGGCCCGGTCTGCGCCGATGCAGGGATTGGCGACACGCTCCTCGAATTTCCAGCCGAGCAACGTCTCGATCATTCGATCGACATGGGTGGACTCCATCCAGAGCCCGTCGACGCGCCTGCGGTCGTAGCGTTCGAGACCGAGATGAATGCCGGCGAGGGTAGTTACCGTTCCCGAGGTTCCGAGCAGGTGAAACCGCGGCCCGGACACCAGATGCGCCAATCCGTGCCGGCCTTCGAACGCCATCAGATGTCCGCTGACGTCGTCGACCATGGCGTCGAACACCTCGCGCGTCACATGGCGGCCGCCAAAGCGCTCCGCAAGCGAGACCACGCCGACCGGCAGCGATGTCCAGGAGATGATGTGGTTCGCCAGCCTGTGGCTGCGCTTGCGGGACAGGTCAATCAGGGCGATTTCGGATGATCCGCCGCCGATATCGAAGAGAACAACGGCCTCCGTGCTTCTTTCGACGAGCGATCCGCAGCCGGATACCGCCAGCCGCGCCTCCGTCTCGCGATCGATGATCTCGAGCGTCAATCCGGTCTGTGCCTCGACGCGGCGAATGAAATGCGCGCCATTGGCCGCCGAGCGGCAGGCTTCGGTCGCGATCAGGCGCGAGCGGACGATGTTCCTCGCTCCGAGCTTGTCGGCGCAAATCTGCAACGCCTCAAGCGCGCGCTCCATTGCCTCGTCGGAAAGCCGTCCTGTCGCGGACAGGCCTTCGCCCAGGCGCACGATGCGCGAGAACGCGTCGATGACCCTGAACTGACCCGGCCTGGTCGGCACGGCAACGAGCAGGCGGCAATTGTTGGTTCCGAGGTCGAGGGCTGCATAAACGGGCCCCCAGCTACGCGCCGGACGCGGCGGGACCCCAAGCGGGCGGTCAAGCAGGATCGGCCGGCTTTCCTCCGGCGCTGGTTGCGCCGCGATAGCGCCGTCGGGTGGGCTTATCGTGCGATTGTCGCGCGCATAGACCTTGCGGCGCTGCCTCCGCTTGCGTTTCTTCCGTTTCCGTTGCTGGGCGTCGCGGCTCTCTTTGCCCGATCGGCCAATGCCCGAGAAGCCGCGCCTCTCGTCCTTTGGCCGCAAGCCGGATTCCGATCGCAATCCGGCCTCAAACGCCCCGCTGGTTGGCGTCTCGACGCCATCGCCAGGGTCACTCACTTCTTTATCCTTTCGCGCAGCGCGCCCGCGGCGCAGCACACGCTCGATCTATCGTTGTGACCAGAATACCAGCGAGCGGCGGGAACACCAAGTGGGGCGGCGCGAAAAGGCGCGACCAGCTTGCGTGGCGGCAGGATGCGGCGCGCTCTTGAACGCGGCGCGGGGTTGACTATTTCCCAATCGAGGCTATTAGCAGGCCTCTGTCGGCGCGGCGCGCTCCTGCCTCTCGCCGAGTCTTGGGGAATAGGTTAACGGTAGACCAGCGGACTCTGACTCCGTTAGTCCTGGTTCGAATCCAGGTTCCCCAGCCACAGATTTTCGGCAGAACCTGCTCGCAAACTGTTTCACCAGGTCGCCCCCTAATTCAGCGCTGCCGCTGACATTTCTCTACTCCCCGCCAAAACTCGCCGATTCACTCGTCAGCGTCGCGATGAAGCGCTTGGTCCTTTCGCGCTTCGGCTCGGAGAAGATCGTTTTCGACGCGCCTTTCTCGACCACCTGGCCGTCATCGAGCACGATGACCTCCTCCGCGACGCGTGCGGCGAGGCGCAGATCATGCGTCGCCATCACCATGGTCGTTCCCTCGCGCGCCAATTGCCCCAGCACCTCCACCACTTCGCCGGAAAGTTCGGGGTCGAGCGCCGATGTCGGCTCGTCGCAAAGGAGGATGCGCGGCGAGGGCGCCAGAGCCCGCGCGATCGCGACGCGCTGCTGCTGGCCGCCGGAGAGGGTGGAGGGCCAGGCATCCGCCTTTTCCGCCATGCCGACCTTGGTCAGGAGTTCCATAGCGCGCTGCCTTGCGCGTTCCCTCGGCCATTTCAGCACGGTCAGCAGCCCTTCCATGACGTTCTCGATCGCCGTGCGGTGCGGGAAGAGCTGGAAATTCTGGAAGACCATGCCGGTCTGGCGGCGGACCTTCTGCACTTCGCTCCGTGGCGGGTGCGTGCCTGGGCGGAAGCTGATTTTTTCCTCGCCAACCTGCAACGAGCCGGCCGTCGGAATTTCGAGCAGGTTGATGCAGCGCAAAAGCGTGCTCTTGCCGCCGCCGGACGGGCCGATCAGGGCCGTGACCGATCCTTCCTGCATGGAAAGGGTGATGCCTTTCAGCACGAGATTGTCGCCGAAGCGCTTTTCCAGTCCAGTCAGCTCGATCATGCCCGCGCCTCGAGAAAGCCGCCATATTGGCCGAACCGCACTTCGAGCCGTTGCTGCAACGACGACAGGACGGAGGAAATCACAAGATAGATAAGCGCCGCCTCGATGTAGAGGACCAGCGGTTCATAGGTCGTCGCGACGATGCGCTGGGCCGCCTGGAAAAGCTCGGGCACGGTGATCGCGGCGGCAAGGGACGTATCCTTCACCAGCGAGATGAAGGAGTTCGACAGTGGCGGCACCGCGATCCTGGCGGCCTGCGGAATGATCGTGCGGCGCATCGCCTGCGACCAGGTCATGCCGATCGAATAGGACGCCTCCCACTGGCCTTTCGGGACGGCCGAAAGCACCGCGCGGAGGATTTCCGACGTATAGGCGCCGACATTGACGGTGAAGCCGATGAGGCCGGCCGTGAAGGCGTCGAGCGTGACGCCGATGCTGGGCAGGCCGTAGAAGATGACGAACAATTGTACGAGGAGAGGCGTGCCGCGGATGACCCAGACATAGAAGCGTACCAGAAGCACCAGCGGCTTCGGCCCGAAGAGGCGGATCACCGCGCAGGCCAGGCCGACTATGAGGCCGAGCACGAAGGAAAGCAGCGTGAGGGGGACGGTATAGACGAGCGCGGCCCACAAAAGCGGGCCGAGAGAACTCCACATCAGTTGCAGCCAATCCGGCACGGGCTAGAGCCTTTCATGGTTAGATGGAAACGTTCCGCCGGAAGGAATTTGGGTCAAGGTCGAGGACTTCGGCGCGGGTCGTACCGGTGGTACGGCCACGCCGGAGCCCGATGGATTTGGCCCGAATTCATCCGACCCGTAAGGGTTTTCCGCTGGCGAGCGCCCGCTTTGTTGGACGGACTTGGCCGTACCATCGATACGACCGGCGCCGTCCTCCGCGCGGATCGCCACGCCATCGGGGAAACAGAACCGGTTCCAGCTAACCATGAAAGGCTCTAATCCCTCAAAAGACCGACGGGGCTGTGATCGCCAGCCCCGCCGCAATCCGGACAATTCCGGACAATACTATTTCGACACGTCCTGGCCGAAATATTTCTCCGATATCTTCAGATAGGTGCCGTCCGCCTTCATCGCGTCGAGAGCCTTGTTGATCGCCGCCAGGAGTTGCGGCTCGCCCTTGCTGATAATGACGGCGGAATAGTCGGCATGCGCCTCTTCCGCCGCGACTTTCACCGGCGCATCGGGCTTGTGCTTCTTGAAATCGAGATAGGAGAGGCTGTCATTGATCGTCGCGTCCGCCCGCTTCTGAATGACGAGAGCGATGGACTGGTTGAAGCCGTCCGTGCCGATCAGCTTGGCGCCGTTGTCCTTCGCGATCGCGCCGAAATTGCTGGTCAGCGTCTGCGCCGACGTCTTTCCCTTCAGATCCTTGAAGCTCTTGATATCGTTATTGTCGCTGCGCACGATCAATGCGGCCTTGGAGGCGATATAGGGTTTTGAGAAATCATATTTCGCCTGCCTGGCCTTGGTGATGCCGACCTCGTTGATGACGGCGTCATAACGATTGGCGTCGAGACCGGCGATGAGACCGTCCCAATGGCCTTCCAGGAACTTCGCCTTGACGCCCATATGATCGGCGATGGCGCGGGCGATCTCCACGTCGAAGCCGGTCAACTGGCCCGAAGCATCATGGTAGGTAAAGGGAGGGTAGGTCCCCTCGGTGCCGACCCGGAACTCGCCGGACTTCTTGATATCGGCAAGCGAAGCCGCCTGGGCGGATACAGCCACCATCATCAGCGCGGCCGCCAAGGCGCCGATCGTTCCAAATCTTTTCATTCCAACCTCCACAAGGAAAACCCTCTCCGAGGGTATGATCTTTCAGAAAGTTGCATCCGCTTTCCCGGATGCTTCCGCGCGGGAAAATGCCACTGTCGCCGATCTGCGTATAGGCCTCAGGACACGGAAGAACAGCCATTTTCGGCATAAAATTCCAATATACCTGATTTCGACCGAATTTTATTCCGACAGAGGCTGCAAAGAACAACCTTTCCGAGGAAGGCGGCCCGGTTCCGGCAGCACGGTCAGGCGGAATTGTCGCTTTCGGCGAGGATACGCCTGCTGAGGTCTTCGATTTCCGCGAGCAGCCTGTCGGTTTCCTGATCCTTTTCGAGACGGGAGCGCGCATCGGCGGCCATGCGCTCGATATCCGACAAAGGCAGAACGACCGTCTGCTCGCCGCCCGCGGTTCTCAGGACGATTTCGATCAGGTCGCTGTCATGCTCATGGGCGCAACGCGCGTAGCGTGCATGAATCCTGCTCACATCCAAAGCCCTTTCGCTGGACCACGCAACAAAGCGCGTAACGCCGATTGCGACAAGCCTTTGGGGAAAAAATTGGCTCGATGTCGCGATCAGGGGCGCCTGTGTTTTCTCGGGCGGTGATCCATTTCGCCGCGCCGGGTCATTCCGAGATCAACTCCGCGCGGCAGCAGCGACAGCAGGACGGCCGTGATGGTTTTCGGTTGCGCCGGCTTCTGGATTATCTTGTAATCCCGCCAGGCGGCGAGGCGGGGGTCATTGGCCACCTGTCCGGTGTAGAAACAAAAGGGCTTTCCATGCGCGATAAGAGAGTGAGCGATCGGGGCCGCCGTTCCATCGCCCAATCCGAAGTCGAGGAGGGCAACGTCCAGTTCTTCCCGTTCCACGATCGGCAATGCTTCCTCGACGGAGCGGCTCGGACCCGCCACTTCCGCCCCGGCCTCGGTCAGGAGCGCTTCCAGATCCATCAGGATGAAAGTGTCGTCCTCGACGACAAGAACGCGGACTCCTTCAAGTCCAGGCATCGATCAATTTCTCCGACAGCCCGGTCAATCGAGTGGAACTTCGATCGTACAGACGAAACCTTCCGGGCGAAACTCGCGCTCGACCCTCGCTTTCGGAATGCCACGCTCGATCAGCGCCGTTCCGAGCCCCATCGTGGTGGGGACCGCGACCTGCGGCCCGTTCTTCTCCTCCCACAACACGCGCAAGGTGCGGTTGTTCCCCCCCTCCAGCGTCCAGCTCAGATGCACTTCGCCCCGCTTTCCGGAGAGCGCCCCGTATTTCGTGGCGTTGGTTGCAAGTTCGTGGAACACCAGTCCGAAGGGCGTTGCGAGGTCGGGTCCGAGTGCTACCGGTTCGCCTTCAAGCCGCATCCGGTCCGGATTGGCTGAAATATGAGAAAGCTGGCTTTCAGCCAGCGCCCGCAAGTCGGCGCCCTTCCAGTCGGACTGGACGAGCAGGCCATGAGCGTTCGCCAGCGCGGTCAGGCGGCCGCTGAAACGCTCCACGAAATCCGCCTGCGAGGGAGCGTGCCGAAGCGTCTGCTGCGCCAGCGACTGAACGACGGCCAGCGTGTTCTTGACCCGGTGCGTCAGCTCGCTCAGCAGCATTTGCTGGCGGCGCTCCCATTCCTTGCGTTCCGTGATGTCGCGCGTGCTTTCGAGCACAAGTCTTCGGCCGTCGAGCAACTCCAACTCGATATGGCTTTCGACCGTGATCTCCTTGCCCGCTTTCGTGGTATGGGTGAGCTCTCCGGACCATGAGCCCGTTTCAGCCAAGTGCCTGCGCAGCGCGTCGAAGGAAGAGCCAGCCACGACCGTCTTCAGGATCTCTTCCTTGCGCTTTCCGATCACTTCCTCCCGGCTATAGCCGTAGAGTTCCTCGCTGCCGCGATTCCAGTCGATTATGCCTCCGTCGAAATCCCACATGAAAATCGGCGCGCGTGAGAGTTCGACCAGCGCCTTCTGTTGCCGGAGCTGCTGCTCGCTGCCTCGCAGTGCTTCCTCGACATGGAGCCTCTCCGTCACATCGACGAAGGTGATCACCACGCCGTCGATCTTGTCGTCTACGGTCCGGTAGGGGCGCAGGCGGACATCGTACCAGCGCCCTGTTCGGCTGCGGATCTCGCGGCGGATGGGCGCGAGATCGGCGAGAACGGCGCGCGCGTCCTTGACAAGATCGTCATATTCCAGCTGGTGCGCGAAATCGGTGATGGGGCGGCCCTCGTCGCTGGGGGTCACGCTGAAGAGTTCCGTCACCTGGTCCGTGAAGCGCTTGATGCGCAGCGTCGAGTCGAGGAAGAGCGTGCCGAAATCCGTGGCGGCCATGAGATTCTGCAGGTCGCTGTGCGCCCGCGAGATCGCCTCCAGCTTGAGCTTCAGTTCGCTGTTGACGGTCTGCAATTCTTCGTTGATGGACTGCAATTCCTCCTTGCTGGTCTCCAGTTCTTCGGAGGTCGAGCGATATTCCTCGTTGATCGACTGCAGTTCCTCATTCGCCGCCCGCAATTCTTCATTGGCGGCCTCCGATTCTTCGCGAACCGTCCTGAGCCGCGCCTGCGTCAGTTCCAGTTCCTCGGTCAGGCGGCGCACCGTGTCGTCTTTTGCCTGGAATTCCGCCGAGGCGCCCGCGCCATCGCCCGCGGACTGTCCTTCGAGAAACATGATAAGTGCCGAATTGGTCTCCTTTCCTTCCTCTTCCGGGATGAGATGAACATGGAGCATGACACGATGGACGGAGCCATTGAAGCGGACCGGAATGGGAAGGGTGAGCGTGGAAAGATGCTGGTCGAAGGCCCGGTGCAGGGCGGAGCGGAGCTCGAAGCGAAGCTCGGGTTTGACGAGGTCAACCACATCGATGTTCATCGGCCCGCCCGACGGCTGAACGAAACGGCCGGCATGCTCGGAGAGATGGATGACCTTGTGCGCTTCATCGACCAGCATGCTCGGCGGCGCCAGTTTTTCGATCGCCCGGCGGTGGGCAAGGGCGTCGCTAAGGGCAACGCTTGGACCCGCCGCCGGCCGGACCGCGGGAAAATTTGTATCCCGCAACGCATAGTTGCCGAGCAGGCGGGGTAACAGCCGGGGCCGCTCTCCCTTGTTGGCCGATGATTGATAGATGCGCATGTTGCGGTCGATGGTGCGAAACAAGCCCGGCGGGTTGTCCGCCATTTCGGATGAGCCGAGCAGGAGGTAGCCGCCGGGATTGAGCGCGTAGTGAAAGGTCGTACAGACCTGTTCCTGCAATTCGCGGTCGAGATAGATGAGCAGATTGCGGCAAGAAATCAGGTCGACGCGGGAAAATGGCGGGTCCTTCAGCACGTCGTGGCTGGCGAAGAGCACCATATCCCTGATCTCCTGCCGCACCTTGTAGCCGTCTTTCTCGTGCGTAAAGAACCGCCGCAGCCGCTCGTCATTGACATCGGCTTCGATCGCGGCCGGATATTGACCCTCGCGTCCGATGTTCAGCGCGCGCATGTCCATATCCGAAGCGAAGACCTGGATGGCCAGGCGCTCCTCATGTCGCGACGCCTCCTCGGCGAGCAGCATGGCGATGGAATAGGCCTCCTCGCCGGTGGCGCAGCCCGCCACCCAGACGCGCACCGGATTGCGGTCCTCGCCGCGGAACAGGTGCGGGATCACATTGACGGCCAGGGATTCGAAAGCCTTGGGATCGCGGAAGAAAGTCGTCACCGAAATCAGCAGATCGGCCAGAAGCGCCTGGGCTTCCTCGGCATTCTCGCGCAGATAGCTGAAATAATCCTCGAACACATCCTTGCGCGTGACCTGCATGCGCCGCAGCAGCCGGCGCATCACAGTAGAGCGCTTGTAGTGGGAAAAGTCGTGGCCGGTGCGGACCCGCAGATGCGCCAGGATGCGGCGAAGATTTTCCTCTTCGTCCGGGGAGCGCGGCACCAAGGCGACATGATCCTTGGCCCGGATCAGCTCCGCCAGTCTTTCGGCGAGTTGCTTGACCGGCAGCACGAAATCGACCACGTCGGT
>JBQCEL010000189.1:0-7483 GCA_051960255.1 Rhizobiaceae bacterium
CTCACGGCGCTGCTTGCCGGCCTTTTCCTCATCAGCGCCTGGGCCGTCCTTTTCCGATAGGGAGATTTCCTCATGCAAAATCGCCGCCAATTTCTCCGGAGTTCGCTCGTTGCCGGCGCCGCATTGCTCGCCGTGCCGGCCCTTATCGGCCGGACGCGAGCTGCAACGACGCTCACGGTCGCTTCGCTTTTCGGCGACGACAAGCCGGAAACGAAGGTCTGGGTGAAGATCGGGACACTTCTCGATCAGAAGCTGCCCGGCGCTTTCCGCCTCAATATCGTGAAAAACGGCGCGCTTGGGGGCGAAAAGGAGGTGGCGGAAGGGATCAAGCTCGGCTCGATCCAGGCAAGCCTCGCGACGACCTCGATCCTATCCGGCTGGGCGCCGGAAATCCAGATCCTCGACCTGCCCTTCCTCTTCCGCGACCGCCAGCATGTCCGCAAGGTGGTGGAGGGCGAGATCGGCACGGCGCTCAAGAAAAAGCTTGCCGCCCAGGGCTTCGTCGCGCTCGACTACATCAATTACGGCGCGCGCGAATTGCTGGCGAAGCAACCGATCACCAGACCCGAGCAATTGAAAGGCGTGCGCATGCGCGTCATCCAGAGCAAGCTTCACACCAAGCTCTGGAGTTCCTTCGGCGCGATCCCGATCGGCATACCCATCACAGAGACCTATAATGCGCTCCAGACTGGCGTCGCCGGGGCCATGGATCTGACGAAGTCGGCCTATGCCGGCTTCAAGCTCTACGAGGTCGTTCCCGACATGACCGAGACGAACCATATCTGGGCCTCGGGCGTCGTCTATTTCTCGCAAATGTTCTGGAACGGGCTGACGGATGAGCAGAAAGCGGTTTTCCAGGAGGCCGCCAGCGAAGGGGCGCGCTATTTCAACCAGTTGATGGTCGAGGACGAGACCTCTTCCATGAAGCTTGCGACCGCCCACGGCTGCAAAATCTTCCAGCCGCAGGAGAAAAGCGAATGGGAAAGGGGGGCGCGCAGCGTCTGGAGCGATTTTGCCCCCATCGTCGGCGGGATCGACAGGATCGAATCCATCCGGAGCATGACCTGACGGGTGATGGAAACACCGGCAGCCTTAATCAAGCAGCGAAGCGGTCGGCCTCGGCGCCATAATAGTTGAGGTAGCGGGGCGAGACGAATTCGACGGGCAGAATGATAAAGACGTCGGTGGTGCCGAAATCCTCGTCGATGACGCAACCGTCGCCGATCTTCGCGCCAAGCCTCAGATAGCCTTTGATAAGCGGCGGCATGGCGGCGAGCGCCGCCTTGGGATTGACGGCTTCGGGCGGCAGCATGTCCATCCTGTGGAAACGCGACGGAACCGCCCTGACATCCCAGCATTCATTCGCGCGGCAATTCTGCGCAAGGAAGGAAAGCGGTTCGGCGTGAGCCGCCGGCGCCGTGCCGTGGAAGGAGGCGCAGCCGGTCATGACGGAGATGTTGTAGTGGCTGATATAGGCGTAAATGCCCTGCCAGAGCAGCTCGATCGTGCGCTTGGAACGATAATCCGGCAGGACGCAGGAGCGCCCGAGTTCCAGAAAGCGCTTGTCGGGATGGCGCGCGATCAGTGATTCGAGCTGGAATTCCTCGTCCGAATAGAAGCCGCCCGCCGCAATCGCGCTTTCCTGCCGAAGCAGCCTGTAGGTGCCAACGATTTGCTGCCCTCCGGGAAGCGAGGTATCCAGCACGAGAAGGTGATCGCAGATCGCATCGAAGCGATCCGCGTCCCGCTGTTCAAGCGCGTGGATCTTGTGCCGCCGCGCGCCAAGTTCCTCATAGAAGACGCGAAAGCGCACTTCCTGCGCCGCAGCGATCTCCGAGCTGTCGCGCGCAAGGCGAACCTCCAGGGGACCTATACGGCCAAGAATGGCGCCTCCTGGAACATCATTGCGGATGTTCCCAGCAAGAGCCGGTATGGCTCGGGTTCCGTTTCCACGCTCCAGCATCGCAGCCTGCACACTTATTCTCCCGTTGCTGCGTACCCTCGGCTACAGGGGAGATGCAACAGGAGAATGACAAATTCAAAGGCCCGAACGGCCCGCGTCAGGATGCCCAAGTTCGGCCGATCATGCAACCGCCTGTTCGGCAACTGCCTCGATCAGCGCTTTCGGGTCGAGCGGCTTTGTGACGAAGCCGGTCGCGCCATGGGCCAGGACCGCGTGGCGCGTCCCTTCCTGCCCATCGGCGGAAAGCACCATGATCGGGATGGGCGGGAGCCCCTTTTCCTCTTCCTCCTGGCGGATGAGAGCAATGGCGTCGAGGCCGTCCATCACCGGCATATGCAGGTCCATCAGCACGAGATCGAAGCTCTTTTCCACAGGGTGGATGAGGGCTTCCACCGCCTGGCGGCCATTTGCGACCACATGGACCTCGTGGCCGGCCTTCGTCAGGACGGACCGGGCAAGCAGCGCATTGATCTCGTTGTCTTCCGCAAGAAGAATCGAAAGGCCGGCGCGAGGGAGGGCGGCCGGTTCCTCGCGTGGGGTCGGGACTGATTGAGGGCCGGCCGGGGCAAGAGGGGATGCCTGCCGGGCCGTCAGGACGCGCAGCAGCGTTTCGCCCCTTACCGGCCTCGCAAGGAAAGTCGAATAGCCGTTGGAACGGTACTGATCGAGCCCGTCGCGGTCTGTCGGCGCGATCAGCGTTATCGCCTCGAAAGTCGTCTCGACGCGCTGCCGCAGCCGTCCCAACAACTTCCCATTCCGGTCATCCAGCCTTGCATCAATCAGCACCGCAACGGAGAAGTCGGCCGGAGCCGCGGCTATCCGTTCGGCTGCGGCATCGAGCGAGCGGACTTTCTCCACGCCGCAGCCATAGGCCTCCAGCGTCAGCGCCATGGCCGCGGCCTCGGGTTCATTTTCCGACAGGATCACGGCGAGGCTCCCGGCGAGCAGCGGGGCCGGATCAATCCCCTGCAAGCCATCCTGACCGACGGGAATGTCGAAGAAGAAGCAAGCGCCCTCGCCCAATTCGCTTTCCACGGCGATCGTGCCGTTCATCGCCTCAACGATGCGCTTGGAGATCGCAAGCCCCAGGCCCGCGCCGCCATGACGCCTGGTGGACGTGCTATCGGCTTGCTCGAATTCCTGGAAGACGCGCTGAAAATCCGCTTGCGTCAGGCCAGCCCCCGTATCCGTGACCGAGAAGCGGATAGCCGCCTCCGTGTCGGGAGATCGCGTGACGGAAACGAGAACGCCGCCAGTTTCAGTGAATTTGATGGCGTTGCCTATGAGATTGAGGAGCACCTGCCTGAGGCGGTCGGGATCGGCGGTGATCCGTTGCGGCGCGTCAGGGGCGCAATAGCAGCCGAGGCCGATCCCTTGCGCATAGGCGCGGGCGGCGAGAAGTTCGGCCACATTCTCGACCAGCTCGCGCGGCGAAACGGGCTGGAATTCCATGTCGAAGCGGCCGGCTTCGATCTTGGAGAAGTCGAGCAAATCCTCGATCAGCGCCAGGAGGGCGTTGGCCGAAGTCGAAATGGCTCCGACATAAGTTTTCTGTTCGGGGGACAGCCGCGTGTCCGTCAGGAGTTTGGCCATACCCATTATGCCGTTCATGGGTGTGCGGATCTCGTGACTGACGGTGGCGAGAAAACGCGACTTCGCCTTGTTGGCGAACTCAGCGCGCTCGCGCGCCGCGATCGATGCCTCTTCGGCCTGCTTGCGGCCGGTGATGTCGCGCGCGATGGCGCGATGCGAAACGGCGTCGCCTGCCTTGTCGCGGACCGACAGTTCGATCCAGGAATACCAGCGCGTCTCCCCGCCTGTTTGGATCGCGACGTCGGTGGAACTCAGACATTCGCCATCCGACAAGGCGGCATCCGGCATGATGCCGACATCAATGCCGAAATCCGACAATTTTCTGCCGGACAGCGCCCGCTGCTCCCAGCCGACAAGGTCGGCCAGGACGCGATTGGCATAGACGATGCGCCCCTCCCGGTCGCGATGGACGACGATATCGCCGAGCGCGTCGATCAGCCCGCGAAAGCGTTCCTCGCTCTCCTGCAACTCCCACATGCGATCGGCAAGCGTCTCGAATTCGACGCGACTGGCGGAATTCTCCTCCTCCAGCCGCGCCAGACGCTCGCGGTCACGAAGCATTCGCCGGTAAAGCCAGACACTGGCAAAGCCGACGAATAGCGTCGCTGCCGAAAGATAGAGAGGGGATGCGGAGAGCCAGATCAGTATGGCGAGCACAACGGCAGCAGCCGCGATCGCCAGCAGGCCCCGCCCAGGCGCCGCACTCAGCAGCGAAGGCGCGAGCGCGGGGGCGTCGATGATGCGCCTTTGCGCCGTGCCGTTTTCAGGAGCGATTTCAGCTGGAGCCGCCGTCGCTCCGGCCGACTTTGAGGAAGGGTCCCACGCCATGACGCCACCCTTAACCGATGGCGGTTAGGGAAGCTTTTGGCCGATGGATCGAATTTTAGCTATCGGCCCTATCGCCGATTTCCGCTACCAGCCGGCCGCGCACTTTTCCGTCCATGATGTCATGCCCCGCCTGGATCAGGCCGTCGAAGCCGATCGAGGTGGTGAATGCGGCGAGCTTGGTGTGGTCGAGATCGCGCTCCAGCCGCCGCCAGGCCTCCAGCCGGATGGTCTTCGGCGCCATCACCGAATCGATGCCGAGGAGCGACACGCCGCGCAGGATGAAGGGCGCGACGCTTGCCGGTAGATCCATCCCCTGCGCCAGCCCGCAGGCGGCGACCGCGCCACCATAGGAAGTCATCGACAACACATTCGCGAGCGTATGGCTGCCGACGGAATCGACGGCGCCTGCCCAGCGCTCCTTGCCAAGCGGTTTACCGGCGCCGGAAAGCTCCTCGCGCGGGATGATCTCGACCGCGCCCAGTTCCTTGAGATAGCCATGTTCGGCGGCGCGCCCCGTCGAGGCGATCACCTGGTAGCCAAGGCCCGACAGAATCGACACGGCGACCGACCCGACGCCACCGCTAGCGCCAGTGACAATGACCGGCCCACGCTCGGGCGTGATGCCATGGCGCTCGAGCGCCATGACGCAGAGCATTGCCGTATAGCCGGCCGTGCCGATCGCCATGGCGTCTTTCGGCGTCAGCGACGCGGGGAGCGGCGCCAGCCAGTCACCCTTCACCCGCGCATGGCCGGCATAGGCGCCGTAATGCGTCTCGCCGACACCCCAGCCATTGAGGATGACCTTGTCGCCGGCCTTCCAATCGGGGCTTTCCGACGCGATCACCGTGCCGGCGAAATCGATGCCCGGCACCATCGGAAAGCGGCGCACGACCGGCGCCTTGCCGGTGATCGCAAGCCCATCCTTGTAGTTCACCGTCGTTGCCTCGACGGCAACGGTCACATCGCCGGGCATCAGATCGGCATCCGTCATGTCCGTGACATCGACCGACTGTTTGCCGTCATCGTCACGCGAGATGAGAATGGCCCTAAAGCTGTCGCTCATACTGTTCTCCGATCCAAAATAGGCGCTCCCTGGAAGGTAAGCCGTCCCAGCACCTTCATGCAAAAATCTAACGTTCGACCGGCGGCTTCGATCCGTTCGACGCGTTGCGTTCCCTGAACCAGGCGATGACTTCCTCCAGAAGGATCAATCCCGCCCCGACCGTGATGAAGGCGTCGGCGAGATTGAAGATGGCGAAGGACCATACCGACGTGTGGAAGAGAACATAATCGACGACGTATCCCAGCCTCACCCTGTCGATAAGATTGCCCAGCGCACCGCCGATGATAAGCGCGAAACCGGTACGCGCGAAGATTTGGCCGGCCGTGCTGCGCACAGCCAGGAAAAACACCACGGCGATTACGACGAGCGCGACAAGGATGAGCCCCTTGTCACCCAGTCCAGCCAGAAGCGAAAAGGCGATGCCCTTATTGTGCGTGCGGAAAAGCGCCAGAAAAGGCAGGAGATCGATTTCTTCATGCATCGCCATGCCGGTCTCTATCAGCCGCTTCACCCATTGATCGAGCGCAATCGCGACGATCGCGATCAGCGCATAGGGCCATAAAGCCTTGATCTTCATTCGTGGCCTCCGATCCTCAGCGCGGCGCGGCGAATCTCGAAGAGCATGATGCCGGTGGCGACGGCGAGATTGAGCGAATCCGCCCGTCCCGCCTGCGGGATACGGACGAGCCGGTCGCATGTTTCGGCAAGAGCGTCGGGAAGCCCCTGCTGCTCATTGCCCATCAGGACCACCACAGGGCGGTCGCGATAATTGATCGAGCGGTAATCGACCGCGCCCTTGAGATGGGCGCCGACGAGGAGGCCGCCAAAGCCTTTGCGCCACTCGAGGAATTCTTCCATGCCGGCCTTGGCGACCGGCTGGGCGAAAATGGAGCCCATGGTCGCCCTCACCGTCTCCAGCGAGAACGGATCGGTGCATTCGCCGACGAGGATGACGCCTTTCGCGCCGACCGCATCCGCCGTGCGAATGATGGTGCCGAGATTGCCGGGATCGCGCACACGGTCGAGCGCCACCCAGACATCCTCTCCCTCGGGCCTGATCGCCGCGAGCTTTTCGAAGCGCTGGGAAAAGACGCCGACGACCATTTGCGGATTGTCGCGGCGGGTGATGGCGGCAAGCACTTTTTCGCTTACTTCCAGGACCAGGCCGCCCGAGGCGACTGTCCGGGCCGCGGCCTTTTCCACGACGGTATTGCCCTTCTGGGCCTTGGCGAAGACGAGGGCACGGATCGTCCATCCCTGGTCGAGCGCATCGAGGACGAGTTTCAGGCCCTCCGCCAAAAAGGCGTTCTGCTGATCGCGGAATTTCTTCAGCGCCAGCGCCTTGATGTCCTTCACGATCGGGTTGGAAAGGCTCGTGACCTCCTTGACCTGCCCCGGCGCGCGGCTTGCGGCTCGCTCCTCCGTCATGCGGCCACCCAGCGCGAGAAAAGCGAGGTGGAGAGCGCGCGGCCCGCCGATTTCTCGCGGATCACCAGTTCGCCGGATTCCACCATGCCGCCCATGCCGGCGAATGTGTCGCGCATCAGGGCATGGATCGAGAAGAAAGAGGCGCGGATCGAATAGGCGGTCAGAACGACGGCCAGCGGCTTCGGCGTCAAGATCGCGCGGCAAAGGTGCGCCATAACCGGAAGGTCCTGGAAAATCTGCCAGACTTCGCCTTTGGGCCCGCGCCCATAGGCCGGCGGATCGAGCAGGATGATGTCGTAGCGGCTGCCGCGCCGCTCCTCGCGTTCGACGAATTTCATCGCATCCTCGCAAATCCAGCGGATCGGCTTTTCGCCGAGACGTGCGATTTCCTGGTTCTCGCGCGCCCAGCCGATCGCCTTCTTCGAGGCGTCGACATGGGTGACTTCCGCGCCGGCGCGCGCCGCGACAAGCGAGGCGAGGCCGGTATAGCCGAAGAGATTAAGTACCCGGACGGGCCGCCCGGCCCCCCGTATCAGCTTTTCCATATGGCTCCAATGGGTCGCCTGCTCGGGAAAAACGCCGACATGACGGAAGGAGGTGAAGCGGCC
>JBQCEL010000190.1:0-3410 GCA_051960255.1 Rhizobiaceae bacterium
GTTCGACACAACCTTGCCCCGCTTCGACCTGATGGCGCAGCTTTTCCGCACGGAAGACGGCGTTCTTCTCGGCGAACTGTCCCAGCGCATGATGGTTTCGAACGGCAATGTCACGGGTCTGGTCGAACGTCTCGTCCAGGAGGGGCTGATCGAGCGGCAGGTCAGCGAAACGGACCGCCGTGCGGTGCGTGTGCGAATGACGAAGCGCGGCCGCGCCGTCTTCGCGGAAATGGCGGAAGCGCATGGCGACTGGATCGCGGAAATGCTCGGCGGCCTCAGCGAGAACGACCGCGAACGCTTGTGGAACAGGCTCGGCGGCCTCAAGGGTTCCGTCCGCGGCGCCATTGCCGGGCGTGACGATGAGAGGAAAGGCAAATGAAGCGACAGAACGCGATTGCGGCGCCGATCGCCAATCTCCGTCCCGATCATTTTCTCCTGTCCGTCGAGAACGGCGTGGCGACGATCACGCTCAACCGGCCGGAGCGCAAGAACCCGCTGACCTTCGACAGCTATGCCGAGTTGCGCGACACGTTTCACGCGCTCCGCTTCGACGATTCCGTTACCGCGGTGGTGATCACCGGCGCGGGCGGCAATTTTTCGAGCGGCGGCGACGTCTTCGAGATCATCGAGCCGCTGACGAAACTCGAAGCGGCGGATTTGCATGCCTTTACCGCCATGACCGGCGACCTCGTCAAGGAAATGCGCGCCTGTCCGCAGCCGATCGTCAGCGCGGTCGAAGGCGTGTGCGCCGGGGCGGGCGCGATCATTGCCATGGCGTCGGACATGCGCGTCGCCGGCGATGGCGCGAAGGTCGCCTTTCTCTTCAATCGTGTCGGGCTCGCCGGCTGCGACATGGGCGCCTGCGCGATCCTCCCGCGCATCATCGGCCAGGGCCGCGCCTCCGAACTACTCTATACCGGCCGCTTCATGAGCGCGGAGGAGGGGGAGCGCTGGGGCTTCTTCAATCGCGTGACGGCGAAGGGAGATGCGCTCGCGGCGGCGAACGAGATCGCGACAGCGCTCTCGCATGGCCCCACCTACGCCAATTCGGTGACGAAGCGCATGCTCCACATGGAATGGGCGATGGGCGTCGACGAGGCGATCGATGCGGAGGCCCTGGCCCAGGCGCTCTGCATGAAGACCGGCGACTTCCGCCGCGCCTTCGAAGCGTTCGCCGGCAAGCGCCAGCCGGTATTCCAGGGAAATTGACGTGAGTGATCGCACTTTCCTCGATTGGCCTTTCTTCGAGCCACGGCACCGCGACCTGGCGCGGGAGATCGAGACCTGGGCCGCGAACCATGTCGCCGACCTTGTCGACCATCATGATGTGGACGGAAGCTGCGGGCGGCTTGTCGCCGCGCTCGGAACAGCGGGCTTTCTCGATTATGCCGTGCCCGCCGACGGCCGGTTCGATGTCCGCTCGCTTTGCCTCCTGCGCGAGACGCTGGCGCGCTATGACGGGCTCGCCGATTTTGCCTTTGCCATGCAGGGATTGGGTAGCGGCGCGATCACCCTCGCCGGCGATGCGGCGACGCAGGCGCGCGTGCTGCCCGACATACGCGCCGGCAAAGCCATCGCCGCCTTCGCGCTGACGGAGCCGGAGGCCGGGTCCGATGTCGCCCGCATCGCGCTTTCGGCAAGGCCGGACGGCAATGAGACGGTCCGGCTCGACGGCGAAAAGACATGGATATCGAATGGCGGCATCGCTGACCATTACATCGTCTTTGCCCGCAGCGGCGAAGCGGCAGGGGCGAGGGGGCTTTCCGCCTTTTCCGTTCCCGCCTCCACGCCCGGCCTCACGGTCGCGGAACGGCTCGAAACCATTGCGCCGCATCCGCTGGCGCATCTCCGCTTCGACAATTGCCGGATACCGATCGCGAACCGGATCGGCAATGGCGGCGAGGGTTTCAAGATTGCCATGGCGACGCTCGACATCTTCCGTTCGACGGTCGGCGCGGCGGCGCTCGGCTTTGCGCGTCGGGCGCTCGACGCCACGCTCGACCGCGCCCGTGGCCGCAAGCTTTTCGGCGCGCCGCTGGCCGACATGCAGCTTACGCAGACCGCTCTTGCCGAGATGGCGACGGAGATCGATACCTCCGCGCTTCTCGTCTATCGGGCGGCATGGACGCGCGACAATGGTGCGGCGCGCGTGACGAGGGAGGCGGCGATGGCGAAGATGGTGGCGACCGAAAGCGCCCAGAAAATCATCGATCGCGCCGTCCAGCTTCACGGCGGCGAAGGCGTGCGCTCAGGGTCCGTTCCCGAAACGCTTTACCGCGAAATCAGGGCGCTGCGGATCTATGAGGGGGCGACCGAGGTGCAGAAACTCGTCATCGCCCGGCAATTGCTGTCGGCGGCCGGCTGAGGCGGCGGATCGCCACGGCGGCAAGACATGAGAAGAGAACAGGAGAGTGGCCTTTGAGCGCATTCCTTATTCCCGGAGAGGGCAAACGCGAAAACGGCGCGGCCGAAGCCGGAACGCTGGACATCCTGCAACCCTCGGGCTGGAAGAAGCCGAAAGGTTATGCCAATGGCGTCATGGGCCGTGGCGCCATCGTTCTGACCGGCGGCCTGATCGGCTGGGATGCGGACCATGTTCTGGCCGACGGATTTGTCGCGCAGGTCGAGCAGACGCTTCGCAACATCGTCGCCGTGCTTGCACAGGGTGGTGCACGGCCCGAGCATATTGCGAGGCTCACCTGGTATGTGCGCAGCATCGATACCTATCGCCATTCGCTGAAGGAACTGAGCCCCGTCTACCGCGCCGTGATCGGCACGCACTATCCGGCGATGGCGCTCGTCGAAGTCTCGAACCTCGTCGAGCCGGACGCGCTCGTCGAAATCGAGGCGACAGCCATCATTCCAGATTAACGGCGGCAATGGCAGCAGCGAGGCAGCGGCATGCAGTTTTGCTATTTCGCCTTTTTCGAAGACCGGCAAAATGCCGCCGCGCGGATTTCCGCGGATGATCTCGGCCGCTTTCGGGCATGCATCCGCGGCCTGAAAGGCCTCGCCAAAGGTCATCTCTATACGCCCGCCATGGCGAGCGATCTTTACACGAATGACGGCCAGCCCCCTATATTCGGCCTGCAACTCTATTTTGACGCCATCGCGAGCCTGGAAAGTGCGATCGGACGCGACGGCGCCTTGAAAAGATTGGCGGAAAGCGGTGAGCTCGAAAGCCTGCGCTCAGCCCATATTACGCAGCAGGCGATGCTGAATCGCGAATTCGCGGTGCCCGATCCTGCGCCATCGACGGCGAATGCCTGCAGCTTTCTGGTCTACTACCCGGGACCAGCCGACGATGTTCATGAATGGCACGCCCACTATCTGACGAACCATCCGCCCCTCATGGCCCGCCTTCCGGGCGTTCGCGAGATCGAGGTCTTGACGCGTATCGACTGGATCGA
>JBQCEL010000191.1:0-76736 GCA_051960255.1 Rhizobiaceae bacterium
CGGCAATGGAGGGGGAAACGGCGGCGGAAATGGTAACGGCAATGGCAACGGCAACGGCAATGGTGGCGGCGCTGGCAACAGCGGAAACGGTAAGGGCGGCATATCGGCGTCATCGGCGGCGCCCAGCAATGCAAAACCAGCGAGCCCGACGAGCTACGCCAAGGTGGTCCACGCCAACGGCATGAGTGAGCGCGTTACCGGCGGCCGTTATGAGATGCGCGACGCAAAAGGCCGGTTGATCGTCCGCCGCCGAGCGACGATCGGCGACGTTTTACGGCTCCGATCCACTCGTTAGAGCATTTCCGCTTTTCTCCGAATCGCGAAAATGCTCTATCTCATTGTTTTTACGCAATTCCGAACACAAAACCGCTACACACCTTCGCTTTAATTGCTCCAGCGGCCGGCTGCTTCGCAGGCCGGAGGGGACCGGCCTTTCCATACGCACTTTCACCCTGAGACATGGCTCCGGGTTGAGGAGGCGTGAAGCTTCATTGCCGCCTCGGTTCGATTGCTGGCCCTCAGTTTGGCGAGGATGGCTGTCATGTGGTGTTTTATCGTTTTCTCATGCAGATCCAGCCTGATGGCGATCTCCTTGTTGCTGAGGCCTTGGGCGACAAGATCCAGCACCTCGCGTTCCCGGCTGGTCAGGCTGTGGATCGGGTCCGTCACGATTGGAGAACGCTTGTCCGATGAAAGGTGCGAGAGAAGGCGGGCCGACAGTGTCGGCGTGACATAGGTTTCCCCATTCGCGACGGCGACAAGGATCTCCGTCAGTGCGCGGGAGCCGACGCCTTTCAGCACATAGCCATTGACACCGCCATTCAGCGCGACCGCGACATCTTCCGCCGCCTCCGATACGGTGAGTACGACGATGCGCATATTGGGATCGTGCGTCCGGATCGGGGCGATCGCGCTCAGTCCCTCACCGGGCATGGACAGATCGATCAGGAGAATGTCCGGCCGCGCTTCCGCCGCGATCCGAACCGCATCCATGCTCGAACCGCCTTCCCCGACGACGGTGAACCGTCCGGTTTCCGTCAAGCTGCGGATCACTCCCTCCCTGAAGAGAGGGTGGTCGTCGATCACAGCGATCCTCACCGCGGAACTCATGATTCGTTGATCTCCTCGATATCGAGCATCATCGCCAGTTTCGTACCGGCAGGGGAGGTGTGCAAATCAAACGATCCGCCGAGGCTTTCGACCCGCTCGCGCATGCCCGCGATACCGATGCTGCCGGCCTTTATCTCATTGGGATCGAATCCAGGCCCGTCATCGGAGACCGAGATGTGCAGCTCCATCCCGCGGCGTTCAATGACGACGGACTGACGGGCTTGCCGGCAATGGCGGTAGCCATTGTTCAACGCCTCCTGCAGAAAGCGATAGACGCAAATCCGCTGCGACAGCGGCATGGAGACATCCACATCATCTATGAGGCGCTCCACCCTTGAGCCGGTCCGCTGCTCGTACGCGTCGATGGCATGCGAGACCACCCCGCGAAAGCTCGAGGTTTCGATATGCGGCAGGACGAGACCATGACAAAGCGTTCGTATTTCCTGTAGCGCCTCGCCAAGAGAAGTCCGGATCTGCTCGACTTCGCCTTCACGCGTTTTGCGAGCCGCGCCTTCCGCGAGCAGAGCCTCGCTGTCGAGACGGAGCGAAGCAAGCGCGATCAGCTGGGCCGGGCCGTCATGGAGATCGGCGCCGAGCCGTCGCAAATAGCTTTCATTCAGCGACGTAACCCGCTGGGTCGCCCGCCGCACCCGCGCATGAAGCGCCCGGTTCTGTTCGAGAAGGTCGGTCAATTCCGAAACGCGC
The DNA here is from genome assembly GCA_051960255.1 of Rhizobiaceae bacterium. Classification (GTDB taxonomy): domain Bacteria; phylum Pseudomonadota; class Alphaproteobacteria; order Rhizobiales; family Rhizobiaceae; genus Mesorhizobium_L. Next base: position 1,816 of record JBQCEL010000191.1, read on the forward strand.
GCGGCAAGATCGCCTGCCTGCCGGTCGATCGTACGGCTGCCGCGCAGGACGATAGCGCTGAGCAGCAGAAAGAAGAGCGCTGTCACGGCCGCGACCGCGAGCCAGCTCTTCAGCCGTGCGCCTGCAAGCGCCGCCTGAAGATCGTCCGCCCTCTCGTAGAACTCCAGTACCGCCACGACCTCGCCCGACCAGGGCTGCAGGATGGGATTATAGATTTCGAGCAGCGGCCCGGAGGGGGGCGCGGCATTCGGGTCGAGGATGTCATAGTGCCCGTAATTGGCGACCATTTGGCCGGCAAAAGCGCGGGCGAGGTCGGACGTGATCTCGAAGCGTTGGCCGATCAGCGAATTCTCCTTGGCATAGAGAATCCTGCCGTCACGGGCCCAAAGCCGCATTTCCACAAGCCGGCTGCCCAGGGCGCCCTGGCCGAGGGTTTCATCGAGCGCGCGGCGCACGACATCGTCCAACACGACGCTTTTCTGCATGTCCGGAAGGAGCGGAGCGACGACGCTATCGACATAGAGAGCTGTCGTCGCCGCGGCGCTGCGGGTGACGGCGCGCTCGATCAATGTCGTCACCAGAAGGCTCACGAGAAGCATAGCGAAAAATGCGACGAGGCCGCCTGCGACCATAAATTGAGAGGCGAGGGAATATCGGCGCCACGGCCGCATGATCCAGGCAGAAAGATTTGCGGCCAGCCGCAGCATGCCCGGTCGTCTCACGACATTGGCATCGTCTAAGGCCGGTTCGACCGACACGGCTTGCCTCTCCCTACCCGATGGACGTCGGCATGCGCCCCGTGGGCCATGGTCCCAAAGGTGCGTCGTTAACGGTCTGTGATCCAGTATGTTCCGGCCAATATGGACGCCGCCTGCTCATGCACGATGCGAGATGCCGCTACGACGCGGCCGTCTGCAGGGTAGGACGTCGTGCCTGCGATCAGGGCGAAAGATGGGTGCGGATCGTGGCCATGACCGGTTGCGTGTCGCGCGCCACTGTCGACCAGCCCTGTTCGATGACGGTCATCATCGCATCGGCAGCGGCCTGGGGCTCGCGGGCCTTTATCGCCTCGGCGATCGCCATGTGCTGGCGATAGCTGCGGTTCAATTCCTCGATGCTGTCGCTCGGAGCGCTGAGGCGGAAAGACGCCGCCAGCGCCGCGCCGATAAGCGCGCCGATAGAGCGCATCATCGGGTTTCCGGATGCCTCGATGACAAGAAGATGGAAAGCGAGATCGGCGTCAGTGAAGTGCTGCCGGTCGAGACCGGCATTCAGCATCCGTTCGGCGGTCCGGTGAAGTTGCGTGACATGGTCCTCGTCACGGCGAAGCGCGGCAAGCGCCGCCGCCGTCGGCTCGATCGATTGGCGCATCTCGAAAAGACGGCCGATGAAACCTTTGTCCACCCCGGTTTCGAGCTGCCACCCGAGAAGGTCCTCATCGAGAAGATTCCAAGCGTCCCGCTCCCGCACCCAATAGCCGACCTTGGTGCGGGCGGCGACCATACCCTTGGCCTCCAGCGTTTTCAGCACCTCGCGTAGCGCCGTGTTGGAGACGCCGAAACGCCGCATCAGGAGTTCCTTGCCGGGCAGCGTCTGGCCGACGGGGAATTCGCCCGCAACGATGCCGAGGCCGATGCCGCGCAGCACGGTCTGGAAAGCGCCCTTGGTGGGCGAACGCCGATGTGCGCCAAGCACGCCGAAGCCCTGGTGAGACCGTATGGTCCTAGCCGCCGGCTGCTCTTTCTGGAGGTCTTCCCCTTTTTTCATGACCACCGTTCATCACACAGTTGCCGCCTTGTCCACCGCGGCGAGAGCCTTTTGCGAACGCAGCGCCGCGCGCCGCGATCTGTATTTCACCAATTGCTGGTCCGCCAGCACGCCGAGAAGGATGACCGCCCCCATCACCGCGAAATTGAGCGAACTCGGGATACCGAGCAGATTAACGAGATTCTGCAGGACCTGCAGCAGGATCGTGCCGAGGACGATGCCGAAGACCGAACCTTCGCCGCCCCTTAGCGAACAGCCGCCGAGCACGGCCGCGGCGATGGCGTAAAGCTCGTAGAAGGTGCCGTGCGACGCGGGCGAGATGGAGCGCGTGTACATCGCGAAATAGATCGCCGACAGGCCGGAGAGCGCGCCGAGAATGATATAGGTTGCGGCGATAACCCACTGGCTTCTGATGCCGGAATAGAGCGCCGCTTCCTCGTTTCGGCCGACGGCGAAGAGATGCCGCCCGAAGACGGATCGATGGAGTACGACGCCCATCACGATGGCGATCAGAACGAAGACGACGAAGGTCAATGGCACGCCATGGACGCGGCCCGTCGTCAGCCATTCGAGCCAGGGGAAGCTCTGCCCGAAGGCGAAGCCGGCCGTGCCGTCATCGGTGTACCAGCGCGCGATGCCGCGATAGAGCAAAAGGCCGCAAAGCGTGACGATGAAGGGCTGCATCCGCATCTTGGTGATCAAAAAACCCTGGAGCGCGCCGAGCGCCGTTCCGGCGAGCACGATCAGCAGGACCGCCGCGATCCAATTCATCTGATAGGTGGTCAAGAGATCGATGAAGACGACGCCGAGTAGGGCGAGCATCGATCCGATCGACAGGTCGATGCCGCCGGTGATGATGACGAAGCCTTCGCCGATCGAGAAGATGCCAAAGAGCCCGACGAGGTTGGCCGTGTTCGACAGGTTAATCGGGGAGATGAATCGCGGGTTGAGGAAGGCGACGATCGCCGAGACGATCACGACGAGGATCAGAAGACCCAGATCTTTCTTCAGCATGCTCTTTCCCCGACTGGCTGAATGCGTGACCTATGGCCTACGGCGAGTTGCATGACCGCCTCTTCGCTGAACCGGTCGCGCGAAAGCTCGCCCGCGATCGTGCCCTCATGCATAACGACCATCCGATCGCTCACCCCGACCACCTCTTCCATATCGCTCGAAATCATCAGCACGCCGACGCCGCTGTCGGCAAGACCACGCATCAGCGCGTAGATCTCGCTTTTCGATCCGACATCGATGCCGCGCGTGGGCTCGTCGAAAATCAGGATCTTCGGTTGCATGGACAGCCATTTCGCCAGCACGACCTTTTGCTGGTTGCCGCCCGAGAGACTGCCGGCGATGATCGACGCGTTGGGCGCCTTGATGCGAAGAGCGCGGATCTGGCGTTCGGCATTCTTTTCCTCCAACGCCGAACTGACGAGGCCCGAGCGGACGAATGCCCTGATATTCGCCAGCGAGATATTCTGCGCGATCGAATCCTCGAGGATCAGCGCCGACTGCTTGCGGTCTTCCGGGATAAGATAAATGCCGCGCGCGATTGCGTCGGACGGGGAATGGACCTCGGCAATCTCACCGTTGACGCGAATTTTGCCGGCGAGCGGCCGGTCGATGCCGAAGACCGCGCGCGCCAATTCCGTCCGCCCGGCGCCGATAAGGCCCGCGAGACCGAGAATCTCGCCGCGGTGCAGCGTCAAATCGATAGAGGAATCCGGGAATGCCGGCGTCCGGAGTCCTTTGAGTTCGAGAACGGCATCCGACGGGGCCGCGGCCGGCGGCGTGTAAAGCGACTTCAGGTCGCGCCCGATCATCAGCCGGATCATCGCGTCATGCGTGATCTCGTGCCGGGCGAGGCGGCCGGCGACGCGGCCGTCGCGGAGCGCGACAACCCGGTCGGCGCATTCTGTCACCTCGTGCAGGCGGTGCGAGATGAAGATGATTGCGACGCCGTTTCGCTTCAGATCGGCGATTACGGAGAGGAGACGCCGCGTCTCCGAAATCGTCAGGCTGGATGTCGGTTCATCCATGATGACGACGCGAGCGTCGAGCGACAGGGCCTTGGTGATCTCGAGGAGCTGACGCTGCGCCAGCGACAGGTCGGCGACGAGCGTTTGCGGTTCGAAATCGACATCCAGCCGCTTCAGAAGGGGTCGGACGGCGTCATGCAGGCGTTTGCGATCGACAAGCGGCAACGGCCATCCCTTCCGCGGCTCGCGTCCGATGAAGACGTTGGCCGCGGCGTCGAGATTGTCGAATAGATTGAGTTCCTGGTGGACGAAGGCGATGCCGGCGGCGATCGCGTCTTCGACCGTCAATGCGGGGCGCTCCACGCCATCAATGCGTATAGAGCCGGAGGTCGGCGCGATCACGCCCCCCAACACCTTCATCAGGGTCGATTTTCCTGCGCCGTTCTCGCCGATGAGGCCGATCACCTCTCCCGGAGCGACCGAGAGACGGACGTCGGAAAGAGCCTGCACGCCGGGGAACGCCTTGCTTATGCCCTTGAGTTCCAGGAACGGTTCCACCTGTCTGCATCCCTTCGTAAGGACGGCGCGCCGGTGAGACGCCTCGTCAATCAACGCCAGCGTCCGACGGGACGCTGGCGCCGATGAAGCCTGGCGGTCTTGGGCAACCGCCAGCGCCGCGGTCAACCCTTGCCCTGAAGCTTCGCCAGTTCCTTGGCGTATTCGTCGACATTGGACTTGTCGACGACTTTCGTCGGGATGATGATCAGACCGTCCTTGGGGATGAAGGATTTATCGCCGCTCAGAATCTTGGCCATGTCCTTCATGCCTTCGTAGCCCCAGAGATAGGGCTGCTGCACGACGGTGCCGGCGACGGTGCCTTCCTTGATGCCGCCAAGCGTGATCGGATCGTCGTCGAAGCCGGTGACCGTGATCTTGCCGAGCTGGCCCGCCTCCTTCAGCGCCTGATAGATCTGCGGGATGTTATAGGAATAGATGCCGAGCATGCAATTGACCTCGGGATGCGCCGTCAGCGTGTCCTCGACATTGCGCTTCGCCCGGGCCTGGTCGATGTCGTCGGCGCGGACGTCTACGATCTCGATCTTGGTGCCCTTGATGACGTCCTTGATGCCCTCGATGCGCTCGCGCGCATTGTCGGCGCCGGGCAGGCCGACAAAGGCCATGCATTTACCGCCGTTCGGCAGTGCCTTTTTCAGGATCTCGCCGACCTGCTTGCCGGCCGCGACATTGCTCGAGCCGATATAGGCGACCCGGCCACTTTTCGCGGCATCGCTGTCCGTCGTCAGAAGCAGGGTTTGCTTGGCGATCTTGGCGAGCGCGTCGGTTTCCGTCTTCGGATCGACGGCGCTGACCATGATGCCGGAAACGCCAGCGGCGACCAGATCGTCCATCAGCCGCTCCTGGATAGCGGCGGCCGACTGCGACGGATATTTGAATTGCATGTCGTAATCAGGCAGCTCCGAATTCGCCTTCTTGACGCCGGCCTCGGCCGCCTTCCAAAAGTCGGAAGCGCCGTTTGCTACGAATACGAGTGTCTTCTTGTCGGCGGCATGGGCCGTCGCGGCAGACAGCGCAAATGCCAGCGCCACGCCCGCCAGGGCAATATTTCTCATGATGCTCCTCCTTTGACGTACGACCGGCAAGCGCGGCCGAACTCCTCCAGCGCGATGATCCGCTAAGCGGTCCGATGCCGGCGGCGGAGATCGCAGCTTTACTTAAGCATGGGTTATTAATATGAGCAATGGCTATTTATATGATTAATACGAATAACGACGAGGGAAGATCGGAGGCGCAGGATCGCCGGCTAGAGCGCTTGAATGCTCGGGTTTGCGTTCTGAAGCCCGCTATTCCGCAGGATGCTTCCTGTCGCCGCCGCTTTCGTGCTGGACTTGTTGTCGGAGGGCGATTCGCTCCCTCTGCTCGATGCCGATCAGTTCGGCGACACGCCAGACGATATTGTCCTCCAGTTCATGCAGTTCCCCGTCCGCATAGACGATCTGCCACATGATTCTGATGAATTCGGCGCGCGCGGCATGATCGAGGTGTCGCTTGAGCACGCTCGTGAAGGCGTAGAGATCGATCGCCTCCTGGTCGGCATCCTCGCCGGCCCGCATCAGTTCGTCCAATTCCTGGCCGGTCATGTCATAAGTGCTGGAGAGGATTTCGCGCAGGCTGGCTGTTTCGTCGTCGCGGCGTACGCCATCGGCGTCCATGACGTGGAACATCAGCGCCGCGGCCGCGACCCGCGGATCGTCCGGGCTGAATCTGCCCGTTTCGGGGTGTTGGCCGGGAAGTTCACCCAGGAAGGAAATGAGACGTTCGAACATCGAGTACCTGATTTCTTGGTCGCATCAGCGCGACTTGATCATGGCCCTTAGCTTCGCCGGACCCACTAAAATAACCGAAAGCGCCGTGATTGCCCTTCGGGGGCGGCTTCTTCCTCCACACCGGGGTCGTCCGGCGTCGGGGGCTTCCGCGCACCACTCTCGATAGCAACATGATGCTGCCGTGCGGCTTCTTCCTCCGCGCTGGGCGCGATCAGAACCGGACCATCCGGTACCGGCTTTCTATCCTCTATCCGGGCGTGCTCGCCGTTTGCCGCCGCGATATCCGCCGATGTCACGGTCGGCGCCGGCAGGTTGCCGATAGGGCCGGGCTGAGGCGAACTGTTCGTCTTTTCCGTCTCCCCAGACGTTTGCTCCATATTGCTGTCGGCCGCGGCCGGCGCGGGCGCTCTCTCGATTGCCGGAGGCGCGGTCTCTTCCCCCGATTCGATCAGTTGCCCCACCCGTTCCACAGGCTGCTGCCATTCGAAGGCATCCAGCCTGCCGGTAACGGGAGAGAGCGGCAGCCAGCGATCGGAGACATAGCCATCGGCGGCCCAGGCCGAATCCCGCGGCGCACGCAGGGCGCGCTGGAGCCAGTGCCGGACACGCCCCTGATCTCCGGTTTCGGCCTCCTCGATATCGGCCCTCAGCAGATAGGTTCCTTCACTCGGCCTGAGCCGGATCGCAGCCTCCGCCTCCTCGCGCGCGAGATTGAATTCGCCGGCATCGAGCGCCGCGCGCGCCACGGCGAGCGCCGAATCGGCATTGTTCGTCCGCAGCTTCTCCAGCTTCTGCGCCCGCATCAGCCTGTCTTGCGTGGAATCTCCCGGTCGGGCGGCAATATAGGCATCCGCGATCTCCGGATGCGGTTGCTTCTTCCACGCGGCCTCAAGGATCTTCGAACCGCGCCGCAGATCATTCTGGCGAAAGAGACTCTGTGCGGCGGTGATGGCGGCGGGAACGAGATCGGGCGCGAGGCGATTGGCTTCGAGCGCGGCGTTTTTCGCCGCGAACGCGTCGCGGTCCAGTATTTCGTTCGCCTTTGCGGTCAGCAGCACCGCCCGCCGTCTGTCCGCTTCCGCTTTCGCAAGCTGGCCAGAGGCTTTCTGCCGGTCGAGAAGTTTCAGCGCCTCATCCCACTCGCCGGCCTCGGCCTTGTCCTCGAGCGCCGCATTCGCGGCCCATATCAGCTGGGGCGCATCACGGCTGGCCTCGATCGCATAGTGACGGGCAACGTCCTTATGTCCGAGCCGTTGCGCTTCGAGATAGAGACCGTGCAGCCCGAGCGGACGCAATTCCGGATCGTCGAGCATGGCCTCGAATTTGCCGCGCGCCTTCTCATGATCGCCCTCCAATAGGAGCGTCTGCACTTCGAGCAGGTGAAGAAGCGGTTCCTGATCGGCGCTGATCAGCTTCGTCGCCTGCTTGTTCATGCGTCTGGCGGCGGCCGCATCTCCGGCGCCGGCGGCGAGCATGCCGGTGGACAGCGCCTGATAGCCACGATCACGGCGTCGGACGCGGAAATAGCGCGACACCAGATAAGGGCTCATCCAGATGCTTTTCAGCAGCCACCAGAGGATCATGGCCGCCGCGACGACCGCAACGACGGCGACTGCCGCGACCATCAGCGTCACTTGATATTGATAGCCGTTGAAGGTGACGACCATGTCGCCCGGCCGGTCGGCCAACCAGGCAAAGCCGAGCCCCAGCGCGAAAACGACGATAATGAAGAAAAGAATGCGAAACATCGTCCCCGTCACCCAGTCTTCAAAGCATTGGCGAGCGTCTTCTGAACGAGGTCTTCCGCCTGGATACGGGTCTCAACCTTGGCGAAATAGGCGCTTCCCGCCGTCTGAACGTTCTGCGGCAAGGCCTTGTATTCCTGCACGGCCTTGGCGAAATCGCCCGCCTTGATGTCGACCTCGATGCGAGCGACCGTGGCGCCGACGCCCTTGCCGGCCACCTCGCCGACCGGCCGGACCTTGACCAGCGAGCGGGCGCTCTGCACCAGATCGTTCAATATGCCGGCGGATTTCTCCGCCGGGCGGCCCGCCTCGACCATGGCGTCCGCCGCCGGTCCAATCCCGGCGACGATCTCCTCGCGTGTCGGAACGCCTGCCGGCGCGAGCTTGCGCAGCGCATCCAGTTCCGGCGAATGGGGCGCCAGCGAGGCATAGGTGTCGAGTTCGGAGACGAAGGGCGTTCCCCTGTCGACCGCCGATTTCAGCGCCGATGCTGCTATCGCCAGGGCGACTTTCGGCTGCTCAGAATTTGAGGCGACCTTCTGCGACAGCGTCGCGAGAGACTGTTCAAGCTTGCCGAGCCGCTGCGACTGGCTGGCGAGCGCCTGGCTGTTGGCTTGCGCGTTCTTCGCCTGGCCGCTTACCTTTTGGTCAAGAGCGGTTAACCCAGCCTCGCCTGAGGCGTTCGCCTTGGCGGTATTTTCGACCTTTGAGAGCCTATTTTCCAGGTCCTTCAACTGTGTGGCGACAGCCTGGCTCGCTCCTGCGCTGGTCTTTGCTTGCGCGGCGCGGAGCTGGTCGAGGGCCGCCGCCTGCTGGTCGATCTTCTGGTTCGCCTGATCCAATCCTTGCTTCAGCGCGGCGATGCCATTGTCCGGCGGCGCGTTCTTGACCGCTGCGACATCTTTTCTCAGCGCCGCGATTTCGTTTTGCATGCTGGTTATTCGCTGGTCATTGCCGGCATTTCCACCGAGACCGGGAATAACGCCCTTCCATTGCAGGCCACCGGCAATCAGGAGAGCAATCACGCCGCCTGCAACGCCTGCCGCCAGCGCGGAGCCGATCCCGCTCCGGCGGGAGGGAACCGTTGTCTCGTTCGACCTGACGGGCGGTTCGTCAGCAGGGGGCGGCACGTCGCCCTCACGCCCGCCAGCCTGAGCCGCGCTTTGCCCACCCGCCGGCATATTGGCCGCATCATCCTTCTCGTTTGGCGCTGGTTTTCGGTTCTCATCCGCACCAGCAGCCGCTGGTTCCGTTTCGGATGCGGAAGACACGAATTCGGGCTTGTCCGCCTTCCCTTCGATGCGGGTGACATCGTCGGCGCCGAGATCGATCGTTACCGGTTGCCTGTCGCCCTTCGAATGTCGCGCTCTTGGCGCTTTCACCATAGTTCGCTCCGGATCCCGTTTCCTTGATGGCCGAAAAGGCTCTAACACAAAACGCCCCGAGAAAAAGGGCAGCGCTGTGGCATCAGGGATTTGCCAGAAGGCGAAAGAGCGCGCTTTCCTCGGGTAAAGCGCAATGGACCGCCCTTTCCCTCCATCTTCCTGGTAGGGCTCCGGCAATTCTTGCGGAAAGGCAAACGAAACGCGCCTCTTGGAAAAGCGCGGGTTGCGCCACGTCGTTGTCGAGCAAATATCCGCATGCGTCCGCCGCCCTTGCCGAATAAAGCAGCACGGCGTCAAAGGGTTCCCCGGCGAGGCTGTTTCTCAGGAAATCGGCTTCATAGGGCACGATTTCGGCGTCATATGTCTCGAACGCGGCGATTTCCATGCCATTCTTCTCGATCTCCGCTTCGAAATTCGGCATGCGCGCGCGTCCGCAAAGATAGGCGAGCCGTTGAAGCCCATGTCCCTGTCCGCCAACAAGCGCGGCGAGAGCTTCAGCGTCTTCCCCGGCGCTTTGCACGTCCGTGAAATCGTGCCGGCGGAATGTTTCCGCAGTGCTTTCTCCAACAGCGAAGGCCGGGAGATCGCGCAAGGCCGCCAGAAGCGCGGCGGGCGCGTGGCGGATGGCGTTGGCGCTGGTTGCGACCACCGCATTAAAACGCCCGTCTGGAAGTTCGCTACTCAAAGGCAGCGGAACGATGCGCGTCAGAGGGAGAACGGTGACGGAATAGCCTTTCCCGGCAAGCTTTGCCGCGGTCGTCGAGGCGGCCGGCTCAGGGCGTGTGACAAGAACGCGCGTCATTTCCACAGATCGAAGAATTGTGGCCCGGCCTTGGCGCGGATCGCAGCGCCCGCGCGCCGGCCGATCTCCTCGGCCGCAATTGCCGGTCCCGAATCCTCGATCGTGTGGCATTCGCTCCCGTCCGGCAGGACGATCAGGCCGGAAAATTGCAGTTGATCCCCGTCAACCCGCGCATAACCCGCGATAGGCGTGCGGCAGGAGCCGTCGAGCGTGGCCAGGAACGCACGCTCGCAGAGCAAGGCCTGCATGGTGGGTATGTGATTGACAGGTTTGAGGAGATCGCGTGTCGCGACATCATTGCTGCGGGCCTCGACGCAGATGGCGCCCTGTCCCGGCGCCGGCGGGAAGCTGTCGAGCGGCATGAGTTCGGTGATGACGGATTGGAGGCCGAGTCTTTTCAGGCCGGCATGGGCCAGCAATGTCGCATCGACCTGACCATCCTCCAGCTTCTTCAACCGGGTCTGCACATTGCCGCGGAACGTTACGACCTTGAGGTCGGGCCTTGTCCGCCGCACAAGCGCCTGGCGGCGCAGCGACGAGGTGCCGACAATTGCACCCTGTGGCAGGCCGACAAGTGTCGGGGAAGTGCGGCCGATAAAAGCGTCGCGCGGGTCCTCGCGTTCCAGGAAGGCGATCAGCGCCAGACCGTCGGGAAGGACGGTTGGCATGTCTTTGGAGGAATGCACGGCCAAATCAATGCGGCCATCCAGCAGCGCCTCCTCGATTTCCTTGGTGAAAAGCCCCTTGCCGCCAATATCGGCGAGCGTCCTGTTCTGGATCCTGTCGCCGCTGGTCGACATGGCCTCGATGGTGAAATGATCCTCAGGAAGACCGTGCGCGGCCGTGAGGCGGTCGCGGACCTCGCGCGCCTGCGCCAGCGCGAGCGCGCTTCCCCTGGCGCCGATCCTGATCGTTGATGTTTGCATGTCGTGCCGGCCATGATAACCCGTTGACGAGGCCCTTCCTACCGGGGAAGAGCCGCTCCGGCAATGTTGGACGGACGAACGGATTGACGCGCGTTCTTGGGATAGAGACGAGCTGCGACGAAACCGCGGCGGCGGTGGTGACGCTTTTGCCTGACGGTTCCGGCGAGATCCGCTCCTCGGTGGTTCTCAGCCAGATCGGCGAACATGCCGCCTTTGGCGGGGTGGTGCCTGAAATCGCCGCCCGCGCCCATGTCGAGGCTCTGGACGGCGTGATCGAGGCGGCTCTGCTCGATGCCGGGATCGAACTCAGCGAGATCGACGCAATCGCCGCGACCGCCGGGCCGGGGCTGATCGGCGGGTTGATCGTCGGGCTAACGACGGCAAAGGCGCTCGCCACCGTCTCCGGCAAGCCGCTTCTCGCGATCAACCACCTCGAAGGCCATGCGCTGACGGCGCGGCTGACAGATGGCCTCGCTTTTCCCTATCTCCTGCTTCTCGTTTCCGGCGGGCACACGCAAATTCTGCTGGTGCGCGGCGTCGGCGCCTATGAACGCTGGGCGACGACGATCGACGACGCGCTGGGCGAGGCCTTCGACAAGACGGCCAAGCTTCTCGGCTTGCCCTATCCAGGCGGGCCGAGCGTTGAGGAAGAGGCAAGAAAAGGCGATCCGCTCCGGTTCGATTTTCCCCGTCCCCTAAGGGGAGAAGCGCGCCCGGACCTTTCCTTTTCCGGCCTCAAAACGGCGGTCAGGCAGGCAGCGACCGGCATCCAGCCGCTGACCGCTGGCGATATCGCCGATATTTGCGCCTCGTTCCAGCAGGCAGTCGTGGAGACGCTGGAAGAGCGGGTCGGGCGCAGCCTTCTCCGGTTCAAGCGCTCGTTTCCGGAGGTTGCCAGCCCCTCGCTCGTCGTCGCCGGAGGTGTGGCGGCCAACGCGGCGATCCGCGCGAAACTGGAGGAAATTTGCCGGCAAGGCGGTTTCCGCTTCGTCGCGCCGCCGCTCCAATTGTGTACCGACAATGCGGTGATGATCGCCTGGTCGGGCGTTGAACGTCTCAGGGCTGGGGAGGCCGCAAACGGCATGGATGCCGTGCCGCGCTCGCGCTGGCCGCTCGATTCCGCTGCGGCGCCTCTGATCGGCGCGGGCAAAAGAGGCGCCAAGGCATGAGTGACCACAAGAAGGTGACGGTGATCGGCGGCGGCGCCTGGGGAACGGCGCTGGCGCTGACGATGATCGCGGCGGGGCACGGCGCGGTCCTATGGGCGCGGGAGGTGGCGACGGTCGAGGCGATCAACCAGCGGGGAGAGAACCCCCGCTATCTGCCGGGTATCGTCCTCGGCAAGCGGCTCCAGGCGACAGAGAATATTGATGCTGCGTTGAAGGACGCATCCCATGTTCTCGTCGTGGTGCCGGCACAGACCCTGCGGGCGGTATTCTCCACGGTTGCGGGGCGGATCGCGCCCGGGGTTCCGATCGTCATCTGCGCGAAGGGCATCGAGGCGTCGAGCGGCCTGTTGCCCTCGGCGATAGCGGCGGAATTTTTCCCGGAGCAGACGATCGGCGCACTTTCCGGGCCGAGTTTCGCCCGCGATGTGGCGCAAGGCCTGCCAACGGCCGTGACGGTCGCGGCCGATGATGCGGCCATAGCAAGGGAGCTGGCCGCCTTCCTCACGGCCCCACATTTCCGCTGCTATTCGAGCGACGACCTTGTCGGCGTGGAGCTTGGCGGCGCGCTGAAGAACGTCATGGGGATAGCGGCGGGCGCCGTCTCCGGCGCCGGTCTCGGCGCAAGCGCGCTCGCCGCCATGGTGACGCGCGGCTTCGTCGAGTTGCGACGCGTCGGCGCGGCGCTCGGCGGAAGGCCGGAAACGCTGATGGGCCTCTCCGGCCTTGGCGACCTCATCCTGACATGCGGATCGGAGCGCTCGCGCAATTTTCTTTATGGCCGTGCGCTGGCGCGCGGCGAGAATACCGAGGGACTGCCTCTTGCCGAAGGCGTCGCGACTGCTGCAATTGCGGCGAAGATCGCCGCCGAACGTGGAATCGAAGCGCCGATCATCTCCGCCGTCTCTGCGCTTCTGGAAGGGCGCACGACGGTCGCGGAAGCGGTCACGGGATTGCTCGCAAGGCCCTTGAAAAGCGAGGACGCCTGACGCACAGCTTGGTGCGACTACTGACCTTGAAGGACCAAGCATGCTTTTCGCCATTCTTTGCCAAGACAAGCCCGGTCATCTCCAGCTTCGCCAGGAAACCCGGCCAAGCCATTTGGCCTACCTCAACGAACTCAACGAGAAAGGGGCGCTCAAATTCGCCGGCCCGTTTCTCGGCGATGGCGGCAACTCCAATGGCAGTCTTGTCATGATCGAAGCGGAGAACAGGTCAAAAGCCGAGGAAATCGCCGCCGGCGATCCCTATGCCAAGGCCGGTCTCTTCGCCAATGTCGAGATCCGCGCCTGGAACTGGGCAATTAACAATCCTGCCGCCTAACGTCGGAGAAGCACGCGTGAACTACTGGCTGTTCAAATCCGAGCCCGATTCCTGGTCATGGGACAAGCAGAAGGCAAAAGGCCAGGCCGGGCAGGAATGGGACGGAGTTCGCAATTATCAGGCGCGCAACAATATGCGCCAGATGAAGGTCGGCGATCTCGGATTCTTCTACCATTCCAACCAGGGCATGGCGGTCGTCGGCATCGTCGAGGTTTCGGCGGCGGCGCATCATGATTCCACCACGGATGACCCGCGCTGGGAATGCGTTGATATCCGCGCCGTACGCGCCGTGCCAAAGCCCGTGACGCTGGAGGCGGTGAAGGCCAATCCGAATCTTGCGCAAATGGTGCTGGTCAACAATTCGCGGCTTTCCGTCCAGCCCGTTACGGAAGCGGAATGGAAGGAAATCTGCCATATGGGCGGTGTCGATCCGGTTCCGTGACCGGTAGAAAATCCCTGAAATTCCTCCTTGGGGCCAAACCAGTCAGTCCGCCAAGCGCATTGAAGCATCTCGACCGCAAACGGATAGGTTGCCGTCCGTGCTCGGCAGAGGCTGCGGCGCGGGCGCGAGCATCTCCGGTACTGCCAGCAAAATGGCATTCAACTTGCGCAGAACGAGGAGAGACTCGACAGTTCAACCGTTGCGTGCTTTTTGACATCCGAGGAATGTGAATGAACTGGTGGGATCTTGGATGGGGTTTGGTCGTGCTTGGCTGCGCTTATCTCGTTTTGCCGCGCAGGCTCAGGCAGGTCCGGGAGGCGATCGAGCGTTTCGTCGGACTGAGAAACTGACGCGTTTCCCCCTTTCAGTCGCGGCCATCGAAGGCGTCGAAAGCCCGCCTGTATCTGTCAAGGTTAAGCGCCGTGTAGGCGGGGTAGTCGAAGACAATTTCCGAGGTGAGTTCGGAAGCCATGCTCCATAGCGTCTCACGCAGAAGCGAAGCACATTTCATCGCGCCATAGCTTTGCAGCAGCGCCGCATCCGGCTCCGCTCCGAAATAGGCCCGCAGCATCACGCGCTCGGCCTCGGGCGGCAAGCCGCAATTGGTGGCCAGGCCGCCGAGATCGAACAAGGGCGAGTTGAAGCCGCCATATTCCCAATCGACCAGCCAGAGGCGATCGCCTCCGCGCAGAATGTTGGCCGGCAAGAGGTCGTTGTGGCCGACAACGAGATCGATCCTGCCAACGGCCCGTTCGAGAGATCGCGCTTCCTGCATCAGCCGGGGGAGCGTTGCGCAATGCGGCGAATTGCGCTCCAAAAGGAATGCCGCGTAGTTGCGCAAGACGTGGAAAACCCAAAAAGCGTGGATCGGCCCGCGCACATGGGCGGTCACTTGCCCGTGCGCCTCACGGACAAGCGCAGTGACCTCCAACAGCGTGTCTTTCTCATGGAGATCGGCTTCGGTCATGGGCGCTGCGTCGACAAAGGCTAGAACGAGAATGCCCGGTTCGACATGATGCACCACCGGCGAGACGCCCGCCTCGGCGGCGGCCCGGCTGATCGCCACCTCGTTCGACCGCGTGACACCGTGTTCTGCAAGATCATGGCCGAAGCGGACGACGAACTTGCGGCCCTGATCCTTCACGATCAGGTTGATATTGGTGATGCCGCCGGGAAGCGGCTCTATCTCACTCGGATTTGTCCAGCAGGAAAGCGTGCGGGCTTTCGCGATGGCCTCGTCGACCGCCGTCATTCAGCTCCTCCTTCGCCGACCTCTCCCGGCGCTACCGCGCCTTACGCCGGCCCCGGTGTCGTACGAAATTTCCGGCGGCCAGCGCAAGATTGCCCCGAGCGTGGTCCCGCGGGCCTTTACCTTCATCGCCGCTCGCGTAATGCTGGCATCAGAGAGAAGCGGCGAGGACCCACATGGCGGAGATCCCCTCATCAGCAAAAGTGGTGATCGTGGGCGGGGGCATAATCGGCTGTTCGACCGCTTATCACCTCGCCAAAGCCGGCGTCGAAGTTGTCCTGCTCGAACGCAAGAAGCTGACATCCGGCTCGACCTTCCACGCAGCGGGTCTCGTCGGGCAGTTGCGTTCCAACGCCAATGTGACGCAGCTTCTCGGTTATTCCATCGACCTCTACCGGAAGCTCGAGACGGAGACTGGCCAGGCGACAGGCTGGAAGATGAATGGCGGCTTGCGGCTGGCGTGCAACCTGGAACGCTGGACGGAGGTGCGTCGCCAGGCGACGACCGCGCGCAGCTTCGGCCTCGACATGCAACTGCTGTCGCCCCGCGAGGCGCTCGATCTGTGGCCGCTGATGAACATCGGCGATCTCGTCGGCGCGGCCTTCCTGCCGACGGACGGGCAGGCCAATCCATCCGATATCACTCAGGCGCTGGCGAAAGGCGCGCGGATGGCCGGCGCCCGGATCATCGAAGATTGTAAGGTTCTCTCGGTCGTCATCGAGGAGGGAACAGTCAAGGGCGTGAAGACGGAGCACGGCCCGATTGCTTGCGAAAAGATCGTCGCCTGCTGCGGGCTGTGGACGCGGGAATTCGCCAAACCGTACGGCGTCAATGTGCCGCTGGTGCCGGTTAAGCACCAGTACATCGTGACGGAGCGGATCGAGGGCGTGACGCCGGACCTGCCGACGCTGAGAGACCCGGACCGGCTGACCTATTACAAGGAGGAGGTCGGGGGGCTGGTCATGGGCGGCTATGAGCCAAACCCGGTTCTCTGGGCGCTTGACGGCATTCCGAAAGGTTTCCATTACACGCTGCTCGAAAGCGATTTTAACCATTTCGAGCCAATCATGGAACTTGCGCTGGGTCGCGTGCCGGCGCTCCAGACCGTCGGCGTCAAGCAACTTGTCAACGGCCCGGAAAGCTTCACGCCAGACGGCATGTTTATTCTGGGCGAAGCGCCGGAACAGCGCAATTTCTTCGTCGGCGCCGGCTTCAACGCGTTCGGCATCGCCTCAGGCGGCGGCGCCGGCATGGCGCTTGCCGAATGGGTCCGCGATGGAGAGCCGCCCTTCGATCTATGGCCGGCCGATATCCGCCGCTTCGGGCGGCCGCATTTCGACGATGACTGGATCCGCAAGCGGACCTATGAGGCCTATGGCAAGCATTACACCATGGCATGGCCGTCGGAGGAGCACCATTCCGCCCGTCCCTGCCGCAGATCGCCACTTTACGAGACGCTTCTGGCCGATGGCGCGGTATTCGGCGAGAAACTCGGCTGGGAGCGGCCGAACTGGTTCGCCGATCTTGCCGCCGGCGAAGAACAGAAAGACATTTATACGTTCGGGCGGCCGAACTGGCATTCGGCGGTGGGGCGCGAGCATCGGGCCTGCCGCGAGGCCGCCGTGCTTTTCGACCAGACCTCCTTTGCCAAATTTGTGCTAAAGGGCCCAGATGCCTGCGTAGCGCTCGATTGGATGGCCGCCAACAATGTCGACAGGCCGGTCGGCAGTCTGGTCTACACCCAGATGCTGAACGATCGTGCTGGCATTGAATGCGACCTGACCGTGGCGCGGACCAAGCCTGACGAATATTACATCGTTACCGGCACGGGCTTCGCCACGCACGATTTCGACTGGATTTCCCGCAACATCCCGCGAAACGTGCGGGCCGAACTGGTCGATATCACCTCGTCGAATTCGGTGCTGTCTCTGATGGGGCCGCGATCCCGCGACATTTTGGCGGCCGTGACCTCTGCCGATCTTTCCAATAATGCGTTTCCGTTCGGGAC
This sequence comes from Rhizobiaceae bacterium, assembly GCA_051960255.1. Lineage (GTDB taxonomy): Bacteria > Pseudomonadota > Alphaproteobacteria > Rhizobiales > Rhizobiaceae > Mesorhizobium_L. The sequence continues at coordinate 18,953 of JBQCEL010000191.1, forward strand.
GGTGAGGATGATCGGCATCGCCGGCTGCCCGGTCATGGCGCTGCGCGTCACCTATGTCGGCGAACTCGGCTGGGAACTGCATGTGCCAGTCGAATGCGCCGCGAACGTCTATGCGGCGTTGCGCGAGGCCGGCGCCCGACATGGGCTCGTCAATGCCGGCTATCGCGCCATCGAGACGCTTCGCCTCGAAAAAGGGTATCGCGCCTGGGGATCAGATATCGGGCCGGACCACACGCCTGACGAGGCCGGCCTCGGCTGGGCGGTCAAGATCAAGAAGGCTATCGCCTTCAAGGGGCGGGCCGCCGTCGAAGCCCAGCGCAAAAGCGGGGTCAAGAAGCGGATGGCGACCTTCGTTGCCGATCCGGATGTGATTCTGCTCGGCCGAGAAACGATCTACCGCAATGGCGAGCGAGTCGGATGGCTGAGTTCCGCCGGTTTCGGTCATACGCTGCAAAAATCCATCGGCATGGGCTATGTGCGCAATCCGGATGGCGTCACCGAGGAATACGTCACCGGAGGCCGCTACGAGCTGGACGTCGCCACCGAGCGCGTGCCCTGCAGCGTAACGCTTGCGCCTCTCCACGACCCGAAGATGGAAAGGATCAAGGCTTAGACGACCTGAAAACAGATGGGCATTTGATCGCTTCAGCCTCGTGAATGAAGACCAGTTGGCTTGCGCCAGCAAAATGCTCAGCGCGTTGGTGGACTGACCACGCAAAGCAGAATCGCACTTACCCACAGACGGAAGTTCGCTGACAGCGAATTTTATTCTGAACCTTGAGGCGCGAATCTCCTTATACAGAGCCATCGTATGTTGAAGGGGATAGCCCTCACTCACTGGGGCTCCGATAGGAGCCTCGAGGAAGGTCGATAGCCTCCTAATTTCCGGCCGGCAGGTGCGCGGAGCATATGGCGGCGCGGGCGTAGCGGCGCGTGTATTGTTTTTTTCATCATGGCATGCGTTGCAAAACGGATGTCGCAGCCACCCTTGCCAAACTGGCCTGCTATCGTGGGCATTTGCCAACCGGCAGCCCGCTAAGCCCGATCATGGCGTTTTATGCACACTACGATGTGTGGGAGAGCATCGCAGCACATTGCAAGGCTAACGGGTATCGTCTGACGGTTTATATTGATGATGTGACGATTTCGGGGGCTGCTCTTGCGCCTGAGGTCCTTTGGAACATCAAGCGGGCCATCCACCGTGCTGGTCTGCGCTATCACAAGGAAAAGCGCTTTATCGACCGTCCGGAAGAAATTACCGGGGTAATTGTCGACGGGGACCGGCTAATTCCACCAAACCGACAACTCAAGAAGTTGCATGAAACTCGTCGCGCGTTGAAGCGGCGAATGTCGATCGGAGTAGAAAAGAAACTCCGTGAGCGGTTGACCGGTCTGGAGGGCCAGGTTGCGCAGATCGGCCTTGTGACGGTCCGCTCGTATTCCGCTGCACCGTCGCGCACTCCAGCGACATCGCGACTTCACGCCGCGTCTGTCCCGCAAAGTGGTAACCCGCGTGTAACCACGGCCCTTTGAGCCGCTTTCGCGCCTTGCGATTTCAACCGTCCAGAAAATGGAAAAGCCGCGGAGTTCCGCAGATTTGAGAATTTTTGGAAAGTCTGGAGCGGGCGAAGGGATTCGAACCCTCGACCCCAACCTTGGCAAGGTTGTGCTCTACCCCTGAGCTACACCCGCTCGATGCGGACTGGCCGCAAGCCGCGCTTATATGACCGAAGCGGCGCGCGATTGCAACAGGGAAATGATGACCGGCCCGCGGCTGGAATAGCTTTCCGGGCGGCCTCCTATCCCGAGGGGTCTTGTTCCGGCGGGGCGTTTCGCCCTATGGCTGCGTGAAGAGATGCTTTTTTACGCACGAGAGAGCAGGCCACATGCCCGAGACATTCAGGCTCAACACGACGACACCCTCGACGGCGACACCAAAGACGCCGGATGATCTTTTCGCCTTCCTCGATGGCCTCGGCGTCACCGTCAAGACGGTTTCCCATCCGCCTTTGTTCACCGTCGCGGATTCGCGGGAATTGCGTGGCCCGATCGAGGGCGGCCATACCAAGAACCTGTTCCTGCGCGACCGGAAGGACGCCTTTTTCCTGCTGACGGTGGAAGAGGACGCCGAGATCGACCTGAAGACGATCCACCATGTCATCGGCGCGTCCGGGCGCGTCTCCTTCGGCAAGCCCGAACAGCTGCTGGAACTGCTCGGCGTCCGTCCGGGCGCTGTCACGGTCTTCGGCGCGATCAATGATGCCGAGGGCAAGGTCCGGATCGTCCTCGACGAATCCCTCATGATGCATGACATCATCAACGCGCATCCGCTGACCAACGAGGCGACGACGTCGATCGGCCGGCAGGACCTGTTGAAATTTCTCGAGGCGACGGGCCACGCGCCCGCCATCTTGAAACTGTCGGCGTGATCGCCACATTGCGGGCAAGCCGAAAGTCATGGTCAAATCCATCATGGTCAAATCCATGGCGACACCTTATCGAGAGGGCCAAAAATGAGCGACCAGGGGAACCCTTACGGGAACGGCAACGGGAACTATGAAACGCGTACGAGTTTCGGCGCCGCTCAACCGTCTGGCGCCGAGGCTCCGACGGCGGAACTCGTCCGCGACACCACCACGGCCGGATTTTCGGCCGACGTGATCCGCGAATCGCGCAACCAGCCCGTGCTCGTCGATTTCTGGGCCCCCTGGTGCGGGCCATGCAGGCAGCTGACGCCGGCGCTCGAGAAGGTCGTCCGCGAGGCGAAAGGACGGGTGAAACTCGTCAAGATGAACATCGACGAGCACCCCTCGATTCCCGGCCAGCTCGGCATCCAGTCGATCCCCGCCGTTATCGCCTTCAAGAACGGACAGCCGGTCGACGGTTTCATGGGAGCAGTTCCCGAGAGCCAGATCCGCGATCTGATCGACAGGGTCGCCGGACCCGGCGGCGGCGACCGGATCGAGGCGGCGCTGGCCGCTGCCGTGGAGGCCCGCGGAAAGGGCGATCTTCGCGCCGCCGCGGAACTCTACGCGGCCGTCCTTGCCGAGGCGCCGGACAATATCGACGCCGCCGCCGCCCTCGCTGGCATCCTCTACGAAACGGGCGATGTCGAGGGAGCGGGCGAAATCCTGGCCGGCATTCCCGCAGACAAGGCCGACCATCCCGATCTCGCCGCCGTCAGAGCCCGGATGGAGCTCGACAAGGAAGTCGCAGCGCTTGGCAATCCGGCGGAACTCGAGCAAAAGCTGGCCGCCAACCCGAAGGATCATCAGGCGCGTTTCGATCTCGCCATGATACAGAACGCGCGCGGCGAGCGTGAGGCGGCAGCCGATAACCTTCTCGCGATCATGAAGGCCGACCGCGGCTGGAAGGATGACGGCGCCCGCCAGCAATTGCTGCGTTTCTTCGAGGCGTGGGGCATGATGGATGAGGCGACGCTTGCCGCACGGCGCAAACTCTCCTCCCTTCTTTTCTCCTGATACGGCGGCATTTTGCCCATACGGCCTTGAGTTCGGCCGTCGCCGCGCCAAATTCGAAGGATCGCCAGGAAAGGGTCTGAGGCACGATCCTGTAGGAGGCTATCGATCTTCCCAGAAGATCGTGCCCGGATGAAGAAAGATCTGATGCACCCCAGCGGGCGTCACGGTCTGGGAAGGGCAAAGCGTGCAGGCCGGAAATATCTCTTACCGAAAAGAAGGCGATCTGCCGGCGCATATTCCCGTCTTCCCACTGACGGCGGCGCTGTTGTTGCCGGGCGGCCGCATGCCGCTCAACATCTTTGAGCCGCGCTATCTGCAGATGGTCGATGCGGCGATCGCGGGTTCGCGCATCGTCGGGATGGTGCAGCCGAGCCTTGACGGCGCTGAAAGAGAGGACGGTGAGCCGGAACTCTGTCAGGTCGGCTGCGCCGGCCGCATCGTGTCCTTCGCGGAGACGGGCGACGGTCGCTATCTGGTCTCGCTTCAGGGAATCTGCCGCTTCCGCATCCTGTCCGAACTCCACGCAAAGACTCCGTTCCGCCAATGCCGGATCATGCCGTTTGTCGGCGATCTCGACGAGGAACGGCAGGGCGGCGAGGTCGACCGACCGGCGCTGCTGCGCGTGTTCCGCGCCTATCTCGAGGCGAACGGGCTCGACGCGGATTGGGACAGTATCAGCCGTGCCGAGAATGCAACGCTCGTCAATGCGCTCTCGATGATGTCGCCTTACGGCGCCGCCGAAAAGCAGGCGCTGCTGGAGGCCCCCGACCTGAAGACGCGCGCCGAGACCCTTATCGCGATCACGGAGATGGAACTTGCTCGCGAAAGGGAAGATTTCGGGTCCAGCCTGCAATAGGGTCGGGAATTCCTCATATCTCGCCCGTCTGCGAGGCCGCCCGTCGAGGCGCGCTATCCTAGCCTTGGACAAACATGCCGGTTCCGCTAGAAACATTGCGAGGGAGCGCGGAAGGGAGGTCCGGCGATGACATCACGCTATCACGAGGTTTACCGGCATTGGCAGCGAGACCCGGAAGGGTTTTGGGCGGAAGCCGCGTCCGCCATCGACTGGTTCTCCCCGCCGGAGAAGATTTTCGACGCACATATGGGCGTCTATGGGCGCTGGTTCGTCGGCGCTGTGTGCAATATGTGCCACAACGCCGTCGATCGGCATGTAGCGGGAGGTCGGGCAGAGCAGACGGCTCTGATTTATGACAGCCCCGTTACCGGGAAAAAGAGACGCTACACCTATGCGGAACTGAAGGAGGAAGTTTCAGCTCTCGCCGCGGTGCTTGTCGACCAAGGCATCGCGAAGGGCGATCGGGTGATCATCTATATGCCGATGGCGCCGGAAACGATCTTCGCGATGCTGGCCTGCGCGCGGATCGGCGCCGTTCATTCCGTCGTCTTCGGCGGTTTCGCCGCGCGCGAACTTGCAACCCGCATCGACGACGCCAAACCGAAGCTCATTATTTCCGCGTCATGCGGCGTCGAGCCGGGGCGCATCGTCTCCTATAAGCCGCTGCTCGATCAGGCGATCACGCTTTCCGCGCACAAGCCGGAAGCCTGCATCATTCTCCAGCGCGAGGAGGAACGATGCGATCTCGTTCGGGGACGCGATCTCGATTATGCCGAGAGCGTCGCCGGAACGCGCGGGCGTGACGTGCCCTGCGTCGCGCTCGCCGCCACCGATCCGCTGTACATCCTCTATACGTCCGGCACCACCGGCCGGCCCAAAGGCGTGGTGCGCGACACAGGCGGCCATATGGTCGCGCTCGAATGGTCGATGAAAAACGAATTCGGCGTCGATCCGGGCGAGGTCTTCTGGGCGGCATCGGACGTCGGTTGGGTCGTGGGGCATTCCTATATCGTTTACGCTCCCTTGCTTCACGGCTGCACGACTGTTCTGTTCGAAGGAAAGCCGGTCGGAACTCCCGATGCCGGGACGTTCTGGCGCGTCATCGCCGAACATGGCGTCGTCGCGCTCTTCACCGCGCCGACCGCCTTCCGCGCGATCAGGGCGCAGGACCCCAAAGGCAGCTTCATCGGCAAGCATGACATGTCGCGCTTCCGCACGCTCTTTCTTGCCGGCGAGCGCGCGGATCCCGATACGGTCAAATGGGCGGAAGAGCATCTGGAAGTTCCGGTCATCGACCATTGGTGGCAGACCGAAACCGGTTCGCCGATCAGCCAGAATCCGGTGGGACTGGGTCTCTTGCACACCAAATATGGTTCACCTGGCGTGCCGATGCCGGGCTATGCCATGGAGGTCCTGGACGATGCCGGCCATCCGGTCGGCCGCGGCGTGCTGGGTAACATCGTGGCGAAGCTGCCGCTGCCGCCCGGCTGCCTGCCGACGCTCTGGCATGCGGACGACCGCTTCCGGCAGGCCTATCTCGACGAGTTTCCCGGTTACTACAAAACAGCCGACGCCGGCTATATCGATGAAGACGGCTATCTCTTCATCATGGCGCGCACCGACGATATCATCAATGTCGCCGGTCATCGCCTCTCGACGGGCGGCATGGAGGAGGTTATCGCCGAGCATCCGGATGTCGCCGAATGCGCCGTGATCGGGGTCGCCGACAAGACGAAGGGACAGGCGCCGTGCGGCTTCATCGTCCTCAATGCCGGCGTTTCAAGAGCTTTTGGGGAGATCGAGAGAGAGGTCGTGGCTCTGGTGCGCGAGAAGATCGGTCCCGTGGCGGCCTTCAAGACGGTCGTGACCGTCAAGCGCTTGCCCAAGACGCGCTCGGGCAAGATCCTGCGTGGAACGATGCAGAAGATCGCCGATCGGGAGGACTGGTCGATGCCGGCCACGATCGACGATCCGGCGATCCTGGACGAGATCACGGCGGCCTTGAGGGAACGCGGCCTCGCTTTGTGAAGGGCGCCCTTGCTGCTGACGCAAAGTTGGCGGGAAGGGTGTGAGAAGATGTCTCCTGCAAAACCAGGAGATATCGAAATGGCCGCGGCTCGCATGTTTGAAAGGATTGGGCGTCGCTTTGCCTATTGGCGCGCTCTTCGCGACGAAATCCGGACAGAAAGGGTGATGAATGCCCTTCCGCGAGAGGTCCGAAAGGATATAGGGTGGCCCGACCTCTATGCCGGCCACGATGTCCGGAACCTGCGGGATTGAACCGCCGCTCGGCACGAAAACTGGGCTGCCGAGCCTCCTGACATAGTGTTGTCAGGAGGCTCGTGACATTCTGCGGCAGGAATCGGCAGGAGCTTGATCGGGGAAAGCGGCTTTCAGGCCCGCAAGATCGGTTCGGACAAAAGATCAAATCGTGGACTACTGCCTGACGGCTTCGGTATGATTGCCCGTAACGGGCAGCTCGTCTCGTGCCACAAGTGCAGACATTGCAGAGGTATTCGCATGCGTCGCGCAGACCGCCTCTTCCAGATCGTCCAGCATTTGCGGGGCGGGCGTCTCGTCACCGCTCGCATGCTCGGCGAGCGGCTCGAAGTCTCCGAGCGGACGATCTATCGCGATATTGCCGACCTCCAATCGACCGGCGTGCCCATCGATGGGGAGGCAGGCGTGGGCTATATCATGCGCGAAGGCTTCGACCTGCCGCCGCTGATGTTCACGCGCGACGAAATCGTGGCGCTGGTCGCCGGCGCCCGCATGGTGCGAGCCTTCGGCGGCGCAACCATGGCCCGCGCGGCGGAAGAAGCGCTCGTCAAGATCGGGGCGGTGCTGCCGGATTCCGAAAAATCCCGCATCGCGCAGACGAGCATCCATGCGCCGACCTATGTGATTTCCGACAGTGCGCGTCGGTCGGTGGATCTCGCCGAACGGGCAATAGAAGCGCGAGAGATATTGAGGCTCAATTATCGCGACGAAGCCGGCCGGCCGAGCGAGCGGGAGGTCAGGCCTCTCGGGCTGTGGTTCTGGGGCAAGGTGTGGACGCTGGTGGCGTGGTGCGAACTGCGTGACGATTTTCGCGCCTTCCGCATCGACCGCATCGCCGAACTGATCGCCACCGGACGCATCTTCCGGCCCGAACGCGGCAAGACGCTCAGCGATTTCTATCGCACCGTCGAGGTTTGGGAGCGCTCGCCGCGGATGGACGAGGCCGTTTGAGGCCTGAAGGCAGATTGTCTTCTGTGCTTAGGCCGCGTCCCGGGTTTCGGAGATCACGCCGACGATTTCGTTGACGACATTCTCGATAAGCGACTTGTCGTCGGCTTCCGCCATGACGCGGATGAGCGGCTCCGTCCCGGAAGGGCGGATCACCAGACGGCCCGTCTTGCCGAGCTTTGCCTTGGCGTCCTCGATCGCCGTCTTTACCTGTGCCGATTCCAACGGCTTGCCGCCGCTGAAGCGGACATTCCTCAGAATCTGCGGCACCGGCTCGAAACGGCGACAGACCTCGCTCGCCGGACGTCCTGTACGCTTGATGCAGGCCAGCACCTGCAGCGCCGAAACCAGACCATCACCCGTCGTCGAGAAGTCTGAGAGGACGATATGGCCGGACTGCTCGCCGCCGACATTGAAGCCGTGGGCGCGCATATGTTCGACCACATAGCGGTCTCCAACCTTGGTGCGATGAAGCGCCAGCCCCCTGTCGCCCAGGAACCTCTCGAGCCCTAGATTGGACATGACGGTGGCGACGATACCGCCACCGGAGAGCCGCCCGTTCTGGTGCCATGTCTCGGCCACCAGCGCCATCACCTGGTCGCCATCGACGATGGTTCCGTTCTCGTCGACGATGATCATCCGGTCGGCGTCGCCGTCCAGCGCGATGCCAATGTCGGCGCGAACCTCATGCACCTTCTTGCAGAGGCCGAGCGGATCGGTCGAACCGCATTCCTTGTTGATGTTGAAGCCGTTGGGCTCGACATTGATGGCGATGACCTCGGCGCCGAGTTCCCAGAGCGCCGCGGGAGCAACCTTGTAGGCGGCGCCGTTGGCGCAATCGATGACGACGCGCAAGCCGGCGAGCGACATGGAGCGCGGCAGAGTGCGCTTGGCGAATTCGATATAACGGTCATGCACGCCATCGATACGCTTGGCGCGCCCAAGCCCGTCGGAATCCGCGAGGTCAAGCCCGCCCTCCTTCTCTAGCAGGCCTTCGATCCTCTGCTCGATCTCGTCGGAGAGCTTGTAGCCGTCCGGGCCGAAAAGCTTGATGCCGTTGTCATGATAGGGATTGTGCGAGGCGGAGATCATGACGCCGATATCGGCGCGCAGCGACCGGGCGAGCATGGCGACCGCCGGCGTCGGGATGGGGCCGAGCAGGAACACATCCATTCCCGCGGCGCAGAAGCCCGCCACCATCGCGTTTTCCAGCATATAGCCGGAGAGCCTCGTATCCTTGCCGATGACGACGCGGTGCCGGTGATTGCCGCGCTGGAACGACATGCCGGCGGCTATGCCGACCTTCATGGCGACTTCCGCCGTCATTGGAAAAGAATTCGCGCGGCCCCGGATACCGTCGGTTCCGAAATAGCGATTTGGCATGATTTTTTTCTGGCCCACGTTCCGCACCTCGCGCACAATTGCCATACAATGCCCGTCGCCGAGCATCACAATATATATGAAGATGTTACGGAATCTTTTCCTTCGGGCCTGCCTCTTTGGCCGAGGCATGATCTATTCGGGAAACCGGTGTCCACTTCCCGGATCATGCTCCAACTGCAGCCGGTCCGCCGCTTCTCCTTAACCCTGTCCCTTCTCCCGAACATATACCTCGGCTTCAATCAAGTCACCACGCGAGGCGAAGCATCGTGCCGCAATCGGGCTGAAAAGCACAGGCATGCGGGGCGTCGCGTCAGTCCCTGAAGCGCGCTCCAACACGTTCGATCTCCGCCACCATCTTCTTGAAATTCTCGACCATGCGACGATGGAGAGCGGCGGCAGCCTCCGGATATTCCTCGAGGATGCGCCGGAACAGCCTGCGGTTGATCTTCAGGAGTTCCAGGTCGGTCAACGCGGCGGCGCCCGTGAGATGGGTGGTTTCGGCGATCAGCGCAAACTCGCCAAGGAGGCTTCCGGCCTCAGCGCGACCGACCTCCGCCCGCCCGGATTCGCGCTCGTGAAAGAGACCGACCGTGCCGGCGACGACGACGCAGGCTCCGTCTGCTGGCTCCCCCTCGTGATAGAGATCCCTGCCGGCCGCGATCCGCATGCTCTCCGCGCCGAAAGCCAGAAGCCTTAACTGATCTTGCGTGAAACTCCCGAAGAGACTCACGCCGGACAAGGTGCGTATGTCATCGTCCAGCGCCAATCACTGTCCCCTTGACGATCGTCCCCTCCCGCCCGACCGGCCGAAAACCCCGATCAGGGAACGAGTTTATATCCGCCGCTTTCTGTCACAAGAATTTCCGCATTGGAAGGATCGCGTTCGATCTTCTGGCGTAGCCTGTAGACATGCGTTTCCAGCGTGTGGGTGGTGACGCCGGAATTATAACCCCAGACCTCTTCGAGCAGGACGTCGCGCGTCACTACCTTCTGGTCGGCCCGGTAAAGGTATTTTATGATGGAGGCTTCTTTCTCCGTCAGCCTGACCTTGCCGCCTTTCTGGTCGAGCAGAAGTTTCTGGCTCGGCTTGAATGTATAGGGGCCGACGCCGAATGTCGCGTCCTCGCTCTGTTCGTGCTGGCGAAGCTGCGCCCTTATCCGGGCAAGCAGGACAGCAAAACGAAACGGCTTGGTGATGTAATCGTTGGCGCCGGCCTCGAGGCCGAGGATGGTGTCGGAATCGGTGTCCTGCCCGGTCAGCATGATGATCGGGGCCTTGTACCCGCTCTTGCGGAGGATCTTGACGGCCTCGCGGCCATCCATGTCGGGCAGCCCGACATCCATGATCAGCAGATCGACGATGCCGCTGCGGGCGGCCTGTATGCCCTTGCCGGCTGTTTCTTCCTGCAGCACCATGAATTCCTCATAGAGCGACAACTGCTCATGAAGGGTGCTGCGCAAATCCTCGTCGTCATCGACAATCAGGATAGTACGTGACGCCATGCTTCGACCTATTTCTTGCGGATCGGGAGATCAATCCGTTACGCAGGACGGACGCGCCTGCAAAGCGGCTCGCGACAATTTGTTCACCGAATCGATCATACTCTAAAAAATGTGAAGGCAATCAACTGAATGAACTAAATGGCATGCCGTTCCGAATTATCAACATACGCCGGCGGCCAGCAAGTCCGCGGCAGGGCCTTATGGCCGTCGGCTCGACGGTCTTTCCCTGCGCGCTTGGCCGCGGCGGCATTTCAGCGCTGAAACGCGAGGGGGACGGCGCGACGCCTCTTGCCGTGCTGCCGGTGCTCTGCGGCTACAGGAAGAATTCGCTGACGGCGCTGCGCTCGCCGCTTCCTGTCAGGGAAATCCGGGAAAATCTTGGCTGGTGCGACGCCCCGTCCGATCCGAATTACAACCGGCCCGTCCGGCTTCCCTATCACGCCAGCCACGAATCCATGCTGCGCGCCGACCAGCTTTACGACGTCTGCATCGTGCTCGACTGGAATATCAGCGAGCGCAGGCGCAATCGCGGCAGCGCCATCTTCCTCCATATCGCGAGGCCGGGCCTGCAGCCGACCGAGGGCTGCGTCGCCGTCAGCCCCGCGACGATGCGGCGATTGCTGCCCCATCTTGCGAAAGGAACGCGTCTCAGGATCTGCGGATGACGCTGCTTCCCCGGATTTTCGCCTTGATGGCGGATGCTTCATGCGAAGACAGGCGCGATTCGCGTCCGCTTGGGTACAAAGGAGCTGAAATCGCAGCCTTCGTCCGCCTGGAGGATCTGCTCATCGAAGAGGCGCCTGTAGCCGCGATAGTCCGCCGGCTCGATCAACGGCAACTGACCGGCGCGCCGCGCAAGCTCCGCCTCATCCACGAGAACATCCAATCGTCTGTTCTTCGTGTCCAGCCTGATCCTGTCGCCCGAACGGACAAGTCCGAGCGGACCGCTCCGCGCGGCTTCCGGCGTTATATGGAGGACGATGGTGCCGAAGGCGGTGCCGCTCATCCTCGCGTCCGAGATGCGGACCATGTCCTTGACTCCGGCCTCCGCCAGCTTTTTCGGTATCGGCAGATAGCCCGCTTCGGGCATTCCCGGCGCGCCGGCGGGCCCGGCATTTTGTAGGACGAGGACACTTTCGGGCGTGACGTCGAGATCGGGATCATCGATCCGTTCGGCGAGGTCGCGAAGGTTCCTGAAGACGACAGCCGGCCCGGTATGCTGGAGAAGGTCCGGGTTCGCCGCCGCCTGCTTGATGACGGCGCCTCCCGGCGCGAGATTGCCTCTGAGGACCGCGATCGCTCCCGAGGGATAGACCGGATCACCGATCGGCTTCACCACCTCTTGCGCGAATGGGTCGGGGGCAGCGTCGATCTCCTCGCCAAGCGAGCGGCCGGCGACGGTCAGGCAATCGGCATGGAGGAGCGGCCGCAGCTCGCGCAGAATGGGCGCGAGGCCGCCGGCCCTATGAAGGTCCTCCATATAGCCCTGTCCCGTCGGCTTGAGGTCGACGAGCACCGGCGTTTCTCTCCCCATTTTGTCGAATCGGTCGAGATCGATGCTGATGCCGGCGCGGCCGGCGATCGCCGTCAGATGGATGAGGGCGTTGGTGGACCCGCCGGCTGCGAGGACCACGCGCAAGGCGTTGGTGATCGATTCCGGCGTCACGATCCTGTCGGGCGTGAGGTTTTCCGCGGCCATGGCAACAGCCCGCGCGCCGGTTTTCTCCGCGATCCTGCGCCGCTCGGCATAAACCGCCGGGATGGCGGCCGAGCCCGGCAGCATGAAGCCCATTGCTTCCGCCGCAAGCGCCATGGTGCTCGCGGTGCCCATGACCGAGCATGTTCCGATGGTCGGGGCCAATTCGTTGTTGACGGCCTCGATATCCGCCTCGCTGACCTCTCCCGCCCGATAGCGCGCCCAGAACCGGCGGCAATCGGTGCAGGCGCCGAGACGCTCGCCTTTAAAGCTTCCGGCCAGCATCGGGCCGGTGACGATCATGATGGCCGGCACATTGGCGCTGATCGCGCCCATGAGCAGCGCCGGAACCGTCTTGTCGCAGCCGCCGATCAGGACGACGGCGTCCATCGGCTGCGCCCGGATCATCTCTTCGGTGTCCATCGCCATCAGATTGCGCAGATACATGCTGGTGGGATGCGCAAAACTCTCCTGGATGGAGATGACGGGAAAGGGAACCGGAACGCCACCGCTCAGCATCACCCCCCTGCTGACCGCCTCGACGATGTCGGGGACGTTACGATGGCAGGCATTGTAGCCAGAGCCGGTATCGACGATGCCAATGATCGGCCGGCCAAGTGCCTCGTCCGTATAGCCCATGGCCTTGATGAAGGCCTTGCGCAGAAAGACGGAGAAACCGGCATCTCCGTAATTCGCAAGGTTCTTCCTCATTCCTCTGTCGTTCGGCATTCTCACCTCCGGCTGCAGCAAAGCCTATTGCATGCCGCGTCTGCGTCGCGCCAGCATGTTCAGGCCCTCGACCAGCGCCGAGAAGGCCATCGCCGCATAGATGTAGCCCTTCGGCACATGATAGCCGAAGCCGTCTGCCACCAGCGTCATGCCGATCATCAGGAGAAAGCCGAGCGCCAGCATGACGATGCTCGGATTGGCGGAAATGAATTTGGATAGAGGCTCGGCGGCCAGAAGCATGACCAGAACCGCGCAGATGACGGCGATGAACATGATGCCGATCTGATCGGTCATGCCGACCGCCGTGATGATGGAGTCGATCGAGAAGACGATATCCAGCATGAGGATTTGCAGGATCGCGCCGGCCATCGTCATCGAAACCTTGCCCGTCACCCCGCTGCCGCGGTCCTGGTCGGAGGGATCGACAGAGTGGTGGATTTCCTTGGTGGCTTTCCACAGCAGGAATCCGCCTCCGGCGATCAGAATAACATCGCGCCAGGAGAAATCCTGCCCGAACACGGAAAAGACCGGCTCTGTCAGGTGAACGATGATGGAAACCGTCGTCAGGAGAAGAAGCCTGAGAATAAGCGCCCCGCCGATTCCGAGGCGGCGCGCGTTCTTCTGCTGATGCTCAGGAAGCTTGTTCGTCAGGATGGAGATGAAGATCAGATTGTCGATGCCGAGCACGATCTCCATCACCACCAGGGTGGCAAGCGCGGCCCATGCTGATGGCGAAGTGACGAAGGAAAGGTGAGGCAGAAGGTGATCCAGGAAGGACATGCGCTTTTCTGTCTCCGCGCGGAAAGGCTCGCGCAGAAGTAGGCATGGGGGCACCCGGCGTCAATGCCGGGCGCTGCGACTGATGCGTCGGTTCGCCGGGTGGAGAAGGGCCGCTTGCTTCGGCTGACCCTGCCGTACCCCGCTGCAGGTTCAGCTGCTGGTCTTGCGTTGTGAGCGCAGGAACGCCGCCCGTTCGCTTTCCTCTTCCTTCAGCCTGATCTTGGCGTGCATGAGATCCCTCCAGCCGAGATAGCCGGCGAGCGTGTTGTCCTGGCGCGAGACGACGACCAGGTGCGCGGCATTGGCCTTGAGCAGCCGGTCCACGACGCTATCCAGATATTCGTCGGGATAGGCGAGGGGAACATTTGCGCCCTGAACAAGCTCGGCAAGCGACGCATCCCTGTGCTTGCCGGCCCGCCGCCAGCCGAGCACGGTCGGCGGATCGATGATGCCGATGACCTTCCTGTCCGCGTCGAGAACCGGAAAGCTCGGATGCTTGCGTTCCGGCGCCGTCAGGAAGCGTGTGGCGTCGTGCAGGCTCATGCTCGCCGGGACGGTCTCGACATTCCGCGTCATGACGTCGGTCACCCTTGCGAGCGCGAACGGATCGACCCGGTATTCGCGGACGATATGATAGCCGCGCCGCGCGATCTTCTCCGTCAGGATCGAACGCTTCATCAACAGCACCGTCACGATATGGGCGCTGGCGCAGGCCGTGATCAAAGGCAGGAGAATATGGGTGTTGCCGGTCAGTTCGACCGCGAAGAAAGTCGCGGTGAGCGGCGAGCGCATCGTCCCGCCCATCGTCGCGGCCATGGCGATGAGCGGCCAGAAGCCGGACGGCGCGGCGGGCAGGATTCCGCTTACCGCGACGCCCATGGCGCCGCCCATGATCAGCAGCGGCGCGAGCACGCCGCCTGACGTCCCCGAACCGAGCGCTACCGCCCATATGACGGCTTTCACGACGAGGAGGAGAAGCGCCACCGACGCCAAGCCGTGTCCATCGATCATCCGCGCGATATTGTCGTAGCCGACGCCGAGCGCGTGCGGCTCGATGAGGCCGCCGATACCGATCACAAGGCCGCCAATCATCGGCCACCACATCCAGTGGATCGGCAGCTTGAGGAAGCCGTCCTCACAGGCGTAGACGAGCTGGGTAAGGAGAGCGGACAATAAGCCGCCGGCAATGCCGATAACGATCCAGGAGACGAGGCCAAGAGCCGTGATCGCCATCTCGCCATGGAAGGCGAAGAGCGGCGAGGGCATATGAAGCGCGGTGCGCTCCACCTCGGCGATGATCGCCGCGACGGCCACCGGAATGAAGCTCCGCGGCGTCCATTCGAAAAGCAGAAGTTCGACGGCAAGCATGATGGCCGCGATGGGCGTGCCGAAGACGGTCGTCATGCCGGCGGTGGCGCCTGCGACGAGAAGCGTCTTGCGCTCGCTGTCGCTGACCGGCAGCGCCTGCGCGATGAGAGAGCCGATCGCGCCGCCCGTCATGATGATCGGGCCTTCGGCGCCGAACGGACCGCCGCTGCCGATAGCGATGGCCGAGGAAAGCGGTTTCAGGATCGCCACCTTGGCGTCAAGGCGCGAGCGGCCAAGCAGGATGGCCTCGATGGCCTCCGGTATGCCGTGACCACGAATTTTTTCGCTGCCATAGCGCGCCATCAGGCCGACGATAAGGGCGCCGCCGACGGGGACAAGGACGGCCCAAAGGCCTAGATGCGATTGGGCTAGGTCCGGCGTCGCGATCGAGAAACGGCCGAAATAGGCGAGGTTGGTGACGAGCCTGATCAGGTCGAGGAGCAGAATGCCGGCAATGACACCTGCGGTCGCGACCACGGCCGCGATCGCGGCTATGACCAGCACGCGCGGACGTGTCGTGAAATCGCCGAGAACGGCATGGGCTGAGCGGGCGGGCCTCATACTAGGGCATTCCTTGTCATTCGATGTCAGGATGGAGATATGGTGGCCGATGTATCGTAACACGATATATAAAAGTCAAGGCGTGGCGACCGCCGTCGGTCGACAATCCGGAGAGCAAACGAGGTCGAGAACGCATGCCGATGCCAAATTCAAGACTGACACAGGCTGGATATACCGCGCTGGCGGAGTTTCGCTACATTCTCAGGCGCTTTCTCGAATTCAGCGAGGACGCGGCGAGGCGCGCCGGTCTTACCCCGCGGCACCATCAGGCCCTGCTCGTCATCAAAGGCTATGGCCGCGGCCAGCCGATCACCATCGGCGATTTGGCCGAGCGCCTGCGCATCCGCCACAACACGAGCGTGGAACTGGCGAACCGGCTTTGCGAGAACGGTCTCGTCATCCGCAGCCACGACAATGAGGATCAGCGCCGCGTCCTGCTGCAGCTGACCAGCCTCGCCGAACAGCACCTCGCCGACCTCTCCAGCGCCCATGTGGACGAGCTGGCGCGAATCAAGCCGCTGCTCGAGCGCGTGCTGGCGGAGTACCCATAGAGGCGAAGGTGGATCACGCCACGGACGTTACGTGCGCCATGCTCACCCCGCCGCCTCGCTTCGCCCGGCGTCCTCCCCTGGAAGGGAGGGAACAACGCGCCGCAGGTGGCCGGAGGGGTTAGGTCTCGTCCTCCCGAAGGATTGCGCCTTTTGCTATCAGCTCTGCGCTTCGCCCTCGGCCGGCGCGACGACATCGGCAGCGGCGGCGGCAGCTTCTTCCTGCGCCTTCTTGATCAGCGCGAGGCGCTCGGCCGCTTTCTTGCCCGGCTGAGCCTTCGTCGGATTGTTGCGCGGCGCGCGCTTGGAAAGGCCGGCCTGATCAAGGAAACGAGCGACCCGGTCGGTCGGCAGCGCGCCGTTGCCGAGCCAGTACTTCACGCGCTCCTCGTTGAGCTTTACGCGCTCGCCATCCTTGGGAAGGAGCGGGTTCCACGAGCCGACCGCCTCGATGAAGCGGCCGTCGCGCGGGCTGCGCACGTCGGCGACGACGACATGGTAATAGGGGCGCTTCTTGGAGCCAGCGCGGGCGAGACGGATTTTCAGCGACATTTGTTACTCCTGGTGTCTGTGTCTCTAAGTGGGTTGTGACGGAAATCAGTCGTTCGGGTTCGCGCCATTCTCGGCCGCTATATGCTCGTGGTGGCGGATCACTTCCCTGATGACGAAGTTCAGGAATTTCTCCGCGAAATCGGGATCGAGATGGGCATCATGCGCGAGCTGCCTCAGCCGCGCGATCTGCTGCTGCTCGCGCGCCGGGTCGGCCGGAGGCAGGCCATAGGTGGCCTTCAAAACGCCCACCGCCTTGGTGCAGCGGAATCGTTCGGCCAAAACATGGATCAGCGCCGCGTCGAAATTGTCGATCGACACGCGATAGTCGGCGAGTTGCGCGCGCGCTTTTTCCATGTCGTCCGTCATCACGCCGTTCCTCTCATTTCTTCTTGCCAAAGCCGGGCAAGCCGCCGCCCAGCCCGGGCAGCTTTGGACCGCCGAGACCCGGCAATCCTCCACCTCCGAGGCCCGGCAGGCCGCCGGGAAGACCCTTCATGCCCTGGCCGAGTCCGGCGGCTTCCGCCTGCTTTTTCAGCGCTTCCAGCTGCTTCGGATCCATCTTGGAGAGGTCGGGCATGCCGCCGGCGAGGCCGCCCCCGAGACCACCAAGACCCATCTTCTGCGCCATGCCGCCCATCAATCCGCGCATCATGCCGCCACCTTTTCCCTTGCCGCCCATGGCCTTCATCATGTCGGCCATGCCGCGATGCATCTTCAGGAGCTTGTTGATCTCGGCGGCATCCGTGCCGGAGCCGGCGGCGATGCGCTTCTTGCGGCTGTGCTTCAAAATGTCGGGATTCGC
The DNA here is from genome assembly GCA_051960255.1 of Rhizobiaceae bacterium. Lineage (GTDB taxonomy): Bacteria > Pseudomonadota > Alphaproteobacteria > Rhizobiales > Rhizobiaceae > Mesorhizobium_L. The sequence continues at coordinate 36,441 of JBQCEL010000191.1, forward strand.
CCTCTCCTTTTTCGTCATCGACGAGATGATGGCGAGCTGGCGCTTGAACATGCGGTCGTCGAGGCCGGCGGCAGCCATCTGGTCCTTCATCTTGCCCATGCCGGGCATCAGCCCCATGATGCCGCCCATGCCGCCCATCTTCTGCATCTGGCGCAGCTGATCGGCGAGATCATCGAGATCGAACTTGCCGGCCTGCATCTTCTTCGCCATCTGGGCGGCTTTTTCCGCGTCGATGGTCTCGGCCGCCTTTTCGACCAGGCTGACGATATCGCCCATGCCGAGGATGCGGTCGGCTATGCGCTTCGGATGAAATTCCTCCAGCGCATCCATCTTCTCGCCGGTGCCGATCAGCTTGATCGGCTTGCCGGTGACGGCGCGCATGGAAAGCGCCGCGCCGCCGCGGCCGTCGCCATCCATGCGGGTCAGGACGAGCCCGGTGATGCCGACGCGCTCGTCGAAATTCTTGGCGAGGTTGACGGCGTCCTGGCCGGTCAGCGAGTCCGCCACAAGTAGGATCTCGTGCGGGTTCGAGACCTTTTTGATGTCGGCCATCTCGACCATCAAGGGTTCGTCGATATGGGTGCGGCCGGCTGTGTCGAGGAGGACGACGTCATGACCGCCGAGCCTCGCCGCCTGCACGGCGCGCCTGGCGATCTCGACCGGCGACTGGCCGGCGATGACCGGCAGGGTCGGCACTTTCGTCTGTTCGCCAAGCTGACGCAACTGCTCCTGCGCGGCGGGCCGGCGCGTGTCGAGCGAGGCCATCAGCACCTTCTTGCCCTGGCGCTCGGAAAGCCGCTTCGCGATCTTGGCTGATGTGGTCGTCTTGCCGGAGCCCTGCAGGCCTACCATCATGATGACGACCGGCGCGGGCGCATTGAGGTCGATCGTCTGGCCTTCCTCGCCGAGCATGGCGACGAGTTCGTCATGCACGATCTTGACGACCATCTGACCGGGCTTGATCGATTTCAGGACAGCCTGGCCGACCGCCTTCTCGCGCACGCGATCGACGAAGGGCCGCACCACTTCCAGCGCTACATCGGCCTCGATCAGCGCGCGGCGCACTTCGCGCAGCGCCGCCGAAACATCCGCTTCCGACAGCGCGCCACGGCCCGTCAGGCCGTTCAATATGGAGCCTAGTCTTTCCTGTAAGCTCTCAAACATCCAAATTCCTCATGTCTCGGACCACTGATCCGAGAAGTAGGGTTTCCGCATGTGAGTTGAAACCTCGCGCAAAAGCCAAAAGGCACCCGGGGGCGCATCGCGCTGCCGGGTGTTGGCCTCCGGGATCAATTTATACCTCTAGGGGTCCCGGTCGGCGGCTCGGAGTCAAACTCGTCGCAGAATTGGCACGTGTAGAACAGGAAAAGCGGCGAGGAGTCAAGGGCGGCAGGTTACGAAGCGAACACCACCAGCAAATCCTTGGCGTCGATCTGATCGCCTGTCTTGACCAGCACTTCCGCGATCGTGCCATCTTTCTCGGCGTGCAGCGCCGTTTCCATCTTCATCGCTTCGATGGAGAGGAGGACATCACCGGCCGAAACCTTCTGCCCGCTTGTCACGGCGACGGTCGAGACCACCCCCGGCATCGGCGCTCCGACATGCGTCTCATTGCCTGCTTCCGCCTTGCGCCGTTCGCGTACGCTGGCGCCGTGCGTGCGGTCCGGCACTTTCGCCCGCCGCGGTTGTCCGTTGAGCTCGAAAAAGACAGCCACCATGCCCTTCTCGTCGACGTCCCCAATGGCAAGGCAGCGGATGACGAGCGTCTTGCCGCGCTCGATGTCGACGAAAATCTCGTCTTCCTGCTTCATGCCGTAGAAATAGACCGGCGTGGGCAGCACGCTGACCGGTCCATAGGCGTCCTGCGCGCGAGCGAAATCGGTAAACACCTTCGGATACATCAGCCAGGACGCGAATTCGAATTCGCTGAGCGGCCGCTCGAACTCGGCTTCGATCTCGGCGCGTTTTTTCGCCATGTCGGCCGGCTTCAGCAGCGATCCCGGACGGACCGTGATCGGCTTCTCGCCTTTCAGCGCCTTCTTCTGAAGTGCGGCTGGCCAGCCCGCCATCTCTCCCGGGGAAGACGGAGGCTGGCCGAGATCGCCGCGCAGCATTGTGACGACGGATTCAGGGAAGGCGATGTCCTTCGCCGGATTCTCGACATCCGCCACGGTCAGATCCTGGCTGACCATCATCAGCGCCATGTCGCCGACGACTTTGGAGGAGGGCGTTACCTTGACGATATCGCCGAACATCAGGTTCACGTCGTGATAGGCTTGCGCCACCTCGTGCCAGCGGGTCTCGAGGCCGAGCGAGCGCGCCTGTTCCTTGAGGTTGGTGAATTGGCCGCCCGGCATTTCGTGCAGATAGACTTCCGACGCCGGCCCCTTGAGATCGTTCTCGAAGGCGGCGTACTGGTTGCGCACGGCTTCCCAGTAAAAGGAGATGCGGCGGATCCATTCCGGATCGAGACCGGGATCGCGCTCGCTTCCCTTCAGCGCCTCGACGAGGGAGCCGAGACAGGGTTGGGAAGTATTACCGGAAAGCGCGTCCATTGCAGCATCGACCGCATCGACCCCGGCCTCGATCGCGGCCAGGACGGTTGCGGCCGAAATACCGGAGGTGTCATGCGTGTGGAAATGGAGCGGAAGATCGGTCGCTTCGCGCAGCGCCTTGAAGAGCACGCGCGCCGCGGCGGGCTTCAAAAGTCCCGCCATGTCCTTCACCGCGATGATATGCGCGCCGGCCGCCTCGAGTTCCTTCGCCAGGCCGACATAGTAGGCGAGGTCGTACTTCGCCCGGTTGGGGTCAAGGATGTCACCGGTATAGCAGATCGCCGCCTCGCAGAGCTTGCCTTCGGCTGAGACCGCGTCCATGGCGACGCGCATATTCTCGACCCAGTTCAGGCAGTCGAAGACACGGAAGAGATCAATGCCGGCCGCCGCCGCTTGGCGCACGAAATGCTGCACCACATTATCGGGATAATTGGCGTAGCCGACGCCGTTCGCGCCCCTCAACAGCATCTGGAGGAGGATGTTCGGCGCCTTTTCACGGATGAGGGAAAGTCGCTCCCATGGGTCCTCGGTCAGAAACCGCATGGAGACGTCGAAGGTCGCGCCGCCCCAGCATTCGAGCGACAGGAGCCGCGGCAGGGCGCGGGCATAGGCGCCGGCAATCCTGGCGATGTCATAGGTGCGCATGCGCGTGGCGAGCAGCGACTGATGCCCGTCGCGCATCGTCGTGTCGGTGACGAGCACCCGCTTTTCGCCGCGCATCCATTCGGCGAACTTTTCCGGACCGAGCGTATCGAGCTTCTGCCTCGTGCCGTCCGGGATCGGTCCCGTAAACCAGGGGACGACGGGCGGCGCGGCATCCGCCTTAGGCTTGCGCCTGCCGCGCGTCTCGGGATGGCCATTGACGGTAACATCGGCAAGATAGTTCAAGAGTTTCGTGGCGCGGTCCTGCCGCTTGACGGTGGAGAAGAGTTCCGGCGTCGTGTCGATGAAGCGCGTCGTGTAATCGTTCGCCTTGAATTTCGGATGGTTGATGATGGCTTCGAGGAAGGTGAGGTTCGTCGCCACGCCGCGAATACGGAATTCGCGCAGGGCACGGTTCATGCGCGCGATGGCCTCGCCCGGCGTTGGCGCCCATGCCGTGACCTTTTCGAGAAGCGGATCGTAATAGCGGGTGATAACAGCGCCCGAATAGGCCGTGCCGCCGTCGAGCCTGATGCCGAAACCGGTGGCGCCGCGATAGGCGGTGACGCGGCCATAGTCGGGAATGAAATTCTGCTCGGGATCCTCGGTGGTGATCCGGCATTGCAGCGCATGGCCGTTGAGGCGGATCGCCTCCTGCTTCGGTACGCCCGATTCCAGCGCGCCGATTGCATGTCCATCAAGGATATGGATTTGCGCCTTGACGATATCGATGCCGGTGACTTCTTCCGTCACCGTATGCTCGACCTGGATGCGCGGATTGACCTCGATGAAATAGAACTTGCCGCTGTCCGCGTCCATCAGGAACTCGATCGTGCCAGCGCCGATATAGCGGGTTTCGCGGGCGATCTTCAGGGCATAGCCGCAGAGTTCGTTCCTTCTGGAGTCGTCGAGATAGGGCGCCGGCGCGCGTTCGACGACCTTCTGGTTGCGCCGCTGGATGGAACAGTCGCGCTCGAAAAGATGCACGGCATTTCCATGCGTGTCGCCGAGGATCTGCACCTCGACATGGCGGGCGCGCTCGACCAGCTTCTCAAGATAGACCTCGTCCTTGCCGAAAGCGGCTTTCGCCTCACGCTTGCCTTCCATCACTTCGCGCAGAAGATCGGCTTCGCCGCGGATGGCGCGCATGCCGCGCCCGCCGCCGCCCCAGGAGGCCTTGAGCATCACCGGATAGCCGACTTCGGCGGCCAGCGCCTTTATTTCTTCGGGATTTTCAGGCAGCGGATCGGTGGCGGGAACCACTGGCACGCCGATCTCGATCGCCAGATTCCGCGCCGCCACCTTATTGCCGAGCCGGCGCATGGTCTCAGGCTTCGGTCCGATGAAGACGATGCCGCTTTCGGCGCAGGCTTCGGCGAATTCCGGGCTTTCCGACAGGAGCCCATAGCCGGGATGGATCGCATCCGCCCCCGACAGCTTCGCCACGCGCATGATCTCCGGGATCGACAGATAGCTCTCGATCGGCCCGAGATCATGATCGAGATGCGGGCCGCGCCCGACCTGATAGGATTCATCCGCCTTGAAGCGGTGCAGCGAATATTTGTCTTCCTCGGCCCATATGGCGACCGTTTTCAGCCCCAACTCGTTGGCGGCGCGGAAAACGCGAATGGCGATTTCGGAACGGTTGGCAACGAGGATCTTGGCGATCGGCAAGTGGGGCTCCTCCGGGTCTCGGCCATGCTGACAGGAGCATCTTAAAGCGCCTTGGACAACGCGCCTGTCCAAATGCGAAATTTCGCTCCGCAACAATGTTTACCGAGTTCCTGTTGCAGCGCAACAAAAAGGCGCGGAATTGCTGCCTGCCGCCATGAAAAAACGCCCGGCGCGGGCCGGGCGTTTTCCGAAACCCCGAAGAAGGGGATCAGTTCGATTGCACCTCGGTATAGGTGTATTTGCCGTCGCTTCCCTTCCCCCATTTGTACATGACGTAGTCGGGACGGGTGATATCGCCCTTCTCGTTGAAGCTCAGTTCACCGATCGCGGTCTTCCAGGGACCGCTGGACTTTATTTCCTTGGCGACAGTCTGCGGGTCGAGCGACTTCGCCTTGTTGGCCGCCTCGGCCATTACCTGGATCGCTGCATAGGAGTAGAGCGTGTAGGCCTCCGGCTCGAAACCTTCCTTGCGGAACCTCTCGACCAGTTCCTTCGAGGCGGGGTTCTTGCGCGGATCGGGCGCGAAGGTCATCAGCGTGCCGTTGACGGCGTCGCCCGCAATCGAAGCCAGTTCGTCGGAGACGATGCCGTCACCGGACATGAACTGGGCCTTGAGGCCCTGATCCGCCATCTGGCGCATCATCAGGCCGGCTTCCGTGTGCAGGCCGCCATAATAGACGAAATTGACGCCCGCCTTCTTCATCCTGGAGATCAGCGCCGAGAAATCCTTGTCGCCGACATTGATGCCCTCGTCCAGAACCTCCTTGAGGCCGGCCTTGTTGAGAGCCTTGCGGGTTTCATTGGCGAGTCCTTGGCCATAAGGCGTCTTGTCGTCGATGATGGCGACCTTGGCGTCCTTGAAATGGTCCGCGATATAGGCGCCCGCGACAGCGCCCTGCTGATCGTCGCGGCCGCAGGTGCGGAACGTGTTCCAGAGCCCGCGCTCCGTGTATTGCGGGTTGGTCGAGGCCGGCGAGATCTGCAGGATGCCGTTTTCCGCGTAAACGTTCGACGTCGGGATGGAAACGCCCGAGTTGAAATGGCCGTCGACGAACTTGACGCCGTCCGCGACGAACTTGTTGGCGACCGAGATGCCCTGCTTCGGGTCCGCGGCATCGTCGCCGATTTCGAGCTTGACCTTCTCGCCATTCATGCCGCCGGCCGCGTTGATGTCCTTGGCGGCCATCTCCGCACCCTTCTGGAGCTGCGCGCCGAATGCCGCGTTCGCACCGGTGATCGGACCGCCGACGCCGATCAGCACATCTGCCCTCGCAGCGCCGTTGAGCGCGAAGAGCGCCGCAACGGCTACTGCGGACAACAGTGATTTTCTCATCGATATACTCCCATTCAATTGGGTGGCTCGTTGGATTACTTCCCTCATGCGACACCCACCCCAATCGCAGAAAGGATACTTTGCCGATTTTACCGCGCTTGTCACGCCCGTTTCAGTGGAAACAGGTTCGTTTGGTGAATGTCAGCTCTTGGCCTTCCACGATAGCAGCGAGGTCTTCTCGTAAAGCCAGTGGTACTGCGTCGTCATCTGCTCCGTGCGAGTATAACGATAACCAAGCGAGCCGATGATCAGCAGAATGATGAAGTCCGTTACATAAAAATGAATGACCTCCATCGTCCCCGCAAACAGAGCATGATGAATGAACCGGACGCCGAAAGAAAGCAGCACCATATAGAACACGAATATCCCATAAGGCCGCCAGGTCTGGGCGCACGCCTTTCCCGTCATCCATGCCGCCCAGCCGCCGAGCACGCAAGTGATGAAGAAAAACTCCCAAAACGACGATTCGTCATAAAGGATACCGCTCATCACCATCTCTCCTTCAATGCCGGCCGCCTTCGAGATAGGCGGCCCGGACTTCGGGATTGGCAAGCAGTTCCTTGCCGCTGCCGCTCATGGTCACGTTTCCATTGACCATCACGTAACCGCGTGTGGCGAGCTTGAGCGCGCCGAATGCGTTCTGCTCGACCAGAAAGACGGTGAGACCCTGGGTCCTGTTGAGTTCCTTGATCGCGTCGAAGATCTGCCTGACGATCAGGGGCGCCAGCCCAAGCGACGGTTCGTCGAGAAGCAGAAGCTTCGGCCGCGCCATCAGCGCCCGCGCGATCGATAGCATCTGCTGTTCGCCGCCCGAAAGCGTGCCGCCGCGCTGCGCGCGCCGCTCCTTGAGCCGCGGGAAAAGCGTAAACACCTTTTCCACGTCCTCGTCGAAATATCGCAGATTGTCGAGGCTGGCGCCCATCTGCAGATTCTCGGTGACGGTCATGCGCGGAAAGATGCGCCGGCCTTCGGGCGACTGGGCGATCCTGAGGCGCGCGATCTCATGCGTCGGCATCTGCGTGATGTCGGCGCCGGCGAAGGTTATCCGGCCACTGCGCGCGCGGGGGCTGCCGAAAATGGTCATCATCAAGGTCGACTTGCCGGCGCCGTTCGCGCCGATCAAGGTCACGATCTCACCCTGATTGACCGAAACGTTGACGCCATTGAGAGCGCGGATATTGCCGTAGTAGGTCTCGACCCGTTCGACGTTGAGAAGCGGTTCGCCGGCCATTATTTGCGCCTCCCCTTGGCGGATGCCGCACGGCTCGCCGCCGCCTTGCCGGCATCGGCGCGGGGCGAGGGTTCGGTTTCCTTGCTCCTGGCGAGAAGACGCGCCTGCTTGACCCACTCCTCCCTTTTTATACGACCATCGAAGGCCAGATAGGCTTCAGCCGCCTTCACGTCCGCCGCCTTCCAGGCAGCGATCTGGTCGAAATGGAAGATGCCGTGCGCGTGAAGCTTCTTTTCATTGGCGGCGCCGATCCCCTTGATGCGGGTCAGATCGTCCGCCTTGCCGCCGCGCGGTTTGACAAGCGCGCCAGACAGGGAAGCGGCCCTTTCTGCCTGCGCCGGCTTCTCCGGGGCCGCGATTTTTCCGGAGCTTCGAGCTTTCGCCGCCGCGCCGGCCGCAGCCGCGGTCGTGCCCTTCTTGTCTCGCGCTTCCGGTTTCGTCCTCTTCCGGGCGGCTGCTGCTTGCGCCTTTTCGCGCGCCTCCACGATCCTGGCGCGGGATGCGCCCGGCGAGACGGCGATATGTTCTTCCTCGTCGCTATGGGCGATCGTGTCGGCGATCGGCCCCGCGAAGAAGGAGGCTGACGGTTCGACATTGTGGGAAGCGTCCGGCTCGGCATCCAGCCCTTCGACGACGCTCTCCTCGCCAACCTCGGTCAGAAGATCCTCGATCTCCTCGTCATCGACGCCGAGATAGGCCGCGATGACCTTCGGATCGCTTTTTACCGATGCAGGATCGCCATCCGATATTTTCTGCCCGTATTCCAGCACGACGATGTGGTCCGAAATCTCCATGACGACCGACATGTCGTGCTCGATGAGAAGGATGGAGGTGCCGCTTGCCTCCCTCACCTCGTTGAGGAGCATATTGAGGGCCGCCGATTCATGCGGGTTGAGGCCCGCAGCCGGTTCGTCGAGGCAAAGCAGTTCCGGTTCCGTGCACATGGCGCGGGCGATTTCGAGCCGGCGCTGCGCGCCATAGGGAAGATCGCCGGCTGGATCGTCGGCGCGATCGATCAGATCGGCCTTGTCGAGCCAGAACTTGGCCACCTCGATCGATTCCGCCGACGCCTTCTTATAGCCGGAGAAACCGAACAGTCCCAATATGGTGAAGCCGGAAGCCCTCATGAGCTTGTTATGCTGGGCAACGAGCAAATTCTCCAGCACCGTCATGCCGGCGAAAAGCCGGATGTTCTGGAAGGTGCGGGCGACCTTGGCGTCGCGGGTGATGTGAAAATCGGGCATGCGCTCGAGCAGATATCGCTCGCCGCCGCGCCGTGTCATCGTGATCATGCCTTCGGTCGGCTTGTAGAAGCCGGTGATGCAGTTGAAGACGGTCGTCTTTCCCGCGCCGTTCGGTCCGATGAGAGCGGTGATCTCGCCGCGTCTCGCCTCGAAGGACAGATCGTCGATGGCGCGCAATCCCCCGAAGCGCATGGAAAGGCGCTCAACCTGAAGGATCGGGCTGGCGGATGTGGGTCTATCGAGCATCAGCCGTGCCCCTCTTTGGTGAAACTGGCTGAAACAGCTTTCTTCTCCTTGAGAAAGGCGGTGGGCTCGCGGCTGCCAACGAAGCCGCGCGGCTTCCACACCATGACGATGACCATCGCGAGCCCGAAAAGCAGCATGCGATAAAGCTCCGGCGTGAAATCCGGACCGAAGATCACTTTCAGGAAACTCAGTTCGCGCAGGATTTCCGTGCCGCCGATCATGACCACCGCCGCCACAGCGATGCCTGTCAGCGACCCCATGCCGCCCAGAACGACGATGGCCAGCACCACGGCCGATTCGAGAAAGACGAAGGATTCGGGGCTGACGAAGCCCTGGCGCGCGGCGAAGAACGAACCGGCGAAGCCCGCGAACATCGCGCCGGTGGCGAAGGCCGTCAGCTTCGTGTTGGTGGTGTTGATGCCGAGCGAACGGCAGGCGATCTCGTCTTCGCGCAAGGCCTCCCAGGCGCGGCCGACCGGCATGCGCCGCAGCCTGATGCTAACGAAGGCGGTCACAAGCGCCATACAGAGGATCAGGTAATAAAGGAAAATCTTGTAATAGACCCCCGACATCGGCAGGTCGAAAACCTTCGCGATGTAGTTGGGATCGCTGACATCGAAGGAAATCAGGCCGAAGAACGTCACTTTCGGAATGCCTGAAATGCCGAATGTGCCCTTCGTCACGGCCGTCCAATTGATGAGAACGAGCCGGATGATCTCGCCGAAGGCGAGCGTAACGATGGCGAGATAGTCGCCTCGGAGCCGCAGGACCGGGAAGCCCAGGATCACGCCCCAGCACGCCGCGAGAAGTCCGGCGACCGGGAGCAGGATCCAGAAGGACCAGCCGAAATGGATGGCGAGCAGCGAGTAGGAATAGGCTCCGACCGCGTAGAAGGCGACATAGCCGAGGTCGAGCAGGCCGGCGAGACCGACGACGATGTTCAATCCCCAGCCGAGCATCACATAGATGAGGATCTGGATGCCGAAATTATCGACCCATTTGAGAGAGCCCTGCAGGCCGAGCGTCGTCACGACCAAGGGCGGAAAGATGAACAGGAAAATAATCGCAAGGAGGTTGAAATTCTTCTTGAGGAAGGATTCCTGCACGATTTCGGGAACGGCGGCCGCCGCGCGGGCCGCGCGCCGCTTCGCGAGCGCGGGACGGACGAATGCGGCAAAGACGAAGCGGCCGACCATCGCCACGCCGACAAAAACCGCCAGCAGGCCCCAGCGCTGCACGAGGATAAGTTCGTTGCGGATGTTCTGGTCGGTCTTCAGCCCGACCAGCAGGACGAACATGCCGAGCGCGACGAGACCGGTATAGACGGCCTCGCGGAAGGCGCCGGTGATGTTGCTGCTCCGCGCTTCCATACGCGGAGCCGACACAGCTTCTGCCATGGCCTACACCTTCTCCACTTCGGGACGGCCCATGAGGCCGGATGGCATGAAGATGAGCACGATCGCGAGGACGGAAAATGCCGCCACGTCCTTGTAATCGATCGAGAAATAGGCCGACCAGAGCGATTCGATGACGCCGATCAGGACACCGCCGACCACGGCGCCGGGAATCGAGCCGATGCCGCCCAGGACCGCCGCGGTAAAGGCCTTCACGCCAGGGACGAAGCCGTCCGAGAAGACGACCACACCATAGTACATGAGAAACAGCGTGCCGGCGACGCCCGCCAGCGCGGCGCCCATGATGAAGGTGATCGAGATGGTCCGGTCGACATCGATGCCGAGCAGCGCCGCCATCTTGCGGTCCTGTTCGCAAGCGCGCTGCGCGCGCCCGAGCGGCGTCCGGTTCACGACATACCAGAATATGGCGAGCAGCACGACGGTGACGACGCCGATGATGACCTGCTTCAGCGATATTGTGACGCCGTCGATCGCGAAGTCGCCGTGAATGAGCGGCGGGATCGGCTTGTTGCGCGGCCCCTGCGTGACCTGGACGAAATTCGAGAGCGTGATCGACATGCCGATGGCGGTGATCAATGGCGCCAGACGGAAAGAGCCGCGAAGGGGGCGGTAGGCCACGCGCTCGATCGCCCAATTCCACAGGCCCGTCATCACAATGGCGACGGCCATCATGATGAGCAGGAACAGAACCACGTGCACGCCGCCGAACAGCGATGCGAGAATGAGAAAAACAATGAGCGAGATGAAGGCCCCGACCATGAAAACGTCGCCGTGGGCGAAATTGATCATACCGATGATGCCGTAGACCATCGTGTAGCCGATCGCGATCAGGCCATAGATGGATCCCAGCGTCAGCCCATTGATAAGCTGCTGGATGAAATATTGCATACTTTCGTGGCTCCCCAAGGATGTCGCCCCATTCGCGCATCCCTTTTGGTATTTTCCCTAGTCGTACCGGTTCGGGGCCGGATTGCAACGGCATTTTTTTCGGCAAACTGCCTAATTCGCTGATGGGGTCTTCCTCAGCCTCGACCCGCCGGCCTCCGCGCCCGTCCTCCCCTGGACCATGCTGATTCGACTTTTGGCATAGTCCGGTGCGTCGAATCAATCATCAAAGCGACGGCGGCGGCGGAAGCAGGCGCTCGGCGGCTCCAAGAGCCGCAAGAACGCGGGTTTCACGAGACGACGAAACCGTGGGCAAAAGGGTCGCGATCGTCGATAAAGATCGTGTTCAAGCCCGTTCGCCGTGCCCAGCCGCCGATGGACGGAATGATCGCGGGCCGGCCTCCAACCATCGTTTCCGCCTCGACGCGCCCCTTGAACAACGAACCGATGATGGATTCGTGGACGAAGCCGCCGCCGGTCTTCAACCTTCCCTTGGCATGAAGCTGGGCCATGCGGGCCGAGGTGCCAGTGCCGCAGGGCGACCGGTCGATGGCCTTGTCGCCGTAGAAGACCGCATTGCGCGCGTCCGCCTCGCCACTTTCCGGCGCGCCCGTCCACAAGATGTGCGACAGCCGGTTGATGCCGGGATTTTCCGGATGGACGAAGGAATAGGCCTCGTTCAGCCTCTGCCGCAGCACCGGACTCCAGGCGATCAGGTCGGTCGCGGCATGGTCGGCCATGTCGCGGTAATTCTCCTGCGGTTCGACGATGGCGTAGAAATTGCCGCCATAGGCCACATCGACACTGATCGGGCCGAGGCCGGGGCAATCGATCGCCAGATTTTCTGCATAGAGGAAGGAGGGGACATTGGTGATCCGCACCTCCTCCACATGTGCGCCTTCCCGCCGGTATTCCGCGACGACGAGACCGGCCGGCGTGTCGAGCCTGAGCGTGCCCGGCGTCTTCGGCGTCACAAGGCCGTTCTCGATCGCGAAGGTGACGGTGCCTATCGTGCCGTGGCCGCACATCGGAAGGCAGCCGGAGGTCTCGATGAAGAGAATGGCGATATCGCAATCGGGGCGCGTCGGCGGATAGAGGATCGAGCCCGACATCATGTCGTGGCCGCGCGGCTCGAACATCAGCCCGGTGCGGATCCAGTCATATTCGGCGAGGAAATGCGCCCGGCGCTCCATCATGGTCGCGCCCTCCAGCCGGGGACCGCCGCCGGCGACGAGCCGGACGGGATTGCCGCAGGTATGCCCGTCGATGCAGAAAAAGGTGTGTTGCGCCATGGCGGAACCTCAGAAGCGATTGGCCTGATAAGGAGAAAGATCGATCGGCGAAGCCTCGCCCGAAACGAGCGCTCGGACCAAGCGCCCGGTTGCCGCGGCCTGGGTCAGGCCGAGATGGCCGTGGCCGAAAGCATAGAACAAGTTGGCGTGGCGCGGCGCCGGCCCGATGACCGGTAGCGAATCGGGAAGCGAGGGGCGATAGCCCATCCACTCCCGCCCGCCTTCCGTCTTCAGCCCCGGCAGAAAGCGTTTCGCTTTTTCGAGCATCGCCTTCGAGCGGGCGAAATTGGGCGGCAGGCGGAGCCCGCCGAATTCGACCGCGCCGCCGACCCGGATGCCGGTCGAGAGCGGCGTGACGACGAAGCCATGGCCGGAAAAGATCAGCTGCCGCTTGATGTCGAACGCATCAACGGGAAGAGTCGTGTTGTAACCGCGTTCGGTATCGAGCGGGACAGAGTCGCCGACCTGTCTGGCAAGCTGCGCGGACCACGCCCCGGCGCAAAGAACGATCTTGCGCGACTTCATCTCCCTCCCATCGGCCCCCGACGCCTGCCAGCCGCCGCCGGCAGGTCGGATTCCCCTGACATCGGCGCGGATGAAAGTAGCGCCTTTCTGTTCCGCATAGGCCCAGATGGCCTTGCCGACCAATCGCGGATCGCTGACGGTCTTCCAGCCGGGGACGAAGGCGCCGGCAACGAACCGATCGGAAAGGCCGGGTTGATATTCGCCGAGTTCATCCTTCTCCAGATGCCGGAAGGCGATGCCGTGGCGCTCGCGCGCCTCCCAGCCCGGGAGTGAGTTATGAAACTCCGCCTTGCTCTCATAGAGTTCGAGCGAGCCGTCCTCGCGCAGCATGCCCGTCGTGCCCGAGCGCTGCATGAGACCGGCCCATTCCGCCTCGCCAAGTTTCATCAGCGCCGCCTGCGCGGCGAGCCCCGCCTCGTGGCGCCCCGGAGCGGCCGCGCGGCGGAACCGTATGAGCCACGGAAGGAGCCGCGGCAGATAGGACGGGCGGATCGACAGCGGACCCAGGGGATCGAGAAGCCATTTGGGCGCATGGGCGAGCATGCCCTTTTGCGCCAGCGGCAACACGTCGGAGAAGGCGAAGGCGCCGGCATTGCCTGAGCTCGTCTCCTCGCAGATACCGCTCCGATCGACAACCGAGACCGCATGGCCCGACTCGGCGAGATAGGCGGCCGTACAGACGCCGATAATGCCGGCGCCGATGACGAGGATGTCGAGCTGATCGTTGCTCACGGAAATATCCGCGTTTTCATTCAGATCTTAGGCAGATCCGGCCGCGTCGCCAGCGCGTCCCTAATGATTTTCTCCACCCGCTCGCGCTCGGCGCCGGCAAGCGGCTGGCGCGGCAGGCGCACCCGCTCATTGCTGCCGATGGCGTGGACCTCCGCAAGCTTGATGTTCTGGACCAGATAGGTCGAGACGTCGAGATCGAGAAGCGGTCGGAACCAACGGTAAAGCTTGAGCGCCTCGGCGGTGCGCCCTTCCTTGATGAGACGGTAGATCACGACCGTTTCGCGCGGGAAGGCGGTGACGAGACCGGCGACCCAGCCAACCGCGCCGACGGATAGCGCCTCGAAGGCGAGATTGTCGACGCCTGTAAAGAGGTCGAAACGATCGCCGAAACGGTTGATCATGTCGATCGAGCGGCGGATGTCGTCGGAGGATTCCTTGATGGCCACGATGCGGTTGTCGGACGCAAGCTCGGCCATGATGTCGGCAGTCACGTCAACGCGGTAGGCGATGCGGTTGGAATAGACCATCACGGGCAGATCGCCAGCCGCGGCGATCATCTTGAGATTGTCTGCGGTCTCTTTGGGGTTGGTGTGGTAGATCGGGCTCGGCACGACCATCAGACCGTCAGCGCCGGCCTTCGCCGCCCGCACGGCAAGCGCCTTCGCCTCGCGGGTGGACGCTTCATTGACGGTGAGGAGCACGGGCTTGCCCCGCGCCACGCCTTGAGCGGTCTTCAGGACCTCGAGCTTCTCGTCATGGGAAAGCATCGGCCCTTCGCCCAACGACCCGGCGACAATGAGACCGTCACATCCGGCATCCATGAGCAGAGAGAAGCAGCGCTCCATTTCCGCATGATCGAGCGCGTCATCGGCCGTGAACTTCGTGGTGACTGCCGGGAATATACCTTTCCACATCTTATCTCTCTCCGATCTGATATATTCGTGATATATCAATATAGCCGGATATATGTCAACATAGATTTCCGCGTTGATATGCGGCAGGAATCCGCCAGGGAGCGCATCTGTTGAACGCGGAAAGCGATATCAATTCCTTCGAGCCAGCAGCGGTCAAGGCCTATCGCGTACTGGAGCGGATGATCGTGACGCTCGAGCTGGCGCCGGGCAGCGTCACGACGGAAGGTGTTCTGATCGAGCGGCTGGGACTTGGCCGCACGCCGGTGCGCGAAGCCGTGCAGAGGCTCGCATGGGAAGGGCTTCTCGAAGTGCGCCCGCGCGCCGGCATGGCCGTCGCGCCGCTCCATGCCGGGGACTGGCTGAAGGTGCTCGACGCGCGGCGCGGGGTCGAGATCATCCTCGCCCGCTCAGCCGCCCGTTTCTATACGCGCGACGCCAATATGCGTTTCCAGAAGGCGGCGCGCGCCATGCAGCAGGCCGTCATCGCCGGCAGCGTGAACGACTTCCTCGCCGCCGACAAATCCCTCGATGAAGCAATCAATTCTGCCGCGGACAACGCCTTCGCGTCACGCCTCGCCGCGCCGTTGCAGACCCACAGCCGGCGTTTCTGGTATCGCTACAGAGCCGAGGCCGGACTGGCGGAATCGGCCGCCCAACATGTCGAGATCATCCGTTCCATACTGGATCACGACGAGGACGCAGCCGGCGTACAGGCCGATCGCCTGATAAGCCTGCTTCGTGGCCACGCCGAAGCGGTCGCCGCCGGCCTTTGATTACAGGAGAAACTGGTCAGCTGCCCGGCAGTGCGGCTAGATTGGCCGTATCCCAGCCTTCGCCTGCCGCCATCATGCAGCTGACGCCGTTGGTTCCGGTTGCCAGGATCGTCCAGTCGCCCTTGTTCGAGACGAACACTTCGACAGCCGCTTTCGGACTGACGAGTCCGGTGGATTGCTGCTTTTCATTATAAAGCCGCCCGAGCGCATTCACCATGTCGGTGCGTTTCGCGCAGGTAACGCCCGAAACTGCCTGCAGACCTGTTACGGTGGTTTCGGTCTTGCCGGCATTCGGCCGCATCGCGATGCGGTCGGTCTTTGGAGTTGTGACGGTGGATTGGAAATGCGCCGGCGCGGCCTCCAGCCGGGGGGGAACTGTTACAACCAGGATGGCAGCTGCTGCTGCCGGAATGAGATAGGATTTGAGTGCCATTACGGGCTCCCTGTCGTCCTTTTGCCGGCGCTTCACTTCTTGCCGGCTTCCACCCTCTCCGCTGCTCGACCCGCGTTAACAATTCGGGACGCGCGATCTCGTTCCATCACATCTCCGTATATGCCCGCCCGCGGTATCCCGCGGCCCGAAAAGAAAAAGGCACGGACGAGCCCTGCCTTTTGAATTTCGAAATGCGTCTGCCACACGTCCGCGCCGAACGACGCGCCGCTGTCCGGGCGTCAGTTCATCGTCGGCATGGCGAATTCCGCGCCTTCCTTGACGTCTGCCCGCGCGCCCGCAGCCGGAGGCGAGGACGCGCAAGCGAGAAAACTGTCTGGCGTCAGTTCATCGTCGGCATGGCGAATTCCGCCCCTTCCTTGACGCCGGACGGCCAGCGCGACATCACCGTCTTGGTCTTGGTGTAGAAGCGGATCGAGTCCGGCCCATACTGATTGAGGTCGCCGAAGCCGGAGCGCTTCCATCCGCCGAACGTATAGTAGGAGACCGGCACCGGGATCGGCACGTTGATGCCGACCATGCCGACATTGACG
The DNA here is from genome assembly GCA_051960255.1 of Rhizobiaceae bacterium. GTDB lineage: Bacteria > Pseudomonadota > Alphaproteobacteria > Rhizobiales > Rhizobiaceae > Mesorhizobium_L. The sequence continues at coordinate 52,886 of JBQCEL010000191.1, forward strand.
CGGGACGCGAATTCCCGCGCGGCGTCGCCGTCGCGGGTGAAGATCGCGACGCCATTGCCATATTCATGCTCGGACGGAAGGCGCAGCGCCTCTTCATAATCATGCGCGCGAACGACCGACAGCACGGGACCGAATATCTCTTCCTTGTAGATGCGCATCTCGGGCGTCACATGGTCGAAGAGGCAGCCGCCCATATAGAAGCCGTTCTCATAGCCCTGCATCTTGAAGCCGCGCCCGTCGACGACGAGCTTGGCGCCTTCCTTGATGCCGAGATCGACATAGCCCTTGACGCGCTCCAGAGCCTGCTTCGTCACCAGCGGGCCGAAATCGGCCGATGGGTCGGTGGACGGGCCGATCTTCAGGCTTTCGACACGCGGAATGAGCTTCTCAACCAGCTTGTCGGCCGTCGCCTTGCCGACCGGCACGGCGACCGACACCGCCATGCAGCGTTCGCCCGCCGCGCCATAGCCCGAACCGATCAGCGCATCGACCGCCTGGTCCATGTCGGCGTCGGGCATGACGATCATGTGGTTCTTGGCGCCGCCGAAGCACTGCACGCGTTTGCCGGTGCTGGCGGCGCGGCTATAGATATATTGCGCGATGTCGGACGAGCCGACGAAGCCGACCGCCTTGATGTCCGGATCGTCGAGGATCGCATCCACCGCTTCCTTGTCGCCATTGACGACATTGAGAATGCCCTCGGGCAAGCCTGCTTCCAGCATCAGTTCGGCAAGCCTGAGCGGGACTCCGGGATCACGCTCGGAGGGCTTCAGGATGAAGGCATTGCCGCATGCGATCGCCGGCGCGAATTTCCACATCGGGATCATGGCCGGGAAGTTGAAGGGCGTAATGCCGGCGACGACGCCGAGCGGCTGGCGTACGGAGTAATTGTCGATGCCGGGGCCGGCGCCCTCGGTGAACTCGCCCTTCATCAGGTGCGGCACGCCGAGCGCGAATTCGACGACTTCGACGCCGCGCTGGATGTCGCCCTTGGCGTCGGGAAGGGTCTTGCCATGCTCGCGCGCCAGGATCTCGGCCAGTTCGTCATTGTCGCGCGCCACCAGTTCCAGAAACTTCATCAGGATGCGGGCGCGGCGCTGCGGATTGGTCGCCGCCCAGGCCGGCTGCGCCGCCTTGGCATTCTCGACCGCCGCGCGCACTTCATCGCGCGAGGCAAGCGCCACGGCGCCGCGCACGGAGCCATCCATTGGCTGCATCACGTCCTGTTTGCGTCCGCTCTTGCCGGCGACCTTCTTGCCGCCGATGAAATGACCGTATTCGACCATGGTTACGCTCCCTGACTGTTCGAAAGGATCATTCTCCGCCTTTGCACAACGGAAGGCAATGCGACCCTGAACGCAGCCGTTGTGCGAGAAATAAAGATCGTCTTGGAAAGGTGCACGAATTTCTGCATAGTACCAGTCTTTCGAGGGCGGCGATGAACTGGGATGACGTGCGTATCTTTCTCGCTGTCGCGCGGGCAGGCCAGATCCTCGGCGCCGCCCGGCGGCTCGGCCTCAATCACGCCACGGTTTCCCGGCGCGTCGCGGCATTGGAGGAATCGCTCAAGGCGCGTCTCTTCCGCAGGCTCACCACCGGCTCGGAGTTGACGCCAGCCGGAGAGCGGTTCCTGGTGGTCGCCGAGCGCATGGAAGCCGACATGATCGCGGCGCGCGCCGAGATCGCCGGGGAGGGCGATGCGCTGACGGGCATCGTGCGGATCGGCGCGCCGGATGGTTTTGGCGTCGCGTTCCTGGCGCCTCGGCTCGGCGCGCTCGCCGCTCTCCATCCGGAGCTTTCCCTGCAATTGGTGCCCGTTCCGCGCTCCTTCTCCCTGTCGAGGCGGGAAGCCGACATTGTCATCACGGTCGATCGGCCGACGGAAGGCCGCCTCGTCGCCGGCAAGCTGGTGGACTACACGCTCCAACTCTACGCCTCGCGCGCCTATGCGGAGGCAAACGGCCTGCCGAAAACGCCGGCCGAGCTTCCCCATCACCGGCTCGTCGGCTACGTGCCCGACCTCGCGATCAGCCCATCTCTCGACTATGTCGACGAGATCGCGTCGGAATGGCCGGCCAATTTCTCCGTCTCTTCCTCATTGGGACAGGTCGAGGCGGTGCGCTCCGGCGCCGGCATTGGCATTCTCCACACCTTCATCGCGCGCTCGATGCCCGAACTCATCCGCCTGGAGATCGGCAAGCCGATCAGGAGAGCCTATTGGATCGTCTATCATGAATCCGTCAGGCCGCTCAGACGTGTTCAGGCGGTGGCGGATTTCGTCGGCCGGATCGTCGAGCAGGAGCGGTGGATCTTCGCGTGAACAGGCCGGCCCTCATGCCTCGCCCGACAGGTCGCGCCGCGCCTTTTCCAGTTCCTCGGCGTAGCGGCGCATCAAATGGCCTTCGGTCAATAGCCCGACGACCTTCTTGTTATAGAGATCGCCGACCACGGCGAGTTCCTCGCTGTTGGCGGAGGCGAACATATCGGCGGCGACCTTGACGTTCATGGAAGGGACGAGGACCGTTTCCTGGAATTTCGCCAGTTCGCGCACGGGGATGCTTTCGTCCGCCTCATCGCCCTGTTCCGCGTGCAGGTCCGGAACAAGCACGATACCGACATAGCGTTGATCCTCATCGACGGCGATCACCCGCTGCGACGCGCCGAGCGGCACCCTTTTCCTTACCTCCGCGACGGGCAGGTCAGCATCGACCGTCCGAACATCGCCGCGCATCATCGATCCCACTGTCAGCGAACGCATCCAGCCGACATCCTGCGCGCTTCTGATCGTCTCGCCGCGCAGATGCAGGCGCCAGGTCGAGAACGAATAGCCGAAAGTCTCGCGTACCAGCATGGCGGACATGATCGAGCCCGCCAGCACGACGCCCGTCAGCGTCAGGTCGCCGGTCGATTCAAGCGCCAGGAACGTCATCGTCAGCGGGCCGCCGACGATGCCGACAGCCACCGAGGTCATGCCGATCACCGCGGCGACGCCGGGATCGATGCCAGTCTGCGGCGAGAAGATGGCCATCAGCGCCGCGAAGATCTTGCCGAGCAGCGCTCCCAGGAACAGCGAAGCGAAAAACAACCCACCGCGAAAACCCGCGCCCAGCGATATGGCCGAAGCCGCTACCTTCATCGCGAAGACGCCTGCCACGGTCGCCAGACCGTAATTCATCTCGAGCTGGATCTGTAGCGCGCCGTGGCCGCTCGACAAGACCTGCGGGGTCCCGAGCGCCAGCAGGCCGACGAGCACGCCGCCAATCACCGGACGGATCATCGCGTCAATCGACAATTTAACGAAGATGCGGCCCACCATCGTGACGAGATACATGATCAGGATGGACGCCGCGCCGCCGATCAGCCCAAGCAGCAAATAGGGGAGATACTGATGTGGCAGCATCTTCGCTATTTCCCCGACATGGACCGGGAATTCGACGGCGCCGAGATAGGCCGATGAAAGAGATGCCGCGATCGCGGCCGCGAGAACCGGCGCGACATTGGCGACGGTGTAGACGCCGATGATCAGTTCGAAGCCGTAGAAGGCCCCCGTCAATGGCGCCTGAAAAGCTGCGGCGATTGCGCCGGCCGCACCGCAGCCGACCAGGACACGCACGTCGGCCCGCCTGAGCCCAAGCGTTCGCGCCAGCCGGGAGGCGACGCCTGATCCGATCTGCGTGTAGCCGGCCTCCAGTCCGACCGAGGCGCCGCAGCCGGTCGATACGATGGTCTGGAAGACGACGATCAGCGTGTCCACCATCGACATCCGTCCGCCATGCAGCGCATTGGCCTCAATCGGGTCGACCAGGGTGCGGTAATTCCTGTAGCGGAGATAGGCGACGCTCAGTCCCATGACGACACCGCCGGCGGCGGGAACGAGCGCGTATTGAGGATCGAAAAGCGCGAACATGCTGGACAGTCGCGCGCCCTTCGGCAAACCGAACAGGAACCAGTGCATCTGCTGCACGGTGAAGCTCATCAGGCTGACGAAGGCGCCAGAAATCGCACCGACGATGCTGGCAATGAGGACAATGAAAAGCCCTCTTGCCTTGAGCAGCGAGTACCCGCGCCGCAGGATGGCGCGATACCTGATCTTCCTGAGAAAATCGAGGCTGTCAGCGCCTAGAAGGTTGCTCCGGCGTAGGTTTTCGTCGACACCGTGCATGCGGGAAATTCCGTGGAAAACGAGGACGCTGATAGGCACGCTGGGCGTGCGGCGCAACCGTGCCTCCCTCCGTAGCCGGCCATTTTCATGGCATAGGCTCCCTATGCGACAAAAGGAAGCGGATTTGGTTGGTAACGGCGGCAACGTGAACCGAGGCTGAATGCGACGCTTGCGCTGGGCAGCGGCCTTTCTCGAGTCGCCGGAAGAGCGGCCGGTCAGCGGCCGGATGCTGCGTATAAGGCGACGGCCAGGAAGGAGAGCAGGAAAAGCACGTTCAGCCCGAGAATGAGGTTGAACGTGACGCCCGCGGCGCGGTCGACGATGGCGATTGCTCGTTTCATCCCGCTATTGTGGCCGGAAAATACGGAAAATCGGTTAATCCAACGCGGATAATTGCCGGTAAGAACTACTCAGGCGCGCGGATGCGCGGTCTCGTAGATTTCGAGCAGGCGCGCCGTATCGACCCCGGTATAGATCTGGGTCGTGGACAGGCTGGCATGGCCGAGCAGTTCCTGAATGGTCCTGAGATCGCCGCCGCGCCCGAGAAGGTGGGTCGCGAAGGAATGGCGAAGCGCATGCGGCGTCGCCGTGTCGGGCAGCCCAAGCGCGCTGCGCAATTTCTGCATCTCGCGTTGAATGATGGCGGGATTGAGCGGCCCGCCCCGTGCGCCACGGAAGAGCGGCTTGCCGGCATCGAGATGGTGTGGACAAAGCCGGCGATATTCATCGACCGCTTCTGCTACAACGGCAAGGATCGGCGCCAGCCGCGTCTTGCCGCCCTTTCCGGTGATGCGGATCGCCGTCTGCCCTTTTCCGGAGAGCACGCCTGCTGTGAGTCCCAGAGCTTCGGAAATGCGCAGGCCTGCGCCATAGAGCAGCGCCAGGACGGCGGCATTGCGCGCGGCGATCCATGGCTCTTCCGCGAGTTGGCCCTCTGTCGAAGCGACTCGGCGTGCATCCTGCGCGGTAAGCGGCTTCGGCAGCGACTTCGGCTGTCTTGGCGCGCGCAGCGCCATCGCGCCGGCGGCGCTCGCCAGACCTTTTCGTTCGAGGAAGCGGAGGAAGGACCGTATGCCGGCAAGGCCGCGGCCGAGCGATCGCGCGCCGGTTCCACCGACGCGGCGATAAGCGAGGAAAGCGCGCAGATCGGCGGTGCGAAGTTGGGCGATGTCGCCAAGACCGGGCGGGCCGCCGAGATGGCCCGTCAGAAATTGCAGAAACTGGCGCGTATCCCGCTCATAGGCTTCGACGGTGAGGCGAGAAAGCCGCCTTTCGCCGGCAAGCGCCTGCAGCCAGGCTTGCCGCGCATCCTGCAGGTCGGTTTTGGCCGAGACGAGAAACTCTTGCATTCCGGCTGCACTCTTTTTCGGTTAGGGATAGCATGACGTGTTCCGGTTAGCGTCGGGTGAAGACCGGATTCGGATATCCCTTGCGAGTTGACCGTTCCCGTTGATGAAATGAGCGTATCGAAACCGACCAATCCCGTGCAGATGGCCGTGATCGGCGCCCCCCATGGCGTCCAGGGCGAGGTGCGCGTCAAGACGTTCACCGGCGACCCCGAGGCGATCGGCGACTACGGCCCGCTCTTCGCGGCCGACGGACGCATCTTTGAGATCGCCAAGGCAAGGCCAGCGAAAAATGGCGTGGTCGTCCGTTTTGCGGGCGTCGCCGACCGGGAAGCGGCCGCTGCACTTACCGGCACGCCGCTCTTTATCGATCGATCCGCACTGCCCGAGGATCTCGACGAGGAAGAATTCTATCACGCCGACCTGATTGGCCTCGATGTCCGGGCTGGCGGCGCAATGCTCGGCAGGATCGTGGCGGTCCACGATTTCGGTGGCGGCGATATCCTTGAATTGAAACTGAAGGATGGCCGCTCGGTGATGATCCCCTTCACCCGTTCAGCGGTTCCGGAGGTCGATATCCCCGGCGGCTTCGCCCGGATCGATCCCGCCGCGTCCGGCCTCGACGCGGAAGACGAGGCGCGACCTCTGGAAGATTTCGAGGAGGGCGATTCCTTCGATGCCGCGACGCGGCCGCGCGGACCGCGTTCGGCGGGAGGCAACCGGTGAGTTTCCGCGCCACCGTCCTGACGCTCTATCCCGAAATGTTTCCGGGCCATCTCGATTTGTCGCTCGCAGGCAGGGCGCTCCGAGCCGGTCTCTGGTCGCTCGACACGGTGCAGATCAGGGATTTTGCCACGGACAGGCATCGGACCGTGGACGACACGCCGGCAGGCGGCGGCGCGGGGATGGTGATGCGCGCCGACATTCTCGCCGCGGCGATCGACCATGCCGCACCGGCCGGTGACCCTCGGCCGAAGCTCTTGATGAGTCCGCGGGGCCGTCCGCTGACGCAACAACGCGTTCGCCGGCTCGCGGAAGGGTCCGGCGCTATCATCATCTGCGGCCGCTTCGAGGGCGTCGACCAGCGCGTGATCGAGGCGCGAGGATTGGAAGAGGTGTCGCTCGGCGATTACATCCTTTCGGGAGGCGAGCCTGCCGCGCTGGTGCTTTTCGATGCGGTGGTGCGGCTCTTGCCGGGCGTGATGGGCAATCACGCGTCGGGCGAGGACGAGAGTTTCGAAGGCGGACTTCTGGAATACCCCCATTATACGCGGCCGCAGCTCTTCGAAGACCGTCCGATCCCTTCCGTCCTTCTGTCGGGCGACCATGCGAAAATCGCTGCCTGGCGGCGCGAAGAGGCGGAGAAACTGACGCGGGAGAGACGTCCGGACCTGCTTGGCTGAACACGGCCCCTACATCATCTCCGCCTCGCGATTTTCTGGCCGATACGGGTGACAAACGCCCTCAAAGCGTGTATGAGCGCGCCCGAACCGGGAAGAAATTCCCGATCCCGTCAACAGAGACGGTGAAAACGCCCCTGTCCAGGCTCTTGCGGAACGGACATAGCCCTGCGGTCGAGGAACTGCGCGGCGAGGGAGGGCGCTCTGGCTGTCGAAAGAACAAGAAGTGGATTACGAGATGGACCTGATACGTCAGCTTGAAGCCGAGCAGGCCGCCAAAATCGAGGAAAAGCGCAAGCTGCCCGCATTCGAACCGGGCGACACCGTTCGCGTCCAGGTGCGCGTCACCGAAGGCACTCGCACCCGCGTGCAGGCTTATGAAGGCGTCTGCATCGCCCGCTCCGGTTCCGGCTTCCAGGAGAATTTCACCGTCCGCAAGATTTCCTATGGCGAGGGCGTGGAACGCGTCTTCCCCGTCTATTCGCCGCAGCTCGAGGCGGTGGAAATCGTGCGTCGCGGCAAGGTCCGCCGCGCCAAGCTCTATTATCTGCGCGATCGCCGCGGCAAATCGGCCCGCATTTCGGAAAACACCGGCGTGCGCGCTCGCAAGCTGAACGACGCCGAGCGCGCCGCCGCCGCCGAGGAACAGGCGCGCCTGGAAGCGGAAAAGGTTGCTGCCGCCGAAGCGCTCGCGGCCGAGAAGGCGGCTCAGGACGCCGCCGAGGCCAACGCCGCCAAGTCGGAATAGATCGAAACGGGCACCTCCGAATGGAGGGCGCGGGAGCGATCCCGCGCCCTTTTTCGTTTTCCCGCCGGTTCTCGCCGCTCCGGTTTTCGGCTAATTTCCTCCCTCGGGAGGAGATATCCAGATGGTGAAGATGAAAACGACGCGGCCGGCGCTGGAGCGCGTCTATGCCGCGCAGTCGAGACAGGAACTTGCTGGCGCCTATGCCGACTGGGCGAACGAGTACGACCGCCAGACGGCGGAACTCGGCTATGGTCTTCCCTTCCTCATTGCGGCCTGGGTAGCGCGCTATGTCCAGCGTGGCCAAGGCGCCATCCTCGACGCGGGTTGCGGCACAGGGCTTTCCGGCCCATTCCTTCAGGCTCTCGGCTATGAGTCGATCGATGGCGTTGACATGTCTGCGGAGATGCTGGCGATCGCGCGCCGGCGCGGCGTCTATGGCGAATTGAAAGAGGCGGCGCTCGGCGGCCCACTGCCTTGGAGGGACGGCTATTTCAAGGCTTTTCTTTCGACCGGCGTCTTTACCGAGGGCCACGCCCCCGCATCCAGTCTCGACGAACTGGTCCGGATCACCCGTCCGGGCGGTCACGCCATCTTCACCGTGCGCGATTCCATTGTCGAAAGCGGCGGCTTCAGGCGGAAATTCGAGGAATTGAGGCAAGCCGGCCGCTGGTCTCCCGTCGAGGAAAGCCCGCCCTTCCGCGCCTTCGCCGTGGCGGAACCGGAAGTGCTGGTCCAGGCCTTCGTGTTCGAGATCCGCCAACCGCCCAAAGCTCCAATTGCCGGCGGGGCAAAACATTGATATGGGAGCCGGCATGGAAAGGCTTTTTGGCAATCCCGCCTACAAGCGCTTCGTGCTGCAGGACCACAAGCGCCTGCCGTCGCGCTTTTTCGCGCGCGTTGCAGGCGCCATGCTCGCGCGACTTCGCTGAGTGATACGTTGCCGGCAGCCGGCCGGCAAAGCCCTATCTTTCTGCTCAGCACGCCAGGATTGATCACGATGACCGCACCCAGCACACTTTACGATAAGATATTCAACGACCATGTCGTCGATCGCCAGGAAGACGGCACCTGCCTCCTCTATATCGACCGCCATCTCGTTCATGAGGTGACGAGCCCGCAGGCTTTCGAAGGACTCAGGATAACCGGCCGCAAGGTTCGCCATCCCGAAAAGACGCTTGCCGTCGTCGATCACAACGTTCCGACAACGGCCGACCGCAAATTGGGTATCAAGAACGAGGAAAGCCGCATCCAGGTCGAGGCGCTGGCGAAGAACGCCGCCGATTTCGGCATCGACTATTACGACGCCGCCGACCGCCGCCAGGGCATCGTCCACATCATCGGACCGGAACAGGGCTTCACCTTGCCGGGCACGACGATCGTCTGCGGCGACAGCCACACCTCGACCCATGGCGCTTTCGGCGCGCTTGCGCACGGCATCGGCACGTCGGAAGTCGAGCATGTGCTCGCGACCCAGACGCTGATCCAGAAAAAAGCCAAGAACATGCTGGTGCGCGTCGACGGCGCGCTGCCGGCGGGCGTCACGGCGAAGGATATCATCCTCGCCATCATCGGCGAGATCGGCACCGCCGGCGGCACCGGCTACGTCATCGAATATGCCGGCGATGCGATCCGTTCGCTGTCGATGGAAGGCCGCATGACTGTGTGCAACATGTCGATCGAGGGCGGCGCCCGGGCCGGCATGATTGCGCCCGATGAGACGACCTTCGCCTATATTAAGGACCGTCCGCGGGCGCCGAAGGGCCGGGATTGGGACTTGGCCCGCGCCTATTGGGAGACGCTGCGCTCCGACGAGGGCGCGCATTTCAACGAGATCGTGACGCTTGACGCGGCGAAACTGCCGCCGATCGTCACCTGGGGCTCTTCGCCGGAGGACGTCGTGGCCGTCACCGGCGTCGTTCCCGATCCCGACAGGATCGAGGACGAGAACAAGCGCAACTCGAAGAAGCGCGCGCTCGAATATATGGGCCTCTCGGCCGGCACGAAGATCACTGACATCGCGCTCGACCGCGTCTTCATCGGCTCCTGCACCAATGGCCGCATCGAGGATCTGCGCGCCGCGGCGAAGGTCGTGGATGGCAAGAAGGTTTCCGATCGCGTCAACGCGATGATCGTGCCGGGCTCCGGCATCGTCAAGGAACAGGCGGAAGCGGAAGGTCTCGACAAGATCTTTCTCGCCGCAGGTTTCGAATGGCGCGAACCCGGCTGCTCCATGTGCCTTGCCATGAACGATGACCGCCTCTCCCCCCAGGAACGCTGCGCCTCGACCTCGAACCGCAATTTCGAGGGCAGGCAAGGCTTCAAGGGCCGCACGCATCTGGTCTCTCCGGCGATGGCGGCGGCGGCGGCGATCGCCGGCCATTTCGTGGATATCCGCGACTGGCATTGAGCACGAGAACACCGGTTTTTTGCGGCAGCCCGACGGTTGCTGTCCCGAGACACTGAAAGCCCTGACGGCGAGCGGAAGACCGGCTCCCGCCGGGGCTTTTTTTCTCGTTCTCTTCGAGGTTTTCGAGGGTCGCTTAACCGCTTGTTCTTCCTTTCCCGCTACGCTGCCGTGAAGGCTGGGGCTGGAGCAAAAGGGGAGCATGATCGGTGGCGTTCTGATTGGTCTGCTCAATCCGCTGCTCGCGACGGCTTGCGCTGCAATCTTTGCGGTCTTGTGGAAGGGATGGTGGCCCAAGGCTTACGTGGCCGAGTTTTCGCTCGGCTTTCTTCTCTATGCGGCAGCTTTCCTGCTGCAGAATTTTCCGCTCTTTGGCGATCCCGCCAACGCGCTGATCTCCAACGTGGCGATTACCTGTTTCTTTTTCCTGATGGCCCACGCCATCCTGAAGCGGGTGGGGCTGCCGGCGCCCTTCGCCGGGCTGACCTGCATTGCCGGCGTCGGGTACGCGTTTCTCCTATGGTTCATGTTCATGGACCGCGACATGACGGGCAGGATCCTCTCCGCCAATTTCATGTATGGAGCCATGCTTTTCGTGATCGCCTGGCCGCTTGCGGGTCTGAGGGACAGGAAGCTGGCGGATAGCGTGCTGCTGACGATCCTGCTGGTCTGCGGTTGCTATGTCGGTATCCGCACCATGAGCATGGTCGCGGTCGATGGCCATATCGTCAGTTTGGACCAATATACATCCTCGCTGACGAAGCTGGTGCTCGATTTCTCTTCCGCGCTGTTTTCCCTCGCGGTTGCGTTCACGCTGATTTCGGCCATCATCGTCGACATAATCGAGGATTTGCGGGAAACATCGCGCACCGATCCGCTATCGGGCCTGCTCAATCGAAGAGGATTCGAGGAAAGGCTCAGCGGCGTCCTGAAGCGGCATGGACGACTGGGGACGCCGCTGGCGCTCGTCATTTGCGATCTCGACCACTTCAAATCAATCAACGACCGCTTCGGCCATGCCTGCGGCGACAGGGTCATCGCCGCCTTCGGGAAAATCTTGAGAGAGGCTACGCCGAACGGCGTGGCGGGACGTCTCGGCGGGGAGGAATTCGTGACCGTACTTCCCGATACGAACCTTCACGGCGCGCGGCTTTTTGGCCAGTCGCTGCGGCTGGCTGTCTCAGGCATGCGGATTGCCGGATTGCCGGAAGATTGCCGTGTCACCGCAAGCTTCGGCATTGCCGAAATGTCGTCGGGTGAAAGCCTGGAAAGGCTGCTCCGCCGCGCCGACATGGCGCTGCTTCAGGCGAAGCGGAACGGCCGCGACCGCGTGCAGGCGAGCGAAGCTGCAAGCGATAGGGGACAGGTTTCGGCGGTCGGGTGAATTCGGAAAGAGAATTATGCGTCTTTCGCGGGCTTGCCTTGCCAGTATCGCGATAGACCGCAGTGCTTTGGTTCACCATCGTGTCGCAATGCAGGCGGGGTCGCATCTTGGATGAAAGGCTGGCGCAAGCATCATAGGAGGCGGTCCGGTACAGTCGCCAAACAAAACCAAACAAAAGCGCCGCCAGAAGTTCTCGGCGGCGCTCCGACCTCGAAAAGGCGCCAACATTTCGCCCTCCGCTATGGCTCCGGGCGTTCGCTAAAAGGCCAAGTCATTGGCTTTTCCCGGCCTTCGACCGAGCGCTCCGGCCGGGTCCGCCGCCCTCCGGCAGCTCCCGAGCGCCCCTCCCATCATGACGACGGCAGGATAGGTTTACCTTCGGCAAGCCCGGCCTCACCCCTGGGGCTGCGGCTCCATGCCCGGCTCGCCGCCGCCCTTCTTGCGCCCTTCCTTGCGTGGTCCGGCTTTCGGCACCGCCGAACCGCGCGAGGTTGGCGTGTCGTCGCCCTGGTCGCGCGAGGGCTTCTGGCCGGCGAGCAGCTGCTTGATCTCCTCGCCCGAAAGCGTTTCGTATTCGAGCAGGCCTTCGGCTAGCGCGATCCAGTCCTTCTTCTTCTTGGTCAGGATCTGGCGCGCGGTGGCATAGGCCTCGTCGGTCAGGCGGCGCACTTCGGCGTCGATAATCTGCGCCGTCTCCTCGGAGACGTTCTGCGTGCGCGCCACCGAATGGCCGAGGAAAACCTCTTCCTGGTTTTCGCCATAGGCGACCTGACCCAGCTTGTCGGAGAAGCCCCAGCGCGTCACCATGGCGCGGGCGAGCTTCGTCGCCTGATCGATGTCGGAGGCAGCGCCTGAGGTGATGTTCTCCTTGCCGAACTTCATCTCTTCGGCGACCCGGCCGCCCATCATGATCGCAAGGCGCGAGATCATGTATTTGTAGCTCATCGAGTAGCGGTCGCCCTCGGGCAATTGCATAACCATGCCGAGCGCGCGGCCGCGCGGGATGATGGTCGCCTTGTGGAGCGGGTCGGCCGAGGGCACGTTCAGCGCCATGATTGCATGGCCGGATTCGTGATAGGCGGTCAGCTCCTTCTCGGCCTGGGTCATGGCGGTAGAGCGGCGCTCCGCGCCCATCATGACCTTGTCCTTGGCGTCCTCGAATTCCTGCATGGTGACGAGGCGCTTGTTGCGGCGCGCCGCCATCAGCGCCGCCTCATTGACAAGGTTGGCGAGGTCGGCGCCGGAGAATCCGGGCGTCCCCCGCGCGATGACCTTCAGATCGACATTGGGCGCCAGCGGCACGTTACGGACATGGACCTTAAGGATCTTCTCGCGGCCGTTGATGTCGGGATTGGGGACGACGACCTGTCGGTCGAAGCGGCCCGGCCGCAAGAGCGCCGGATCGAGCACGTCGGGGCGGTTCGTCGCGGCGATCAGGATGATGCCCTCATTGGCCTCGAAGCCGTCCATTTCGACCAGCAGCTGGTTCAGCGTCTGCTCGCGCTCGTCATTGCCGCCGCCAAGTCCGGCGCCGCGATGGCGGCCGACCGCGTCGATCTCGTCGATGAAGATAATGCAGGGCGCGTTCTTCTTCGCCTGATCGAACATGTCTCGAACGCGGCTGGCGCCGACGCCGACGAACATTTCGACGAAATCCGAGCCGGAAATGGTGAAGAACGGCACGTTGGCTTCGCCCGCAACGGAACGGGCCAGAAGCGTCTTGCCGGTTCCGGGAGGGCCGGCGAGCAGGACCCCGCGCGGGATCTTGCCGCCGAGCCGCTGGAATTTTTGGGGATCGCGCAGGAACTCCACGATCTCCTCGAGATCCTCCTTGGCTTCGTCAACGCCCGCCACGTCCTGGAAGGTGACACGCCCATGCGCTTCCGTCAGAAGCTTCGCCTTCGACTTGCCGAAGCCCATGGCGCGGCCGGAGCCTGATTGCATCTGGCGCATGAAGAATATCCACACGCCGAGGATCAGGATCATAGGCAGCCAGGACAGCAGGATGGAGAACAGCGAGGACGAACCATCGCTTTCAGGTCGCGCGGTGATCTTCACGCCCTTCTGCTCGAGTTGCTGGACGAGATTGCCGTCTCCGGGAGGCGCATAGGTCGAGAAGGACTGGTTGTTGTCGAGATAGGTGCCGGTGATCTTCTGGCCGGCGATCGTGACGGACTTGACCCTGCCGCCGGAAAGGTCCTGCAGGAAATCCGAATAGGCGACCTCATGCGAGGCTCCGCGCTGCTGCGGCGTCTGGAACAGGTTGAACAATGCGATCAGCAGTACGGCGATGATCGCCCACAACGCCAGATTACGATAATTCGGATTCATCTCTTGTCCTGGGGGCGCTGTGGGAGGAGACGCCCGTTCCATTACTATCGCCCTAACATAGGGAGAAGCCGATACAATGCCAAGCATCTCCTTAGGGCGGGTTTAGCGACTTATTTATGGCCCGCCATCGGCGGAGCCGGTGGATCTTCGCTTCCGGTCAGCTTCGCCATCGCCTGCGCGGGCGCGATATCAAAGGAGGGCAGGAATTCGACGAACGGCGCGACGACAGGGATAAGCGATGGAAGACCGCCGATGTCCGCGGGCTCGATAGTTCCTTCGCGTAACAAGACAGGCTCCGCGGCCCGAGCGACAGCTGCCAGATTTGCCGGCGCATCACACTCACCAGTCGCGCGTTTCCTCGCAAAAGCGCCAGGGGCGACAATAACCCCCCCCGGCGTTTCCCCTCTGCTTCTCACGCGAAACCGGTTGTCCCAGACCGTGCGATTGCACGCCGGGCGGGGCGCGGGAAGGCTTCGCCGCTCGCGATGCAGCCAGACTTGCCGCTTGCGCGCATCGATCAGCGCCCGCGACAATGTGGCGCGCAAACTGCCGCTCCGGATTTTCGCAAAGAGCGCCGTCGCTCGCGTGATCTCCGGCAGGTGCCGCCGGCCGCCGATCGTCGCGAGCAGGATGCGAAAGGCATAGAGAGCGGCGTCATAGTCGGCTTCCTCGAAGAATTCACGGTCGATCCGATAAAGGCCGGGCGAGACGCGCGAGAAATAGCGGTCAATTAGGTCAGCAGCGTGTTCCCCGAGCGCGATTCTCCGGACCTGGGCGGTCCTAACGCCATCGAGCGCGATATCGGCGTCCGCACCGTCCCGCGCGGCGAGCCGCCGGCGCACGCGCACCCGCTCATAGCGTGGATTTTCATTGCTCGGGTCTTCGATCCAGGCGGCGTCCCGCAGCCGAAGATAGTCGCGGAGCGTCTCGCGCCCGGTCTCGATGAGCGGCCGGAGAATCCAGACGCGGCCCTGATAAAGGGTTGCCGGAGCCATGCCGGCGAGACCGCGCCCTTCGCCCCTGATCTGGCGCATGGCGACCGTTTCCAACTGATCGTCGAGCGTGTGCCCCGTGAAGATCAAATCCGTCTCCGCCGCTTCGGCCGCCTCCCCGAGCAGCGCGTAGCGGGCTCTCCTCGCAGCGGCGGAAAGCCCGGTAGCCGGCTTTTCCTCCTCCCAGCGAAGGGTCTGGTGCGCTATGCCGCGAGCGGTGCAGAAAGCCTCGACGGCGCGCGCCTCCACCGTCGATTCCGGGCGCAGCCCGTGATCGATCGTGACGGCGACAAGCTGCGTGGAAAGGCCCCGCCGGCGGATATGATCCTGCAGCAGAAGAACGAGCGCCGTCGAATCGCCGCCGCCCGAAACGGCAGCCACGACAGCCTTGTGTTTCGTCAGCTCGAAGCGGTCGAAGACGGTTAGGAGGAGATCGCCGGAAACACGGCTCAACACCCCGACAGAGCCTCTTCCCGCTTGGTGCGCTCCTTCAGCGCCTCGCTGGCCTTTGGGTAGCGGGTGCCGATTTCCTTATAGGTGGCGCAGGCGATATCGCGCTGGTGCATGGCCGCAAGCGCGACTCCAAGCTTGAGGAGCATGTCGGGCGCCTTCTTGGACTTCGGATAGGTCCGGTTGGCGTCGAGGAAGACCTGTGCGGCGTCGCGATATTTGTCCTGCCCGAGGAGCGCCTCGCCCAGCCAGAAATGCGCATCCGCGGCGCGCGGGTCGTTCGGGAAGCGCGAAATGTGTTCGCGAAAGCCCTGTTCCGCCGTTTTGTAGTCGCCCGAAAGGATGAACTGATAGGAATTCCTGTAAAGCTCGTTGGCATTGTCCGCAGGCGGCAGGGCGGCGACGCGCGTATCATCCTGTTTGGGCGGCGGATTGTTGCGGCCTGGCTGTTCGAGTTCGGGCCTGCTTTCGATGGCTTCCTCATTGACGGAGCCGCCCACCGGATTGCCGGCGGAATCGAAGGTGATCGATCCCAGCGCGCGCGGGGGCGCACCGCGTTCCTCGCGTCCGCCTCTCTCGGCAACGGCGCTCCCCGAATTGCCCGGCGCCTGGATGATGCTCTTGATATCGGCGTCGGCATTGTCGCCCTGCCGGCCGGGCGGAGCCTCTAGCGATCCCTTCACCGCGGGCCGGCTCTCCTTCGGCCGGTCGGCGCCCTTATCGCCTCCGCCGCCCGAATTCTTCTCCAACTGCTCGAAGCGGAACTCGTTGTCGTTCTGCATCTTGTTCAGCCGATCCTGCATCTGCAGGACCTGGAAGTTGAGCTCCTCGATCTTGCCGTTTAACTGGCGAAGCTGATCCGCGAGACTATCCACCCGTGGATCGGCCGCCTGGGCGTATTGGGTCTGGTTGCTTCGGGAGGGGGCGCGGTCGTTGTCGCCGAAGACGCCAAGGAAGGACACGTCGGCATAGCCATGTTCCAGGTTCTTTGCCACGGCTGGCCCGCCGAGCAGGAAGGGCAAAAGAGCCACGCCGGCAAAAATAGGTCGAATGTGCATCAGCCTCTCTCGATCATCACAGGAAAGGGCCGTCCGGTCAGACGTTTTCAAGGTTATTATCAGACCGGCCAGTTCGACCAAATTTTGTTTTGCCTGGGACAAACGCAAAAAGCGGCCGCAAGGGCCGCTTTTTCCAGTCACTGTGACTTTTTTGCAGTAGGCCGCCGTCCAGCGGCCGGATGCAAAACTGCTGCGCTTTGCTGGATTGCTCCAGCCTCAGCTTCCCGCCCCGTTGAGAACAGTCACGGCACGGCGGTTCTGCGACCAGCAGGATTCGTCGTCGCAGGTCGCCACCGGACGCTCCTTGCCGTAGGAGATCGTTTTCATCCGGCGCACGGCGACACCGCGCGAGGCGAGGAAGTCGCGTGTGGCGGCGGCACGGCGTGCGCCAAGCGCCAGATTGTACTCGCGCGTCCCGCGCTCATCCGCATGGCCCTCGATCGTGATCGAATAATTGGGATAGCGGTTCAGCCACTGCGCCTGCTTCGTCAATGTCGTCTGCGCGTCGGGCCGGATCGAGGAGGAATCCGTGTCGAAGAAGATGCGATCGCCGACATTGACGGTGAAATCCTGCGTCGAGCCGGGCGTGGCCGAGCCGGCGAGGCCAAGATCGGCGGCCGAGTTCGGCGCGTGCTTCGACGCGCAGCCGGCAAGGGCAAGACCCGCGACAAGCGCTATGGCAATTGGACTTCTGGTCAGGGCTGCGATACGGCGCATAGCCGCCTCTCCTTCGCACTTGAGTAATTTCGTTGAAACCGCAGTAACCATAATTCTGGTTAAGGGGGGTTCAACGAACAGGGTTAATTCTTTCTTACCACTCCTCGCGCGACTCTGCGGAACAGGTCGAACAGTAGCGCGCACACTATGCCGAAATACGGCGGAAACGCGGCGCTTGCGGCATAAAGCCGGACGAATTCGCCTGCTCTATTCCAACTCTATTCAAGGAGGGGCGACCAGGCCGGATCCGATGCGAAATGCGGCGTCGGAATCTCCTGCTCGTTGCGTCCCGTCAGATCGATCGTATGGAGCTTCGCGCCCTGCGCTCCCGCGGCGCGGCTGAAGAACATCAACACACGCCCGTTCGGCGCCCAGGTTGGGCCCTCTTCCTGAAAAGCGGATGTCAGAATGCGCTCCCCCGAGCCGTCGGTGTGCATGACGCCGATCTGGAACTCGCCGCCGGTCTGCTTCGTGAAGGCGATCAGATCGCCGCGCGGCGACCAGACGGGGGTGGAATAGACGCCGTTGCCGAAGGAGATACGGTGCTGGTTCGATCCGTCGGCGTTCATGACGTAAATCTGCGAGCGGCCGCTGCCGCCGCCACGATCCGACGTGAAGGTGATCTGCTTGCCGTCGGGCGAGTAGGAGGGCGAGGTGTCGATCGAATCGTCATTGGTCAGCCGCGTCGTCGTGCGGCTCCTTAGGTCCATGGTGAAGATGTTGGAATTGCCGTCATCTCTCAGCAGGCTCATGATCACACGCTGGCCGTCAGGCGAGAAGCGCGGCGCGAAGGTCATTCCGGGGAAATTTCCGACCAGTTCGCGCTGCCCCGTCTCGATCTGCAAGAGATAGACCTGCGGCTGACCGCTTTCATAGGACATATAGGTGATTTCCTGCCGGTTGGGCGAGAAACGCGGCGTCAGCACAAGCGAGCGGCCATTCGAGAGATAGCGCAGATTGGCGCCGTCCTGATCCATGATCGCCAAGCGCTTCACCCGCTTGGTCTTCGGGCCGGATTCGTCGATAAAGACGATACGCGTATCGAAATAGCCCTTTTCACCGGTCAGGCGCTCATAGATCTTGTCGGCGATGATATGGCCGATGCGGCGCATATTGGCGGGATTGGCAAAATATTGCTCGCCGATAAGCTGTTGTCCGGCAAAAGTATCCCAAAGGCGGAATTCGGCGCGCAGCCGGCCGTCCGGTTGCTTGGTGATACGACCCGTCACCAGCGCCTGCGCGTTGATGACCTTCCAGTCCGCGAAGCGCGGAGCGACATCAGGATTTGAGACCTTCTCGACGAAGGCGGCTTTGTCGATCGGCGCAAAAAGCCCGGACCGCTTCAGGTCGGCGGTGATAATCCCGGAAATCTCGGCGCCCGTCTGATCGCCGGAAAGGAAATCCGTGATAGCGATCGGCAATGGCGTGACATTGCCCTTGTTGACATCAATCTCGACCAGCGCATGCGCGGGCAATGTCACGGCGGAGGTGAAGCCCGCCGCAATCGCCAGCGTCAGCAAGATCGTCCTGAGAATGCTCTTCATGAAGTTTTCGCCTCTTTTTAAGCTGTGGCCGTTGGGCAGGTCAGAACATGTCACTCGGATCGAAATTGACGATCACATCGGCCCAGGCCTGATATTTATCGGCAGGAAGATTGTAGGGGGCGCATTGCATCACGGCGCGCCGGGCCGATTCGGCGGCCGCGCGCTGTACGCCGTCGCCGCCTCCGCCGGATACGATCTGCGGCATGCCTTCGAGCGCGCCGGATTTATCGAGCCTGAACTTCACCGAAACCTTGAGGTCCTTGGCGTCCTCCGCGCCGGCGGGAACGTTCCAGCATTTTTCGATCTGGCCGCGCAGCGCGTCCATCTCGCTCTGGGTCAGTTTCTGGCCGGTCGTGGTATGCTCGCCTCCGAGCGAGGCCGTCTCCGTCGAGCGCTTGGCGCCGCCGCCGGAAGGCTTTTCCTTGTTCAGGAGCGCTGCGACCTTGTCGAGCGTATCGTCCTTCTTGGCCTCGGATTGTTGCCTGGCGATCTTCTGCTCCGCCGGTTTTTCGGCCTTCTTGTGCTCGGGCGCTTTGGCGGTCTCGGCCTGCGGCGGCTGTGGCCGCGAATCCGGCGAAGGGGCAGAATCGGGCAGTTTGACGCTGTCGGCGTCCGGATTCTCCGCCACGGTGGTCTGCTTGACCGGATCCGGCTTCACCTCATGTTTCGGCTGCGGCTCGGGCGCCTTCTGCGTCGCGGGCACGGGAGCGGGTTCCGGCTTCGGCTTGGGCGGCGCCTCCCGCTTCACCTCCTTGACCGGCTGCGGCGCCGGCTTCGGCTGAGGCGGCGGCGTGGATGTGGCCTCGACGGGTTTCGGGCGCGCCTCGGGCGTTGGCGGCGTCTTCAGGTCGACATCGTTCTCGCCGACATTCTGCGCATTATCGACCACTGTCTTCTTGACCGTCGGCTTCGGCGAGGCCTTCTCCTTCATCGGCGCCTTCTTGTCGCCCTGCTGGATCTGGCTGATGTCGGAAACCGGCACGATGTCGACCGGCAGCGACTCGATATTCGCCGCCTCCAGCGTATGCGGCGCCTTCAGCGTGAACAGCCCGAAGGCGAGCAACGCCGCATGCATGACGACCGACGTGGTGAGCCCGGTCTTCATCCCCTTACTGCTTGTCCTGCTCCTGCAGCGTGACGAGGCCGAGATTGTGGTAGCCGGCGGCAGAAATGCGCGCCATCACCTGCATGACGGTGCCGTAATCGGCGTCCTTGTCGCCGCGCACATAGATGCGCTCGTCATAACCGGTCTTGGCGATCGCCTGCAGCTTCGGGACGATCTCCTCGAGCGGCACCTCGGTCTCCTGGATATAGACCTTGCCCCCGTGATTGATGGAAACAGTGATTGGTTGGGTGTCGGAATTGAGCGCCTTGGCCTGGGTCTTCGGCAGATCGATTGGTACGCCGACCGTCAGCATCGGGGCCGCGACCATGAAGATGATCAGAAGCACCAGCATGACATCGACCATCGGGGTGACGTTGATTTCCGATATCATGCCGTGATGCCGTCCGCGCCGCCGATGGCCACGCGAACCACGTCCCTGCTGACCGATTGCCATACCCATGTTTCAGCTTGCCCCTGGAGATGCGAAGCGATGCAGACTCTGGCGTGTCAGGCCGCGCGCTGTTGCGCGACCTTCTCATCGATTTGTCGCGACAGTATGGCGGAAAACTCGTCGGAGAAGCCCTCCATGCGGACGCCGATCTTGTTCGCATCCGAGGTCAGCTTGTTATAGGCGACGACGGCAGGGATGGCCGCCAGGAGACCGATCGCGGTCGCAAGCAGGGCTTCGGCGATACCCGGCGCGACGACCGCGAGGCTGGTGTTCTTCGACCCGGCGATCGCCTGGAACGAGGTCATGATGCCGACTACCGTGCCGAAAAGGCCGATGAAAGGCGCAGCCGAACCGACCGTCGCCAGAAAGCCGAGCCGCCCTTCCAGCCGCTCCATTTCCCGGGTCAAGGCAAGGTCCATCGCCTTGTCGATGCGCGTCTGCAGCGCGAGCGGCGACTTGGCGCCTTTCTCGAAGCTCTTCTTCCATTCGCGCATGGCGGCGACGAAGATCGACCCCATGCCGGACGTCTTGCGGTCGGAAAGAGTGCGGTAGAGCTCTTCCAGCGATTGCCCCGACCAGAAGACCTGTTCGAAGCGGTTCAGCGCCGCGCGCATGCGGTTGTAGGAGACGAGCTTGTCGAAGATGATCGCCCACGTCCAGACCGATG
Organism: Rhizobiaceae bacterium; assembly: GCA_051960255.1. GTDB lineage: Bacteria > Pseudomonadota > Alphaproteobacteria > Rhizobiales > Rhizobiaceae > Mesorhizobium_L. The sequence goes on from JBQCEL010000191.1 coordinate 73,645, forward strand.
CGCAAAGCAAGCCGATCATAACGAGCTTCACGATCCAGTCCGCCTGCCAGAAAAGCGCCCAGATCGAGAGCTGGGTAACGGGGGATGCGAGGGTGACGGTATCCATGGGAATCCTGTCCTGGCAAATCCTGTTTCGGCTACGCTTTTCCTGCGTCGCCCTGAAACAATCCATCGGCTTCAAAAAAACACCGACGCCGCCCCCCAATAGCGCCGAAGGAGCTTTTCCGGGCCAATTTTGGTGAAACGAAGGCGTTCGCTGCCGGGGTTTCACCGGCTTTTTAATGAACTGTTATGGTTAAGGATGTGTTATCTTTGGCGGGCGCGCCCGTTTTCAGGGAAAAGCCGGTCGAAAACTTCCCGCGAGGCTTGGCTTATAAAGCCGCACGCGGATTTTCAGGTATGAAGAGGGAGCGCCATTCACGCGGGAAGCGTCGCGGGCGGCCACCCTCGCCGATGATCGCGGCCTCCACCTTCGCTTCGACGAGAAGTTCGGCGCCCCGGCAAATAGTCTGGGCCATGAAGATCCTTGCGCCGGAAATGTCGGCGGTGCGCGTATCGACCGTCAGGATATCGTCTATACGGCCGGGTGCGTGGAAGGCGAGTTCCATCTTCCGCACGACCCACACGAGCCTTTCGCCATGCTTGCCGTCCGCGAGTTCAGTGTGGTGCACGCCGGCAAGGCGCAGGAAATCCGAACGGCCCCGCTCGAAGAATTCGAGATAACGGGCATGATAAACGACGCCGGAAAAGTCCGTATCCGCGAAATAGACCCGCACCAAAAGCCTGTGCCCGAAGGAAGTCAGTTCGCCGACCAATCCCGCCGGGACGCCGTTCTGTTCACTATGATCAGGCATAGCGCTTCCCTTTCAGCGCGCGGAGTGACATGTCACACCGTCTCCAAAGACGCGGATTGGCACTATTGGCCGCTTTGATCAAGAACCTCCTCCTGGCCTCGCTGTTGCTGCAGATGGCGGCGATGCCGTCTTTCGCCGCGACCTTTACCGTGAGGAGGGGCATCAATCTCGATGCCTGGATCACCTGGCCGGCGGAAGAAAAATGGAACGACGAAGCTGTCCTCAGGCCGTTTCCGGAATGGCGGCGGACTGTTCACCTCGCCGACCTCAAGGCCCTTAAGGCCGACGGTTTCGATTTCATCCGCATGCCCGTCGATCCTCTCGTCTTCCTTTCGCCCAAGACCGCATCCTATCGCGGCGATCTGTACCAGGACGTTTTGGACGCGGCGCGGCTCGTCAACAAGGCGGGCCTCAAGGTGATCGTCGATCTGCATCTGATGCCGAACGGCTCCGACCGCTCCGCCGGCATGGAAAGTGTGATGAGCGATCCGGAGCTGTTCCAAGCCTATCTCGATGTCGTGCGCCGGATGGGGCGTACCCTGGCGGAAGAGGATCCGCACGCCGTCGCCTTCGAATTGATGAACGAACCGATCGTCGATTGCGAAACGGCGGCCGGGCGCGCCTCCTGGAACGGCAAGCTGAAGCAGCTTTTCGCGGCGGCGCGCGCCTCCGCCACGAGGCTAACGCTCGTTCTTACCGGAGGCTGCTGGTCTTCGGCCAAGGGTCTGTCGGCTGTCGATCCCAAAGAGATACCCGACGGCAACATTCTGTGGACATTTCATTCCTACGATCCGTTCGTCCTCACGCATCAGGGAGCGACATGGGCCGGCGACTTCATTCGCTATGTGAAGGGCGTTCCCTATCCGCCCTATGATCATCCCGAGGCTTTTCAAGCGGCCCTCGACGCGACGCGCGCACGCATCAAGGCCGTTGCGCCATGGGCAAGGCGCGCCGGGCTGCTCGCCTATCTCGACGAGCAGGTGGCGACGGTCGATACGCCGGAAAGGCTGAAGGCGACGATGAACCGCCCTTTCGACACGGCCGCCAAATGGGCGGACCTGCACGGCATTCCCCGTCACGACATCTTCCTGGGGGAGTTCGGCATGATCCGGCAGGAATATGGCAGCAAGGCTCTGATGCCGGCGGCATGGCGGGCTGCTTATGTCCGCGACATGATCCATCTCGCCGAAGACCATGGCTTCGGCTGGTCGCTATGGTCCTATAGTGGCGCTTTCGGTGTCGTGCAGACCTATGACGGCCAAGCGGCGGAGCCGGACGTGCTCGACGCCATACGGGCCCTGCAGCCGGTCCACTGACAGGCGCGCGGCGCACCCGCGGTCACTTGCCTTCCTGGAAGAGGCTGATCTGCTGTTCGGCCAGATTCTTCGGCGCCTCCAGACCGAGATGTTTCCACGCTCGCGCCGCCAGAACCCGGCCCCTCGGCGTCCTCTGGATGAAGCCCTGCTGGATCAGATAGGGCTCTATGATGTCCTCGATTGCATCGCGGGGTTCGGAAAGCCCCGCCGCGATCGTTTCGACGCCGACCGGACCGCCGGCGAAATTCATGGCGATCATCGAGAGATAGCGGCGATCGAGCTGGTCGAGCCCGAGCGCATCGACCTCAAGACGCGACAGCGCCTCGTCGGCAATCTCGCGGGTGACGCGATCGGCGCCGGCCACGGAGGCGAAATCGCGCACGCGGCGCAGAAGCCGTCCTGCGATACGCGGGGTGCCGCGCGCGCGCCTTGCGATCTCAAGCGCTCCGTCATCGCCGATGGGCAGGCCGAGAATACGGGCGCCGCGCCTGACGATCTCTTCCAGTTCCCCGATGGTATAGAAGTTGAGCCGCACCGGAATGCCGAAGCGGTCGCGCAGGGGATTGGTGACGAGCCCGGCGCGAGTGGTGGCGGCAACCAGCGTGAAAGGCGCGAGATCGATCTTGACCGAGCGCGCCGCCGGTCCCTCCCCAATGATGAGGTCGAGCTGGTAGTCCTCCATCGCGGGATAAAGGATCTCCTCTACCGCCGGATTGAGGCGGTGGATCTCGTCGATGAAGAGGACGTCGCGTTCCTCGAGATTGGTCAGCAAGGCGGCCAGATCGCCGGCCTTGGCAATCACCGGGCCGGAGGTGGAACGGAAATTGACGCCGAGTTCGCGCGCCATGATTTGCGCCAGCGTCGTCTTGCCGAGGCCCGGCGGGCCGACGAAGAGAACATGGTCGAGCGCTTCGCCGCGGGT
>JBQCEL010000192.1:0-10974 GCA_051960255.1 Rhizobiaceae bacterium
GTGCCCTCTACCGTGACGGTGAATGATCCTCAGGCGGTGGAACTGGGAGTCAAGTTCCAAAGCTCCACCAACACGCAGATCTTGGGGATGCGTTTCTACAAGGGACCGCAGAACACCGGAACCCATACCGGCCATATATGGGACGCTGCCGGATCCCTGCTCGGCGCCGTCACCTTCAGCGGCGAAACGGCGAGCGGCTGGCAGACGGTCAGCTTCGGCAGCCCGATATCGATCATGGCGAACACGGTCTACGTCGCCTCGTATCATACCTATACCGGCAACTATTCCGCCGATTCGGCCTATTTCGCCACGGCCCATTCGAGTGGGATATTGCAGGCGCCGGCCAGCGCGGGCTCCGGCGGCAACGGGGTTTACCTTTATGGGGCCAGCGGCTTCCCGACCAACACGTTCGACGAGTCGAATTATTGGGTCGACGTGATCGTCGCCGATCCGCCGACGGCTTGACGCCGTTGGCGACGGCACGAACCACCAGACTGCGTCAGGATGATATAGCGGGCCTGCCCGCCACCAGCCAATAGGCGCTGCCGCCGACAATGCCCGCCGCCACGAGAACGGCGATAAAACGCGGCTCTGTCGCCAGTGTCGCAACGGGGTCGGCGCTTCGCCAGGCAAATCCATCGACAACGAGGCCGGCCAAGCCTCCCGCCAGCGCGTAGTAAAGCCAGCTTCCGGCGTGGAGGAATTCGGCCACGAGGATAACGGCCAAAAACGGGAAAAAGGCGAACCAGGCGACAAGGATGGCGACAAAGGGGATCGACACCACGGCGCTCCCGGCGAGGATGAAACCTACTTCGTCAGGCGTGAAGCCGAGAGCGGGAAGAAGCAGCACATGCAGCATAGCGCTCGCGGCCAGAGCCGCCGCGACATAGCCGCCCAGGATGGTGAAGAGGCGGCCGATAAGCTGGAAGATATCGCTCACGCCTCGCCATGTCCGGCGATCATCATCGCCTCGAGCGCCAGCCGTTCCGTCTTCTTCAGCCGTTCCGATTCCGATTTCAGCTGCCCGCAGGCGGCGAGGATGTCGCGGCCGCGCGGGGTGCGGATGGGCGAAGCATAGCCGGCCGAATTGATGTAATCGGCGAATGTCTCGATCGTCTTCCAGTCGGAACACTGGTAGTTCGTTCCCGGCCAAGGATTGAAGGGGATGAGGTTGATCTTCGCCGGAATGCCTTTCAGCAGACGCACCAGTTCCTTGGCGTCGGCGAGACTGTCATTCACGTCCTTCAGCATCACATATTCGAAGGTGATGCGCTTGGCGTTGGAAAGCCCGGGATAGGCGCGGCAGGCGTCGAGGAGTTCCTTCAGGGGATATTTCTTATTGATTGGCACCAGCATGTCGCGAAGGTCATCGCGCACCGCGTGAAGCGAGATCGCCAGCATGACGCCTATTTCCGCGCCGGTGCGGGCGATGCCGGGCACGACGCCGGAGGTCGAAAGCGTGATGCGGCGCTTGGACAGAGAAAGGCCGTCGCCGTCGGCCGCGATCAGCAGCGCCTGCTTGACGTTGTCGAAATTGTAAAGCGGCTCGCCCATGCCCATCATGACGATGTTGGACACCTTACGCCCTTCCGCGGGCACTATGGCGCCGGCCGGCGTGTCACGGTCGGGAAAATCGCCGAGACGGTCGCGCGCGGCGAGAAGCTGGCCGAGAATTTCTTCCGCCGTCAAATTGCGCACGAGCGTCTGCGTGCCGGTATGGCAGAAGGAACAAGTCAGCGAGCAGCCGACCTGGCTCGAAATACAAAGCGTACCGCGGCCTTCCTCGGGGATATAGACAGTCTCGATCTCGACCGGTTTGCCGGCGCCGCGCGCGGGAAAGCGGAAGAGCCATTTGCGCGTGCCGTCGTTCGAGATCTGCTCCTCGACGATTTCCGGCCGGGAAATGGAGAAACGCTCCGACAGTAGGGCGCGCAGATCCTTGGAAATGTTGAACATGCCGCCGAAATCGGAGGCGCCGCGCACATAGAGCCAATGCCAGAGCTGCTCGGTGCGCATCTTTGCCTGGCGTTCCGGGACGCCAGCCGCGACGAGGGCCGCGCCAAGCTCGGCGCGGGAAAGGCCGACCAGCGACGGCTTTTCCGCAAAACGTGCGCGCGCCTGCGCCGCAAGCGCGGCGCGGGCATCATTGGAAGCAAGGTCAAGCGAAACTGTCATCGGTCTGTTGGTGTCGGGCTTTGAGCGTATCGCCGTGCGGGACGGGCTGCAGCCCCCGCTATTTTCGCCGCGCTGATAGCACAGTCAGATGGGGTGCGTCACCTTTCGGCACAACAGCCGAAAATTCCGCTCCCTTGCAAAAAATAGCGAAAGGGAAAATGGGCGCACACAAGCGCCCATTCGGATTGTCTTGCCCACTGGCGCGATCGCAAGCTGCTATTTGCAGTTCTTGATCGAATCGAGCGCGGCGGTGATGCCTTTCAGCGAAAAGACGTAGGATGTCGGGTTCCCGCGACTCGACTTGGCGGCAACCTTCATGTCGCTGCCGCCCTTCATGTCGGCGATCAGCTGGGGCTCCTGTGCCGCATTCTCCATCCAGGCCGACTTGCCGCGCGTGAACATGGAATAGCTGTTCTTGCCAACCGTAACGGTCACTTTCGAATTGGCCTGGAGGTCGTAGCCGGCGATGAATTGTGGCTCATAAGAAATGTTCTGTCCCGGCTTCTGGCTGACGAAGAAGAAAATGTCGCCGTGATCGAGATTGGCGGGTTCCTTCTGCGTCGGGACGGTCAGGACGTAACAGACCTTACCGGTCTTGGACTGGTAGGAATAGGTGCCCCACGCATTGTGTTGCCCAATCTTGGTGGCGGATTGAGCGGCCGCCGGAACGGCAAGGGCGAGCAATATGAGGGCTGAAATGATCGAAAGTCTCGCAGAGTTCATCTTCTCCGTTATCCCTGTCTGCAATCGTGTAACGGTGATCGGGCTCAGTTCTCCAACGGGTCCGAATTCATTCATTTTGATTTGATTGCGGTTATCAAAGGATGAACTTCGGCAAGAATGCCGCAAGAAACCCCGATAGCCCGCCGCCTCATCCACGCGTGCATCCGGCCCGATTCGGAAGAATTCGTGGCAGACGTCCGCGCAAATCCGGAAGAAAGGACACGATTCCCGCGAAATTCCGCAAAAAAAGCCAACGCGCCCCGGACCCGGCTGTCGCCGGTCTCCCGACCCGCATCCGTTCAAGGCTAGGAAAACGGCAAGAGTTTGACTGCGGTGGAATGAGAATACGCCCGATTCATGCCCAGAGCCGGCCCTTCGCGGAATCAATCCTCCCCGGCGAGCGAGGCGCGGGCGGCGGCGTAATGGGCGGGCGTGATATGGGTGCGGACAGCCGTAATCGCCGCCGACAGCACCGCGACGTCGTCGGTGAAGCCGAAACCGGCGATGAAATCGGGAATGACATCCACCGGCAGGACGAAATAGGCAAGCGCGGCCAGCAAAATGCCGCGCACCCTGGTCGGGGTCTGTGTATCGAGCGCGCAGTAATAGGCCGCGACGACATCCTCCACGAAGGGAATCTGCCGCGCGGCGCGTTTCAGCGTTCGCCAGAACTTGTCGCGGACGCGGCGTGCCCGCTCTTCCGAAGAGCGGGCGCCGGCGGGAGAAAGAATTTCGTCGATCGTCGCCTTTTTCATAGCCGAGATGTGGAGAGCAGACAAAGCAAGCGCAAGTGCGTCTCACCCTTGCTCTCTCGGCCGGGTGTCAGCGCATGTAGCCGGAAACGTCCTGCAAGGAGGATGTCGCTCCCGACAGCCTGACGCTTTCCGCGCCCTGAAGCGGCCAGGCTTCTTCGATGACATAGGGGCCGCCGCCGACGGATTCCCGCGACGACATCAGGACAAAGCGACTGACGCGGAAGGGAGCGGCGCGGAAATTGCCGCGCGAGGACAGATAGGCCGCGACTTCCAGCGGATTGGCGTTCTTCAAGCGCGCCAGGGTCACGTGCGGCATGAATTTGCGTGGGTCCGACGGCACGCCGATGCGCTGGCAGATCCGCTCGATCTCGGACTGCAGCGCCATGAGATCGGGCGAGGCGATACACCCTGCCCAAAGGGCGTGCGGCTTTTTCGATCCAAACGTACCGACGCCCGACAATGTCAGCGGGAAGGCAGGCCGCCGGACGCGATCGAGCGCATTGGCGATCTCGTCCGCCACATGGCCCTCGACATCGCCGATGAAGCGCAAGGTGAGATGATAATTCTCGACATCGACCCAGCGTGCGCCTGGAAGGCCGCCACGCAAAAGGGAGAGGGAAAGCGTGGCGTCACGCGGAATCTCGAGGGCGGTGAAGAGTCGCGGCATTCTGGAGCCCTCCTCGAATCGATATCCCTGATTGCAGCGAATCATCGATTCGCAAGCAGGGCAAGTGGTTTGTTCTATCTTCCAGAACTCCTTGGATGCGATCCGGTTCTCGAAAAAGATCGCGCTCAGGCGATTCAGGATTGCTTTTCCCGGATTCTTATCGCCTTTTCGATGACGGGAAGCGCACCTTTGACCATTACCGCGACGCCTTTGGCGGTAGGGTGCATACCGTCGGAAAGCTGCAGATCGGGATCACCCGCTACGCCGTTGAGGAAAAACGGATAGAACGGCAGGCCGTATTGTCTGGCGAGATCGGGATAGATGGCGTTGAAGGCCGATGTGTAGACGCTGCCGAGATTGGGTGCAGCCAGCATTCCCATCAAAACGATGCCGATCTTGCGCGCTTGCAGCTTTCGGATCATCTCGTCCAGGTTCTTCTTCGTGATCGTAGGCTTGATGCCGCGCAGCATGTCGTTCGCGCCGAGTTCGAGCAGCACCATGTCGGTGCCGTCCGGAACAGACCAGGCAAGCCGGGCCAGGCCGTCGCTTGTGGTATCGCCCGACACGCCGGCATTGGCGACGGTCGCGTCGAAGCCGTCCTTCCTCAGCGCCGCCTGCAACTGATCCGTGAAGGATTGGCCAGGCCCGAGCTGATAACCGGCCATCAGGCTGTCGCCGAATCCGACGATCCTGAACGTCTTCGCCCATGAGGACGCGGCGGGAAAAAACGTCGCAATCCCGACAAGGATGGCTGCGACAAAGCGTTTGAAAGCCATGGACGGAAACCCATATGACGAAAACGACTGGCGAATTTCTCTTCCCATATAGGGCCGAAACGTGACGGATGCGGTCATAGCCTTGAAGGATGTCTCCCTGACGCTCGGGCAGGGCGCATCGACGGTGCATGTCCTGAAGAATGTCAGCCTCGAGGTGATGCGGCAGGAAACAACCGGCATTGTCGGCCCCTCTGGATCGGGCAAATCGACGCTTCTGATGGTCATCGCCGGGCTGGAGCGCGTCGATGCCGGCACGGTGACAATAGCGGGCGAACGGCTGACGGGAAAAAGCGAGGACCAGGTTGCGGCCTTCCGCGGCCGCGCGATCGGGATCGTCTTCCAGTCCTTTCACCTCATTCCCAATATGACGGCGCTTGAGAACGTCGCGGTGCCGCTCGAACTGGCGGGTAGGCCGGACGCTTTCCGGACCGCGGAGCAGGAACTTGCCGCCGTCGGTCTTAAGGAACGCCTCAGCCACTATCCCGGCGAGCTTTCGGGCGGCGAACAGCAGCGCGTCGCCATCGCCCGCGCGCTCGCGCCTGCGCCGAGCATCCTCATCGCCGACGAACCGACAGGTAATCTCGACCAGGCGACGGGCCGCCAGATCGCCGATCTCATTTTCCGCACGGCAGAGGAGCGTGGCACGACGCTGGTTCTGGTGACGCATGATCCGGCGCTCGCCTTGCGCTGCCGGCGCCAGGTCAGGATGCGGTCCGGCCGTATCGAAGCGGTAGAAGCGGCCCTGGCGGCCGCGCAATGAGCGAAGTGGCGTCCGGAGCGGATGCTTTGGGGGCAAGCGGAAACGCCGAAAAGCAGCCCGGAACAGGCTTCTTTCGGACGCTCTCGCTCGCATTTCGCTTTTCGCTGAGGGAGATGCGCGGCGGATTGAGGGGCTTCGCCGTCTTCCTGGCCTGTATAGCGCTCGGCGTCGGCGCCATCGGCGGCGTCAATTCGGTCGCGGAGGCGATCACGGCAGGCGTTGCCGATCAGGGACAGGTCCTGCTCGGTGGCGATCTGCGCTTCGAACTCATCCAGCGCGCGGCAGATTCCGCCGAACGCAACTATCTCGCCAGCCTCGGGACGCTCTCGGAAAGCGCGATCATGCGCTCCATGGCGCGCCTGCCGGACGGTTCGGACCAGGCGCTGGTGGATGCGAAGGCGGTCGATCAGGCCTATCCGCTTTATGGGAAGCTCGAAACGGCGCCCGAGCTTGGTCGCAATGCGCTTTTCGGCGAAAGAAACGGCGTTTACGGAGCGGCCGCGCCCGACCTGCTTTTCGACAGGCTGCATCTCAAGATTGGCGATCATATCACGCTGGGCAAGGCGACGATCGAACTTCGCGCACGGCTGCTCAGCGAGCCCGACGCGGTTTCCGAAGGCTTTGCCTTCGCGCCGCGCCTGCTGATTTCGCTAGAAGCGCTGAAAGCATCGAGCCTCGTCCAGCCCGGCAGCCTGGTCAAGCATGTCTATAAAATCCGGCTTCCTCATGGATCGAGCGAGAAGCAGCTGAAGGCGATCCAGCAGCAAACGGCGAAAAAGTTCCCCGCCGCGGGCTGGAATGTCCGCTCGCGCCTCAACGCCGCGCCGGCGCTTTCGGCGAATATCGAGCAATTCTCGCAATTCCTCACGCTGGTAGGCCTTTCGGCCCTGCTGGTCGGCGGCGTCGGGGTCGCCAATGCCGTGCGGGCCTATCTCGACGGCAAGCGCGGGGTCATCGCCATTTTCAAGAGCCTCGGCGCCTCGGGCCGCTTCGTCTTCACCGTCTATCTGACGCAGATTCTCATCATTGCCTGTCTCGGCATTCTCGTCGGCCTCGGCATCGCGGCGGCGATGCCTTATGCGGCGAGCGCGGCCTTAGCATCCGAGATTCCGGTGCCGGCGCAACTCGGGCTTTATCCCGGCCCGCTCGCTATGGCGGCGCTCTTTGGCGTTCTCGTGACGCTTGCCTTCGCGGTCTTGCCGCTCGGCAGGGCGCGCGACGTGCCGGCGACGACGCTTTTCCGCGAAATGGGCTTCGAGGCGCGCGGCTGGCCGCGCTTGCGCTATGTCGTGGCCGCTGTCCTCATTACCGCGCTTCTGGCGGCGCTTTCGGTGCTTTTCGCCGACCAGCGCCGGCTGGCGCTGGTCTTTGTGGCGGCTTCGGCCTTTTCCTTCCTCGTCCTGCGTGGCGTCGGAATAATGGTGCAGTTCCTCGCGCGCAGGAGTCCCCGCGTCCACTCCACCGCGCTCCGGCTGGCCATTGGGAACATTCACAGGCCGGGGGCGCTGACCCCCTCGGTCGTGCTCGCATTGGGGCTGGGGCTCACGCTCCTTTCGACGCTGGCGCTGATCGACGGCAATCTCAGGCAGCAGGTCGGGGTCAATATCCCGAAAAAGGCGCCGAATTTCTTCTTCGTCGACATTCAGGGCGCTGATATCGACCCCTTCTCCGCTCTCATCCAGCAGGAAGCGCCTAAGGCGAAATTCGAGAGGGTGCCGATGCTGCGCGGCCGCATCATGGCGGTGAACGGCGTGCCGTCGAAGGATCTGAAGGTAAAGCCGGAAGGCGCCTGGGTGCTGCGCGGCGACCGTGGTCTGACCTATGCCGAAACGAAGCCGGACAATGCCACGCTAACAGCCGGGAAATGGTGGCCGAAGGACTATTCGGGACCGCCTCTCGTCTCGTTTTCGCAGGACGAGGCGCATGACCTCGGGCTGAAGGTCGGCGATACGATTACGATCAACGTGCTTGGGCGCAACATCGTCACCAAGGTCGCCAATCTGCGTAAGGTCGAGTGGGAGACGCTTGGCATTAATTTCGTCATGGTGTTCTCGCCGAACACTCTTGCCGGCGCTCCCCATGCGTGGATCGCCACGCTCACCATGCCGAACGCGACCTCGGCGGAGGAAGGCCGTATCCTGAACGCGGTCACGCGCCGATACCCGGCCATCACGACAGTGCGCGTGAAGGACGCGCTCGATGTCGTCAACGATCTCGTGGCGAAGCTTGCGGCCGCCATCCGCGCCGCGGCGGTCGTCGCGCTCGCCGCCTCGGTGTTGGTCCTTGCAGGGGCGCTTGCGGCCGGAAATCGCGCCCGTATCCATGACGCGGTGGTGCTGAAGACGCTCGGAGCGACAAGGCGGACGCTTATCCTGGCTTATACACTCGAATATATGCTGATCGGGCTTGCAACGGCCGTTTTCGCGCTTTTCGCCGGCTGGATCGCGGCATGGTATGTAGAGGCGCATGTGATGAAGCTGCCATCGCATTTCCTGCCAGAAGTGGCGGTGACGACCATCCTGGTAGCGCTTGTTTTAACGGTCGGATGTGGGCTCCTCGGCACCTGGCGCGTGCTCGGCCAGAAGGCGGGCCCGGTGCTGCGCGAGCTGTGATCCGCAGAGAATTTCAGCGCGGCGCATCGTCGCGTCGATCACAGGTCTTGTTCTTGACGAAAAGAAGTCTCATATTTCGTGAAGGCATGCTGGAGTCCCGCCAGCGGCGCCTGGGCGAGTGCCCGACACCGGACGGGACAGAGCAAGAGGAAATCCATGGCTGACCTTCGCAATTACCAGACGCGCGCGGGTTCCGCTTCCAGCCGGGCGGACACCTATATCGATCAGGGCCTGCGGGCCTATATGATCCGCGTCTACAATCTGATGGCCGTCGGCCTCGTCATTACCGGGCTTGCGGCATGGGCTGGCTTCAGCTTTTCCGTCACGTCCGACGGGCATCTGACGCAATTCGGCGTCCTGATGTTCCAGAGCGCCTTCAGATGGGTGGTGATCTTCGCCCCGCTTGCGCTGGTGTTCTTCCTGAGTTTCAGGATCGGAAATATGAGCGTTTCGGCGGCACAGACGACCTTTTGGGTCTATGCGGCCCTCGTCGGCCTGTCGCTATCGATCCTGTTCCTGGTCTATACGCAGACCAGCATCGTCAGGACATTCTTCATCACAGCCGCCGCCTTCGGCGCATTGTCGCTCTACGGTTACACGACAAGACGCGACCTGTCGGGGATGGGTTCGTTCCTGATCATGGGCGTGTTCGGCATCATCATCGCCTCGATCGTCAACATTTTCCTGGCGTCGTCGGCGCTGCAATTCGCCATATCGGTGATCGGCGTTCTGGTCTTCGCCGGTCTGACCGCCTTCGATACGCAGCAGATCAAGGAAATGTACTACGAGGGTGACGCCGAAGTCGTCGCCGGGCGCAAGGCCATCATGGGCGCGCTCAGGCTCTATCTCGACTTCATCAACCTCTTCATGTTCCTGCTGCAGTTCATGGGCGATCGCCGCTGAGCAGAAGCAGGTGAGATGAATGCGGGCGGCTTCGGGCCGCCCTTTTCTTTTGGGCCGAAGCCTGCCAAGGAAAATCCTTGCAAGCGTTTTGCGGGGTGGAAATGGGCGTGACCATCAGACCGGCGACAGCGGCGGATATCGCCGCGATCACCAGCATCTATGCCGATGCGGTGGAGAACGGCACCGCGAGCTATGAACTCGAACCGCCTGGTCCCGGCGAGATGCAGGCGCGGTTCGAGGCCGTCTCGGGCGGCGGCTACCCCTACATCGTCGCGGAAGAGGCGGGCAGGGTGCTTGGCTACGCCTATGCGGCGCCGTTCCGCCCGAGGCCCGCCTACCGCTTTACGCTCGAAGACTCCATCTATGTCGCGCCTGACGCAAAGGGGCGCGGCGTCGGCCGCATGCTGCTTGCGCGGCTGATCGAGGAAAGCAGGAAACTCGGGTTCCGGCAGTTGGTGGCGGTGATCGGCGACGGAGGAGCGGACAGTCCTTCCGTGATCCTGCATGCAAAACTCGGCTTCAGCCACGCAGGCCGTTTGCAAGGGTCCGGCTTCAAGCACGGGCGCTGGCTCGACACGGTGTTCATGCAATTGGAAATGAATGGCGGGACCGCTGCGCCCCCCGATCCGCAGTCGATGGCGGAGCGCCGGTTTCGGGCGTGATCTCGGCTTTTCCTCGGGTCAAGCCTCGACCAGTTTCAGACGCTTGTCGAAGACGCCAAGCACACGCTGAAGTTCGTGGCCGCGCTTCAGGATGACGCCTCCAGGGGCGATAACGGCGAATGCGCCCTGCTTGCGCGCCAGTTTTGGCGCCTTGGCGATCTGGAAAAGCGGCACTTCGCTCGTTCGCCGGAAGACCGAGAAAACCGCCCTGTCCGGCAGGTGGTCAATGGCGTAGTCGCGCCATTCGCCAGCGGCCACCATGCGGCTGTAGAGACGCAATATCTGATCAAGTTCGGTGCGATCGAACGCCACCGGAATGGCCGCCCGCTCGCGGCGGGCCTCGTGTAACGGGATCAATATTCCGGAATCCTCCCTACCCTCCGTCCCGTTACCGCGATCAATCATGAAAAATGCCCTCGTGACAGCGTGTGACAGGGGCAGGTTGGCGCGTGAAAGGTCGGATTGCAACCCTTTTTGAATGAGCTCGGCGAGACCGCACGTGCTGTCGAAATATTACGAAAAGTTCACGGAACTCCACATCGTGTCTGAAATGGTGATGGGTCTGCCACATTTTTGCCACACATAATCCAAGCTGGCGCCCCAATGTATGACGACGATCCAACCGTTGCCTGAGACGGTTCGGTCCGGCGCTGGCTCCGTAAACCCCACGCCCCCCGCCCACGGGGCCCTTGCCGGATCGAACCAACTTCCGCTTTATTCATGAGAGCGGAGCGAGTTGACAGCTGTCAACCGGGGTCCTCCCCGAGTCAAATTCTCCCTCTCTTCCCTTCGCAAGCAACCTTGTCGCCGGCAACTAGATGTGTTTGATCCCGGGCTTTAATGGAGCATCCTTGTCACCCGAATCAAAGGATGCGCTATGGGCCAGGTTCACCATGGGAGCGCCACGACGACAGCGGCGGTCCGTCGAGCGATACAACATA
>JBQCEL010000193.1:0-26125 GCA_051960255.1 Rhizobiaceae bacterium
GAGGATCACCGCGTCGCCTTCCTGCGCCACGGCGCGAACCGGGGGCACATTGCGACATACAATGAGGGGATCGCCTGGGCCACGGCCGATTTCTTCATGATCCTTTCGGCGGATGACATCATGCTGAGAGGAGCCCTCGCGCGCGCCGGCGAACTCTTTCTCAGCGATCGGCGGATTTCGATGGTTCACGGCAGGGCAGTCGAATTCGAGGAGGGAATCCCGATCGAGGAATTGCTGACGGGCGCGGTTCCCGTGCGCCCCTGGATGGATAGGAGCGCCCAGACCGCTCCCGCCGGTATCGGCATTCCGGCCCGGATCCTGGAGGAACGGCTTCCCGGAATACGGGCTCTGTCCAGCACAACCGAATTCTACCGCGACAATCGGAAGGCCAACCGCGTCCATACGGCCAGCGTGATATCGAGGACAGCCGTGCAGAAGAAAGTGGGGGGTTATCGCAAGGAATTGCCCCATGCCGGCGATTACGAAATGTGGCTCCGCCTCGCCGCGCACGGGCTGGTCGGGTATGTGCCGCGGTTCCAGGCTGCAATCCGGCGGCATGCGGGCAACATGTCCCGACAATATGACTATGAGCAGGACATCCTGCAGCGGGCCCTCGTACTGCAGATGGTGGAGACGGCCTTGGGCCCGATACTGCCGGAGGAGGTTATGCCGGAGATGCGCGCAAGCATCGCGGCTGAAGCCGTTCGCGCCGCCGGCATACTGTTGGCAAAGGGCGATCAGGCCTTTCGCGCGCAGCTCGAGACCGCGGCGATCGCGCTTGATCCCGGCGTGGTCGACGGAATGGACTGGAAGCTCTACAGGCTGAAACAGATGCTGGGGGCCCGCGCATGGAATCAGGTGCGCGATTGCAAATTGCGCTCGATGAAAGCGATTGGCCAGGTCCGCACGTACCTTGCATCGGCACGATCTCCTACCGAGGGGCGGTACCGATGACCCGCGAGCGCCGCAGCCAAGAGGACGAAACATCTTTCGAGATCCTGTTCTGCGCCAATCCCGATTATTACCAGCACGCGGCGGTGGCGGCCGTTTCGCTTGCGGAAAACAATCACCAATTCCGGGCGAACATTCATGTCCTGACCTGCGCTGAAGATGCAATCGCAGAAGGCATGCTCAGGAATAGTCTGGTCGCATACGGGCACATATACCTCGTCTTCCACCATGTGTCGGATGACAGGCTGAATGATGTCTTCATCGACCGGCATTTGACGAAGGAAACCTATATGCGATTTCTGGCGCCGGAGTTTTTCCCCGCCAGTGTCAGCCGCGTCCTTTATCTCGACTGCGACCTCGTGGTGCTTGATGAACTGAAGTCGCTTTGGGACATGGATCTCCGCGGTAAGGCTATTGCAGCCGCACCCGATTTCCCTTGGGATCAGAGCGGAACGTTGCCGAGCCGCTTGGCATCCCTCGAGCTGGGCGCCGGCCACACCTATGTCAATTGCGGCGTTCTACTCCTCGATCTGGATCACTGGCGGCGGAATCGCGTTTCGGATCGACTCTTCGCCTATGCCAAGGAACGGGGCTCGGCACTAGCGTTCCACGATCAGGACACGATCAATGCCGTCCTTCGCGACGACGTGCATGTGCTCGACTGCCGCTGGAATCTCCAGGCCCGGATGTACATGCTCGGCCGCAGATCGTTCCCGATCGAATTCTCCGCAACGCGGGAGGCCAGGCGGCGGCCCGCCATTGTGCATTATACGACGGGCGACAAGCCGTGGCTGTTTCGTTCGCACGCGGTCCGCAAACTGCACTATTTTCGATATCTGGCCAAAACCGCGTGGCGCACGGCGCGTCCCGACCTGCCAACCGTTTGGCAGCGCTTGGAATGGCGGCTCGGTCGCCAACTCCTGCATCTCGGCATAGACTATGTCTGGCTCGCCTCCTGGATCCGCCGCATCGCGCTCATGCCGGGTCGCGTTCTCCGGCTGGGCCTGAACCGCATCAGGCGATCGGCGCCGCCGACGCTCGCGCGCTTGTGGCGGGCAATTTCATGAGCCAAGTGCGCAGATCGATCCTCTTTTCCGCAGCGGACAAATACGCCTCGCAAGCGCTTATTATCGTTACCACTGCGATCATGGCGCGTCTCCTCACCCCGGCAGAGACCGGGCTCTACGTGATTGCCAACTCCGTCACGCTTCTGGCCAACAGCTTCCGCGATTTCGGCGTCGGCGTTTACATCGTCCAGCAAAAGGCGGTCAGCCGCGATATTCTGCGTTCCGCCTTCACGCTGACATTGCTCTTGTCGTTCACGGCGGCTTCAGCGCTCTGGCTGGGCGCCAGCGCGCTTGCATCCTTCTATCGTTCGCCGGGATTGCAAGCCCTGCTGGTCGTGGCGACGTTGGGCTTTGTGGCGGTTCCTTTCAGCAGCCCGATCATGGCGCTTCTCCAGCGCGAGATGGCGTTCAAGGCGCTTGCCTGCATCAACATCGCCGCTGCGCTGGCCGGCTGCATCATCACGATCGGTCTTGGCCTGATGGGCGTGGGGCCGGCAAGCTATGTCTGGGGCTCCGTCGGGACCAGCGTGGTGATCTGCATCCTGGCGTTATACCAGCGCCCGGACTTCTGGATCTTTCGCTTGTCCTTCACGCGCATGCGTCCGCTCCTGTCTTTCGGCGCGGTTTCCTCTCTCATCGCCGTTTCCAACATCGCCTATGATCTCCTGCCCAAATTCGCCTTCGGCAAGATTTTGGGTTTCGGAGCCGTCGGGCTCTACGCGCGCGCCCTCACCGTCTGCCAGTTGCCCGACCGCTTCGTCGTTTCGGCGCTCCAACCGGTGGTCCTTCCCGCCTTCGCCCAGCAGGCGCGATCCGGCGATTCGCTTAAGGCCGGCTATCTCCATGGCCTCAGCCTGATGACGGCGGTGCAATGGCCTATCCTGATCATGCTTTCGCTGCTCGCAGACCCGGTTGTCCATATCCTGCTTGGGCCGCAATGGGGCGCGGTGCCGCCGCTGGTGCGCATTGTCGCGCTCGCCAACATGGCGCTTGCTCCGGCGGCCCTCACCTATCCGGTCCTGGTGGCGGCCGGCCGCGTCGGCGACGCTCTGTGGGCGACCGTCATCAGCCTGCCGCCCTCCTTCCTGATCGTCGCCGGCGCCGCGTTCTTCGGGCTGGAAGCGGTCGCCGCCAGCCTGTTCCTCGTGGCGCCGCTGCAGATGTTCGTGGCTTATTTCTTCATCCGCCGCGCCATCAACCTGTCGTGGACGGAACTGGCGCTGGCCGCCCGCGACAGCGCCGGCCTTGCGCTCGGCACCGCGATGGCGCCCATCATCGTCGTGGCGGCGTCGTCGAGCGGCTTCGATCTCGGATGGCTGCAAACCGCGACGGCACTCGCCGGCGGCGGGTTGGGATGGGCGGCGGTGTTGGTGCTTGTCGACCACCCATTGAAAAGAGAGATCGATGACATCTGGCTCTCCCTGTCAGGGCGGGCTTCGGGAGGCAAGGCTGCGATACCCTGACCTTTAGGCGTGATCCGGAAAAGCGGATGTCGGCTTTCGAGAAGATCACGCGCAAAGACACACGACCTCCCGCCATAAGACCGGTCTGCTCGCGCGAGCGGGCTCGAGAAAGTGAAAACGATGCGTGCAACTTACGATCTTTCAGGAAAGCGGGTCTGGGTCGCGGGCCATCGCGGACTGGTCGGCTCGGCCCTGCTGCGACGGCTTGCGCGCGAAAATGTCGTGTTGCTGACAGCCGGCAAGGACGAACTCGATCTGCGCCGGCAGGCGGATGTCGAGAATTGGATGGCCAGGAGGAAGCCGCAAGTGGTGTTCATGGCGGCGGCCAAGGTCGGGGGCATTCATGCCAACGACAGCTATCCCGCGGATTTCCTTTACGACAATCTCATGATCGAGGCGAATGTCGTTCACGCCGGCTATCTGTCCGGCGTGGAAAAGCTGGTGCTTTTGGGATCGACCTGCATCTATCCGAAGCTCGCGCCACAGCCGATCCCGGAAGAGGCGCTCCTCAGCGGATCGCTGGAGCCGACGAACGAATGGTATGCGGTCGCGAAAATCGCCGGCATCAAGCTCGCCCAGGCCTATAGGCGACAGCATGGTTGCGATTTCATATCGGCACAGCCGAGCAACCTTTATGGCCCAGGCGACAATTTCGACCTCGAAACAAGCCATGTGCTACCTGCTCTCATCAGGAAGGCGCACGAGGCAAAGCACGCGGGGACCAAAACTCTTTCGGTGTGGGGAAGCGGGACGCCGCTCCGCGAATTCCTGCATGTCGACGATCTTGCCGACGCGCTTGTCTTCCTGGCGCGCAGCTACAGTGGTGAAAGCCCGATCAATGTGGGTTCCGGCAGCGAACTCTCGATCCGGGACCTCGCCCAGGCCGTATGCGCGGCGGTGGGCTTTCAGGGCACGCTCGTCTTCGACAGCTCAAAACCGGACGGCACGCCGCGCAAGCTGGCGGACAGCTCGAAACTCGCCGCCATGGGTTGGCGTCCCCGGATCGGGATCGAGGAGGGGCTTCGGTCGACCTACGACTGGTATCTCGAGCAAGTCGTTCTCAACGCACCGGGAAAATACCGGCGGCCCGTCGCCACTGCCGAGGACGATTGCGGGCGGAATGCCGTCTCTGCCTCTACCCGGCTTTGAAATCGGAGCTTTTTCCCATCACTTTTCGAGGGCGAGAAAATTGGCGTCTTTACACCGCCATGTAACCGGTTACAATCGGCAGCCAGAGTTGCAGTGATCCTGTTTGGCGTTCCGCCCGGGATCGACATCCCGGAGGAAGACCATGTCATATACCGTCGCAAGCCGAGCAGCGCCCGTCAGCAAGGCGGGAATTCTGGGCCTGGCTTTGCTGCTCACCTGCTCCAGCGCAAGCCTCGTCCACGCGCAAACATTCGATTGGAAGGCGCACAAGGGCGAGACCATCGAGTTCCTCGCCAACAACAACCCGGTTTCCACCGCCATCCTGAAATACAAGGACGACTTCACGAAGCTGACAGGCATCAAGCTCAAGGTCGACAGCTATCAGGAGCAGCAGATGCGCCAGCGCCTGCTGACCGTGATGAACGCGCATAGCAACGAGGTCGATGTCTTTATGACGCTGCCCTCCCGCGAGGGCATGCAGTTCGCGGCCGCCGGCTGGTATGCCGACCTCAATCCGCTGGTGAAGAAGGAGACATCGCCGGACTATAATTTTCCGGATTTGAGCCCCGCTCTGGTCAAGGCGGCGACCTTCAACGGCGTTTTCACCGGCATTCCGCTCAATATCGAGGGGCCGCTGCTCTATTACCGCACCGATATTTTCGCCAAGTGCAAGGCCGAGCCGCCGAAGACGATCGGCGATATCGCCAAGGTGGCGAAGACCATTAAGAGCTGCGATTCAAGCATCACGCCCTTTGCCACGCGCGGCCTGAAGCCGGCCCTGCCCTATACGTTCAGCGTTTTCCTGCACAATATGGGCGGATCCTACATGAAGGACGGCAAATCGAACCTGTGCTCGGCGGAAAGCAAGAAGGCACTCTCGACCTATGCCGATCTGATCAAGGACTACGGTCCGGCCGGCGTGGTCAATTACAGCTTCTACCAGCTGAGCGCGCTTTATCGTGCCGGCCGCTCGGCCATGTCGTTCGAATCCTCGAACGAATTCCCCTCGATCATGCAGGGCGGAGCGCGGCTGAAGGACACGGCCATCATTCCGCTGCCGCCGGGAGATGCGGGCTCGCACCCGACCGCCATCGGCTGGGCGCTTGCCGTCTCGAAATTCAGCAGTCATCCCGACGCCGCCTGGTATTTCGTGCAATGGGCGACCAGCCCGAAAATGCAGGCCAGGATGGCGCTCGAAGGCATTGCCCCGCCGCGTAATTCGGTCTCCCAGGATCCGTCTTACCGCAAGTGGCTCGATCAGGCGCCGGTGCGCAAGCAATGGCAGGAAGCGATCGACCATCTTGCCAAGGAAGGCACCTCCGAAGTCGGCTATCCGATCGTGCAAAATCCGCAATCGCGCGAGTTCATCGGCCAAGCGGTGGACAGCATCTTGCTCGGCACAAATACGGTCGATCAGGCCTGCGCGGCGGCTGACGAAAAGCTGAACGCATTGATTAATCAGAAATGAGTCTGGCAGCCCGGCTGATGGACAGCCGGGCTCTTCGCTCGGGAGTTGCAGAATGTCCGTAACGAATCCGTTTCGGCTGAAAGATGGCTTTCGCGCCGTTGTCGTCGGCGGAGCCGGCGGGATCGGTCAACCGATCGTGGAGCTTTTCCGCGATCTCGGCGCTTCGGTGACGGCAACGGCGGTGAGCGAGGCGGAACTTGCCGCGTCTCGGCTCAATGGGAGCGAGAGAGTCGCCCTGCAGGTTCTCGATGTCGCCGACGACGCGGCCGTTGACAGTTTCGCGGCCGGGTTCGATCGGCTCGATGCGCTGGTCAATTGCGCCGGCATCCTGCGCCGCGACCAGGAATATGAGCGCGCCACCTTCCGCAAGATCATCGACGTCAATCTGACCGGCACGTTCAGCACGTCTATGGCCTTCCGCGAGGCGCTTGCCGCGGAGGGAGGATCGATCGTCAACATCGCATCCATGAACGCCTATGCGGCGCTGCCGCGGATTCCGGCCTATTGCGCCAGCAAGGCCGGCGTCGTCATGCTGACCAAAAGCCTCGCGCTCGCCTGGGCCAGCGACGGCATCCGCGTCAATGCGGTCGCGCCGGGCTATATCGAGACGGCCATCAACGCCGAAGGCCGCAAGGATGTCGAACACTATCGCCGCATCGCCGGCCGGACCGCCTTCGGCAGATGGGGTCAGCCCGAGGAGATCGCCGGCGCGACGGTTTTTCTGACGATGCCGGAAGCCGGCTATATCACGGGGACCGTGCTTGCCGTCGACGGCGGCTTCCTCGCAGGCTGAGACCCTTTCATGAAGTCAACGCCCGACAACACACGGACGCAGCTTGCAGCGCTTTCAGCGCCGGCGCTGGTCTTTACCGTGGGAATGATCGCCTTTCCCTTCTTCTATACGATCTGGCTCAGCCTCGAGGCCTTTTCCGCGACCGGCGCCAGCCATTTCGCCGGCATCGTCAACTACCGTCACATGGTCAATGACGCCGAGTTCTGGCACGGTCTCGTCGTCACCTTCACGCTCTATTTCCTGTCGCTGGCCCTGCAACTCATCGCCGGCACATATCTTGCGCTCCTGCTTTTCCGCTCGAAGCGCTTGCCGGGCATCATCCGCTCGCTTTTCATCTCGCCTTTCATGATGCCGCCTGTGGTGGCCGGGATGATGTGGCTGGTCATCCTCGACCCCTCGCTTGGCGCGGCGAACTATATCCTTACTTCGCTCGGCCTGCCGCCTTCCGACTGGCTCGCCTCGCCTACCTGGGTCATCCCGACGGTGGCGCTGATCGATACGTGGCAATGGGCGCCCTATGTCGCGCTGATCGTTCTCGGCGGCCTGCAATCCCTGCCGCCCAGTGTCTATGAGGCGGCCGAGATCGACGGCGCGTCGCCTTTCAAAAGGCTCTACCGGATCACGCTGCCGCTCCTGATGCCGACAATCATGACAGCGACGATCCTGCGCAGCGTCGATCTGCTGCGCTTCTTCGACATCATCTACATCACCACCCAGGGCGGTCCGGCGAACGCGTCGGACACACTTAATATTTACGGCTTTCGGGTCGGCTTCGAATTCTTCCAGTTCGGCTATGCGAGCGCGCTTATGGTGACGCTTTCGGTGATCGTTCTGGGCGCCGTCCTTGTCCTGAACCGCATGCGTGCGGCGGTCGCCTGGTAGGAGAAGGACGATGAACGACAAGACGCTTTCCGACCGTTTCATCGGCTATCTCAACACCTTGCAACTTGCTTTTGCCGGCCTGGTCGTCATCGTGCCGACGCTGTGGATGGTGCTTTCCTCCTTCAAGCAATCCTACGAGGTCACGGCGTATCCGCCGACGATCTTCTTCACGCCGACGCTGTCGAACTACGCCACCCTGTCGCAGACGACGCCCTTCCTGCACTATGGGCTGAACAGTGTCATCGTAACAATCGGCTCGACCCTGATCGGCCTCATCCTCGGCACGCCCGCGGCCTTTGCCGTCTCCTGGACGCGCGTAACCTGGCCGGCCGTGGTGGCGCTCGTCGCGCGCATGGCCCCGGGCACGCTCTTCCTGCTTCCCTGGTATGTCATGTTCCGGCATTTCGACATGATCGGTAGCTATTGGTCGCTGATCCTCACCCATGCGGTCATAACCATGCCGATCGTCATATGGGTGCTCCTGCCGTTCTTCGACGGCATACCGCGCAGCGTCTTCGAGGCCGCGCAGGTAGACGGATGCAGCCCGATCAGGCTCTTCCGTCGCATCGCCCTGCCGCTGGTCAGCACCGGGCTCGCCGTCTCCTCGATCCTCGCCTTCGTCTTTTCATGGAATTATTTCCTGTTCGCGCTGGTGCTGTCGAATTCCGACACCAAGACGCTGATCGCGGCGTCCTTCAATTTCATCGGCGAAGGCTCGACCAATTGGGGCGGGCTGATGGCTGCGGCGACGCTAATCGCGCTTCCGCCGCTCGTGCTCGCCGTCATCGTGCAACGCTGGCTGATTTCCGGGCTGACGCTCGGCGCCGTCAAAGGATGACTTCATGACCGACAATCGCTCCATCATGCGGGCCGCGATCTTCCACGGCAATGACCGTGTCACCGTTGGCACCGCCCCGATGCCGCAGCCGGCGCTCGGCGAGGCGCTGGTCAGGGTGTCGCGCACGGCGCTCTGTGGCTCCGATTTCAAGCTCTGGCACAATGGCGCCGAATTCACCGCCGGCCACGAGATCTTCGGCCGTGTGGATCAGCCCGGCCACGCGATGCATGGCCGCCGCTGCGCCGTCTATATCCCGCTTCATTGCGGCAAATGCGCCGCCTGCCGTGCCGGCGACACCCAGATGTGCCTCGAAATGTCGTCGCTGATCGGATGGAACCGCGGCGGCGGTTATTGCGAATATGTCGCCGTGCCGGACAATTGCCTGTTGCCCGTTCCGGACGACATCGAGGACGATCTCGCGCCGCTCCTGCTCGACACGATCGGAACCTCGGCACATGCGGTGCGCGAAGCAGGGAAAATCGTTCCGGCGGAGAGCCAGCCGGAGGTTCTCGTCTGCGGGGCCGGGCCTGTCGGATTGGGCGTTGTGCTGGCGCTTAAGGCGCTCGGCTATGAGAAGATTTTCGTTTCGGACCCGAATGGAGAGAGGCTTTCGCTTGCCGTCAGCTTCGGGGCGACCGCCTATCCGACAGGAAGCCGCGACAAGCGCTTCAAGCTGATCGTCGAATGCTCAGGCGCGCATGCGGCGCGCAACCTCGCCATCGAACTCGTGCTGCCGAAGGGCGCTATCGTCCTTGTCGGCGAAAATTCCGCACCATGGACGATCACGGAAGACAAGATATTCCGCCGCAAGGATTTCGTCATGATGCGGACCTTCTATTTCCCGAAGGGCGACTTCGAGCCGAATATCGAACTCCTGCGCGCCCATCGCGACAGTTACAGGCGACTGGTGGACGACGCCTTCCCGCTCGACGCCCTGCCCGAGAAGTTCAAGCGCTTCGCCGAGGGAAAGCTGATCAAGCCGGTGCTCGCTTTCGAGGAGAGCGCCTGATGGCTTCGATCAGCATCCGCAATCTCGTCAAGAAATATGGCGACCTGACCGTCATCCCCGGCCTCAGCCTGGAAATCCCCGATCATGAATTCGTCGTGCTCGTCGGACCTTCAGGCTGCGGCAAGTCGACCCTGTTGCGCATCCTCGCCGGGCTCGAGGCGATCAATGACGGCGAGGTCGTCATCGGCGAGCGCCGCGTCAATGGCGTGCCCGCGTCGAAGCGCGACATCGCCATGGTGTTCCAAGACTATGCGCTCTACCCACACATGACGGTGCGTCAGAACATGTCCTTTGCGCTCGAAATGCGCGGCATGCCGAAAGCTGAAATGGACAAGCGCATTCGCGAGGCCGCCGCGCTTCTCCATATAGAGGACTATCTCGACCGCCGTCCGAAGGCGCTCTCGGGCGGTCAGCGGCAGCGCGTCGCCATGGGCCGCGCCATCGTGCGTGATCCCAAGGTCTTCCTGTTCGACGAGCCGCTTTCCAATCTCGACGCCAAGCTGCGCGCCCAGGTGCGCGCTGAGATCAAGGCGCTGTCGCAGAAGCTCAAGACCACCATGGTTTTCGTCACCCACGATCAGGTCGAGGCGATGACCATGGCCGACCGCATCGTGGTGATGAAATCGGGCGTGATCCAGCAGGTCGGATCGCCGGAGGAAGTCTATGAGACGCCAGCGAACATGTTCGTCGCCGGCTTCATCGGATCGCCGGCAATGAATTTTCTGCCGGTAAAGCCGGAAGGCGAGGCCCTCAGGCTCAATGACGGCCGCAAAATCACCGGAGCAAGTATTGCGGGTTTCGGCGCCTTGAAACGATCGACATCGAAAAACGTGGTCCTTGGAATAAGGCCAGAGCATTTCGCTGTCGTCCAGGGCGATCGGAATGCGCTTTCCGTAACAGTGGAACTGGTCGAACCGCTCGGCTCCGACACGCTCATCCATTTTCAGCTCGCGGATACGCCGGTCATCGCGCGTGTCTCGCCGGATCTGCGGCTGAAACCGGGCGATGAGGTAGCGCTCGCGCCCGCCGGCGGCAAGCCGCATCTTTTCGACGCCGATACAGGCGAGGTAATCCGATGATCGCGGCTTCCGAGCAGGCTGGCCTCCGCACGTCGACAGGAGCCGCGCAATGAGCGCCAGCGGATCGCAAAGGCCGTCGATCATCTGCATCGGGCTTTCGGCGCTCGATCATATCTGGCAGGCCGATCGCCTGCCCGGAGCCGATCTCTCGAAGGTGCGTGCCAATCAATATGTCACCGCTGGCGGCGGAATGGCCGCGACGGCGGCGGTAACAATCGCCAGGCTCGGCGGCAACGCCCATTTCTGGGGGCGCGCCGGCGACGACCCGGCGGGCCAGATCATGCGCGACGAACTCGGGGCGGAGGGCGTCGATGCGGAGAACTTCCGGCTGTTCGAAGGCGCTCGTTCGTCGGTTTCAGGTGTTTTCGTCGACGGAGAAGGCGAGCGCCACATCATCAATTTCCGCGGTCACGGATTGCCCGATTCAGCGGACTGGCTGCCGCTCGAAAAGATCAGCTCGGCTGCGGCCGTTCTCTCCGACCCGCGCTGGCCGGACGGCACGGAAGCTGCCTTCGCCGCCGCGCGACGGGCCGGTGTGCCGACCGTGCTCGACGCCGATGTCGCCGACGCCGAGGTCTTCGAGAGGCTCCTGCCGCTCACCGATCATGCGATCTTTTCCGAACCCGGTCTTGCCGGCTTCGCGGGGAGCGATGTCCACGCGGCACTGAAGCGGATCGAGCGTCATGGCTGTCGGGTCGGCGCCGTCACGCTCGGCGAGAGGGGCGTCGAATGGCGCGATCGCGGGGAGGCCCTCCGGCTGGCCGCCTTTACCGTCGCCGTTATCGATACGAATGGCGCCGGCGACGTCTTCCACGGGGCCTATGCCTTTGCCATCGCCATCGGCATGGCTACCGGCGAAGCAATGGCTTTCGCTTCGGCCGCCGCCGCCCTCAAATGCACCAACCCCGCCGGCCGCGGCGGCATTCCTACTTTCGACGAGATCACCGCATTTCAAAGGACGACAACATGACGACGATCGGCAAGAACAGAGGCCTCGCCCGGCTGGCGGACGATAAGGGCCATTTCACCATGGTCGCGCTCGACCAGCGCCCGCCGCTTTTCGCGGCCATCGCCAAGGCGCGGGGCATCGCGCCCGGCGAGGTCACGTTCGCGGACATGTTGAGGGCCAAGCGCCTGCTTGTCGAGGCGCTTGCCGAGGATGCAAGCTCGATGCTTTTCGATCCCAATTTCGCCGTTCCGGCGGCCATTGACATCCTGCCGAAGAAGACGGGACTGATCATGACGCTCGAAGAGCATCGGGTGGAGGAAACGCCCGAGGGCCGCAAATCGCGCGCCATCGATAATTGGAGCGTCGACAAGATCCGGCAGATCGGCGCTGACGGCGTCAAGGTTCTGGCTTGGTATCGCCCCGATGCAGGCAAGGACGTCAACGAACACCAGAAGAATTTCGTCCGCGCAATTGGCGAGGACTGCCGCCGCCACGACATTCCCTATGTCCTCGAACTTCTGGTCTATCCTTTTCCCAGCAGCGACAAATACACCGCCGACTATGTGGAATCGCCTGACAAAAGGGCCGACCTCGTGATCGAAAGCGTGCGCGAGTTCGCCAAGCCCGACTATGGCGTCGATCTCTTCAAGCTGGAGACGCCCTTGCCGGCCGCCTCGCTGTCCGCGCCCGACGGCAGCATCGCCGCCAAGGCTGCGGCGAGCCAGTTCGAGGCGATCGGATCGATCTGCGCCGATGCCGGTGTCCCCTGGGTCATGCTTTCCGGCGGCGCGGCGCCCGAACAGTTCGAGCGCGTGCTCTCCTATTCCTATGCGGCAGGAGCGCAAGGCTTCCTCGCCGGCCGCACTATCTGGCTGAATGCTATCGAAAACGGATTTCCCGATGGCGACAAGGTGTTGAAGGCGCTTTGCGAGGACGGCCGCAAGCGACTCATCCGGCTGAATGAACTCACGGCGCAGCAGGCCAGGCCTTGGCAGTCCGTCTACGAAAGGGCGACGGCGACCACGGAAGGCGACTTCGCCAGGAGCTATGGATTTTCCAGATAAACCGGTGCGGATAAGACAAGGAGGCCGGCGCGGGCGAGCCCAACCCGCGGGCTTGTTCTTGGTGGATCAAAGTGCAAAATACCGGTCAGGCTGGATCGACGATCGGTTTTCATGGACAAGCCACGAAAAGCATTTACCAGCGCCAAGCAGGTCGCCGAACTCGCGGGCGTGTCCCGGTCCGCCGTCTCCCGCACCTTCACGCCGGGCGCAAGCGTTTCGGAAGAAACCCGCAAGCGCGTGATCTCGGCGTCGGAAAAGCTCGGCTATCACGTCAATCATCTTGCCCGCGGGCTGCTTCGGCAATCGAGCGGGATCGTCTGCCTCGTCGCCGCCGACACAGACGCGCCTTACATGTCGCGCATGATCCGTACATTGGTGCGGTCCCTGCAGCAGGCTGGAAAAGTGGCGATGGTGCTGGAGTCGTCGGGATCTTCGGAGAATGTCGATCACGCTCTCAGGCAGACGCTCAACTATCGCGCCGACGCGACGGTGGTGCTTTCGGGAACGCCGCCGCAATCGCTTATCCGGACCTGCCTCGACAACGGCCAGCGGCTGATCCTGATCAATCGCGACGATCAGCTATCAGGCCCGCATAACATCGCCCTCGACAACCGCGCTGCGGCACGGACGGCTTTTTTGACGCTGTACGGCGCCGGCTGCCGAAGGCTCGCACTGGTCAATTCCGAAGCCGGGACGCCAAGCCTGATGGCCCGCGAACGCGCCTTTTTCGAATGTGCCGATGAACAGGGAATCAAGGTGGCTGTGACCCGCAACGGCCGCACCAGCTATGAAGCCGGCGTATTCGGGGCGCGGCGGCTTTTTTCCGCCGGCGAGCGCCCGGACGGCGTGTTCTGCGTGACCGACCTCCTCGCCTGCGGCTTCATGGACGCCGCCCGGCACGAATTCGGGCTGGCAATTCCAGAGGAACTGTCGGTCATCGGCTTCGACGATATCGAGCAGGCCAGCTGGGCTTCCTATCGCCTGACCACTTTTTCGCCAGATGTCACGGCCCTCGTCGAGCGCGTCGTGGAACTGGCGACGCAAGCTGGCGAAACGGAAGAAAGCCACCGCGACCTTATCGAGGTTCCACTCGTCGCAAGGGATACGGTCCGGCAAGCTTGAGGGTGGCGGCTTCCCGGCTCGTCACTTGCCGGGCTTGCGCCGGTCGAAGAACGCCAGGATCTCGCCGACAATTCCCCTGCGGAACAGAAGCACGCAGATCATGAAGATCAGCCCGATGACGATCTGGACGGGAAAACCGGACGTCGCGAGCCTGTTTTCGAGCGAGACGACAAACCCGGCTCCGACAATCGGTCCGACCATCGTGCCGATGCCGCCCAGAAGCGTCATCAGGATGACCTCACCAGACATCTGCCAGGCAACATCCGTCAGGGTTGCGAACTGAAACACGATCGCTTTCAACGAGCCCGCGAGACCCGCGAGCGCGGCGGACATGACAAAGGCCGCAAGCTTGTAATTGGCGACGGAATAGCCGAGCGAGATGGCGCGCGTTTCGTTCTCGCGGATCGATTTCAGGATCATCCCGAACGGCGAATTGACGATGCGCCAGATGATGAAGACGCCGATAAGGAACACCACCAGGACGAAGAAATACATTGTGAGCGGGTTGTTCAGATCGATAAAGCCGAAGAGGAAGCCGCGTGGCACGCCCTGAATGCCGTCTTCCCCTCGGGTAAAGGGCGCCTGAACGCAGAAGAAGTAGAACATCTGCGCCAATGCCAGCGTGATCATGGCGAAATAGATGCCCTGCCGCCGAATGGCGAAGAAGCCGATGACGGCGCCCAGAGCCGCCGCGCCGGCGACGCCGATGAGGATGCCGGCTTCCGGCGAAAAGCCCCAGCTTTTGACCGCATAAGCACAGAAATAGGCCGCACCGCCAAAAAAGGCCGCATGGCCGAAGGAAAGCAGCCCCGTATAGCCGAGCAGAAGATTGAACGCGCAAGCAAAGAGCGCGAAGCAGAGCATCCGCATCAAGAAGATCGGATAAACGGCGAAGGGAGCGGCGATCAGCAGCAGAATGCCGATCGCGATGACGAGCCATTCGATCCGCGCGCGCTGCGGGTTCGTCCGTTCGAGAGCGGTGTCCGCCATGTCAGGCGCCCTCCCTTCCGAAAAGGCCGGCGGGGCGGACCAGAAGGACGACCGCCATGATGACGAAGACGACCACGCTCGACGCTTCCGGATAGAAGACCTTGGTCAAGCCCTCGGCCAAGCCGAGGATGTAACCCGTGACGATGGCGCCGAGGATCGATCCCATGCCGCCGACGACGACCACTGCGAACACGACGATGATGAGGTCCGAGCCCATCAGCGGACTAACCTGATAGACCGGAGCCGCCAAGATGCCGGCAAGCCCCGCGAGGCCCGAGCCTATGCCGTAGGTCAGCGTCAGGAGAAGCGGCACGTTCACGCCGAACGCCTGGACGAGACGCGGGTTTTCGGTTGCCGCCCTGAGATAGGCGCCGAGTTTCGTCTTCTCGATGGCGAGCCAGACGCCGATGCAGACGATGAGCGACGCAACCACCACCCAGCCGCGATAGATCGGCAGGAACATGAAGCCGAGATTGGTGCCGCCGGAAAGTAGGTCTGGCGTCGGATAGGGATTGCCGGAAACACCGAAATAGTAGCGGAAGATGCCTTCAAGGACCAAGGCCAGACCGAAGGTGAAGAGCAGGCCGTAGAGCGGATCGACGCTGTAGAGGCGGGAAAGCGCGAATTTCTCGATAACGAGGCCGATCACGCCGACGATGAGGGGAACAAGAATGAGCGAGGGCCAATAGCCGATGCCGAACCAGGTCAGCAGCAGATAGCCCGCAAAGGCGCCCAACATATATTGTGCGCCATGGGCGAAGTTGATGACCCGCAGCAGACCAAAAATGATCGCCAGGCCAAGACTGAGCATCGCATAGAAGGAGCCGTTGATCAGGCCGACCAGCAATTGGCCGAGAAACGCCTGGATGGGGATGCCGAAAATCATCGTCATGGCTTCATACCCCCAGCACCTGGTGCAGGAGATCCATTCGAGTTTCGAGTTCGCCGGCCGGGAAGTCCGCCGTCACCCTGCCGTGATCCATGAGGAAAAAGCGGTCGGCGATGCGGCTCGCGAAGCGGAAGTTCTGCTCCACGAGCAGGATCGTCATGCCTCGCGCCTTCAATTCGGCAAGCACTTCGCCGATGCGCTGCACGATCACCGGTGCGAGACCCTCGGTCGGCTCGTCGAGAAGCAGGAGCTTGACGCCTGTCCTGAGCATGCGCGCCATTGCGAGCATCTGCTGTTCGCCGCCCGACAGCCGCGTTCCCTGACTGTTGCGACGTTCATGGAGGTTCGGGAAAAGATCGAAGATCTCCTTCAGGCCCATGCCGCCTGGCGCCACGACCGGCGGCAGCATCAGATTTTCCTCGACCGTGAGCGAGGCGAAGATGCCGCGTTCTTCCGGGACGAAGCCGATGCCGGTATGGGCGGTGCGATGAAGCGGCAGGCGCATCAGGTCCTTGCCGTCGAATTGTATTGTGCCCGTGCGCTTGCGGATAAGCCCTATGATCGCGCGCAGCGTCGTCGTCTTGCCGACCCCATTGCGGCCAACCAGCGTTACCGTCTCGCCGGGAAGGATATCAAGGCTGACCCCATGCAGCGCGTGGCTTTCGCCATACCACGCATGGAGATCGGCGACGGAAAGAAGAGCGTTCGGCCTATTCATCCGCCGTTCCCATATAGGCGGTCTTCACCCGTTCGTCGGAACTGACGGTAGCGTAATCGCCGGCCGCCAATATTTCGCCACGCTGCAAGACAGTGATCCAGTCGCACAAATCCGCCACTACCTTGAGGTTGTGCTCGACCATGAGAACGGCGCAATTTTCGGCGACGCCCCTGATAATTTCGGCAACCACGGCGACATCCTCATGCCCCATGCCGGCCATCGGCTCGTCGAGCAGAAGGACCTTCGGATCAAGCGCCAGCGTCGTTGCGATTTCGAGAACCCGCTTGCGCCCGTAGGAGAGGTCGCCTGCCATATGATGGCGGGCATCGGCCAATCCGACGCGTTCCAGCAATTCCTCCGCCCGCGGCGTCAAATTGTCGAGAGCCGAGAGCGACCGCCAGAACTGGACGCCCAGGCCGTTCTGCCGCTGCAGTGCGACGCGCACATTGTCGAGCACCGAAAGATGCGGGAATATGGCCGATATCTGGAACGAACGGACTAGGCCGAGACGGGCCACGCGCGCCGGCGGCGTGCGGGTAATGTCCTGCCCAAGCAACGTGATCGTGCCGCTGGTCGGCGACAGGAAACGGGTCAACAGATTGAAGACCGTCGTTTTGCCGGCGCCGTTCGGCCCGATGAGAGCATGGATTTTCCCATGCTCCACATCGAGATCGACGTCACGGACAGCGACGAAGCCGGCGAAATCACGCCGAAGGCCGCGGGCGGAGAGAACCACCCGCGAGCCATTCGGATCAGGCTGCGCAACAGCAGCGGATGCTCGCGTCATTTGACGAGCGGGCAACCGCTTTCCTTGGCGCTCTCAAAAGCCTCGTTGCCCGGTATGGTCGCCAGATATTTGTAGTAGTCCCAGTCCTTCTTGCTCTCCGAGGGCGACTTCACCTGGTAGAGATACATGTCGTGCCTGAGATTGCCGTTGGCCTGGACCTTGGCGTCGGTGTAGATATCGTCGTTCACCGGCATGGAATGCAGTTCCTTCGTTACCGCCTCCGTCTCGTCCGTGCCGGCCGCCTTGACCGCCTTCAGATATTGCAGCACGGCCGAATAGGTGGCAGCCTGAACCATGTTCGGCATCTTGCCAGTCTTCTTGAAGTACTCCTCGCCGAACTTGCGGCTCTTGTCGTTGCGATCCCAGTAATAGCCCTCCGTCAGCACGACGCCCTGCGCCGCCTTGAGGCCGAGGCCATGCACTTCCGACAGGGTGAAGAGCAGAGCCGCGAGCCGCTGGCCTCCCTGGACGATGCCGAATTCCGCCGCCTGCTTGATCGAGTTCGTGGTGTCGAGGCCGGCATTGGCCAAACCGATCACCTTGGCGCCGGATGACTGCGCCTGGAGCAGGAAGGAGGAATAATCGGTCGTGCCGAGCGGATAGCGTACCGAGCCGAGCACCTTACCGCCATGAGCTTTCACGAATTTGGACGTCTGCTGCTCCAGCGAATAGCCGAAAGCGTAGTCGACGGTAAGGAAGTACCAGCTGTTGCCGCCTTTGGCCACCAGCGCGCCACCGACGCCGACGGCCTGGCTGTGCGTGTCATAAGCCCAGTGGAAGCCATAGGGCGAGCAGGCTTTGCCGGTCAGATCCGTCGTCGCAGCGCCGGTGACGATGTCGATCTTCTTCTTTTCCTTGGAAATGCCTTGGACGGCGAGCGCCACGGACGAGGTCGTCAGTTCCATGATGGTGTCGACATGCTCGGTATCGTACCATTTACGCGCGATGTTCGACGCGATATCCGGCTTGTTCTGATGGTCGGCGTCGACCACCTCGATAGGCGCGCCCAGCACCTTGCCGCCAAAATCCTCGACCGCCAGCTTCGCTGCAGCCACGGACCCTTTGCCGCCGAAATCGGCATAGACGCCCGATTGGTCGTTCAGGATGCCGATCTTCACCACGCCGTCGGATATTTTGTCTGCCGCGGACGCCGGTATGACGGTGGCTGCCAACAGAGCCGCCGAAACGATTGCCAGGACTTTCATCAATTCTCCTCCAACAATTATCGAAGCCGGACATTTCCGGCCTCAGGTCAACGTTCCCCGGGATATCCGTATGCCCGCTATCCGCAATTGCGCATAGCTGTCGGCAAACCTTTTTTTACCCCGCCTGGAGCCGCCGATGCATTCTGTAGCAACGACGGCGCCCCTTTTCGAGACGATCCCGATACCCTCCCGTACCGCAAGATAAACGGGCTCGTCCAGAAAATCCCCAATAACTTTCGTTTTATCGTATTTCTACTACCCGCCGCAAATTCTAAGCGGGGCTTCGGGAAGAGCCCGTCCTCGGGAGACGTCCCCCCTATTGCGGCGCCTGCTGCTTGGCGCGGGCGACGATCTGCGTCGGATTGACGAATTGCAGCGCAAGCACGAGCCAGACGAGCGTGGTGATCATATAGACCACCGCCATCGCGTCGATCGACTGCGCTGCGCGGACGCCGGAAGCGAAAACGGCATAGTAGAGCGATACGACCAGGGTTTGGCTTGTCGGACCGGCCGTCAGGAAGGTGAGTTCGAACATGGCCAACGTTCTGACCAGCACGAGGAGAAGCGCCGCCAGCATTCCCGGCAGGAGAAGCGGCATGAGAATGCGGATGAAAACGCTCGTCGTCGAGGCGCCGAAGACGCGCGCCGCCTGCTCGATCCTCGGATCGATCTGTTCGATGAAGGGGATCATCACCAGGATGACGAAAGGAATAGCAGGCACCAGATTGGCCAGCACGACGCCCCAGAACTTTCCGCCGACGCCGGCCTGGTAGAGCAAGGTCGCCATTGGAATGCCATAGGTCAAGGGCGGCACCAGAAGCGGGAGCAGGAAGATCAGGATGATCAGCCGCTTGCCTGGGAAATCGCGGCGCGCAAGCGCGTAAGCAGACGTCACCCCGACAAGGCCGGAAATAACGACGACGGTGAAGACGATCTCGAAGGTGACGATCAAGACGGGAGTCAGCTGGAATTCACGCCAGGCCTCGAAATACCAGCGCGTCGTCCAGCCGGCGGGCAGCCAGGTGCCGAGCCAGCGCGTGGCGAAGGAATCGACCACCACCGCGGCGATGACGCCGAGGAGGTTGAGCACGAAGAGAATAACGACCGCCCAGATGGCGAAGCGCCAGAGTTTCGAGGCAAGCCCTGTATCGCGGATCATTGGCGCTATCCCTTCGTTCCGCCGGCCGGGCCGCGATAGAAGAGCGATCTCAGTCCGAGCACGATCACGACGACGAGAAGCTGCGCGAGGCCCATGATGATGGCAATAGCCGCGCCGAGCGAGTGATTGTATTGCTCGAAGGCGGCTTGGTAGGCCGCGATCGCGATGACGCGCGTCGGCCCCGACGGCGCGCCCAGCAATATAGCGGAGGGGAAGACGGAGAAAGCCTGGACAAAGGAAAGGCAGAAGGTGATGGCGAGGCCAGGCACCAGAAGCGGCAGAAACACCTTGAAAAAGCGCTGCCTGGCCTTGGCACCGAGTGTCGCCGCCGCCTGCTCGATCGCGGGATCGATGCCGCTGACATAGGAAAGCGTCAGCAGGAAGGCGAACGGGAATCCGGTTATGACCAGGGATGCGAAGACGCCCCAATAATTGTTGGTCAGGCGGATCGGATGCTCGATGAGGTCGAAGAACATCAATGATTTGTTGAACCAGCCGCGCGGTCCGAGGAAATTCAGCAGGCCATCGGCGACGAGAACGGTGCCGAGCGTGATCGGCAGGACGAGGATCGTCGTCAGCAGCCTTTGGCGCCGCATCAGCCGCACCCGAAAGGCGATGGGGATGGCGACCACGACATTGATAATCGTCACCGGAACGGAGAGCCAAAGGGTCGCCGCGATGGTCTTGTACTGAAAGGGATCGGTGAAGAAGATCTTGTAATTCGCGTACCACGGGCCCTTCGCCGGAGAAAGCGAATCGACGACGCCGTAGATGCAGGGATAGATGAAGAGCACGAGCGTGAGGATCACGCCGGGTAGGACAAGGAGCGTCGTGCCGTCGATCCCGCGCGCGGCAAGGCGCTTTCGGAGCGAAGGACGGGGCGCAGCGCCGGCGGCCGCGACGACCGCCATCACGCGCGCTCCCTGAAGAGCCGTACCCGCCCGACGAGCGGCTGCAGGACGATCTCCTCGCCGCGCGCCATGGAGCGGTCGGAGCGGAAGAAAAGCTCCGAACCGTCGGAGGCCGAGGCCATGCCGAAATAGGCGCGGCCGCGATATTCGATGCTTTCGACCTTTGCCCTCATGCCCTCGCCGCCATCCGTCGCGACGAGATCCTCGGGGCGGATGGAAACGGCGACGCTGTCGCCCGCCTTCAAGTCATCAGGTGCTTGCGCCTCGATCGTGGCGCCGCAGGTCTCGACCAGAGCATTGGGGCCGGACAGAGCCTTCACCTTGCCCGTCGTCCTCGTGCGAAAGCCCATGAAATCGGCAACGTCGAGATGGTTCGGCCGCTCATAGAGATCCTCGGGCGTGCCGATCTGGCGGATTTTTCCGTCGCGCATGACGACGATGCGGTCGGCAAGCGATAGCGCCTCATCCTGGTCATGGGTGACATAGATGGTGGTGGAGCCGATCCGCTCATGGATGCTCCTGATTTCGGCGCGCATTTCGAGGCGCAGCTTGGCGTCGAGATTGGAAAGCGGCTCGTCCATCAGGACGAGGGGCGGCCGGATGACGATCGCGCGCGCGATGGCGACACGCTGCTGCTGGCCGCCCGAAAGCTGGCCCGGCAGCTTGCCCTCCTGTCCGTGGAGCCTGACCAAGCCCAGCGCATCGTGGATGCGTTTTTGAGCCTCGGAAGCGGGCACGCCCTGCATGGCGAGGCCGAAGCCGACATTCTTGCGGATGGTCATATGGGGAAAGAGCGCATAGCTCTGGAAAACCATGCCGAAGCCGCGCGCTTCGGGCTGCAATTCGTCGATGCGGCGGCCGCCGAGGCGGATTTCGCCGCCGGTGAGTTCCAGCAGGCCGGCAATGCAGTTGAGCGCGGTCGATTTCCCGCAACCGGACGGGCCCAGAAGAGCGATGAATTCACCGGGTTCGACAGTGAGATCGATGCCGTCGAGCGCGTTGTAGGCGCCGAAAGTCCGCCGAACGTCGACGAGTTCGAGGCGGCCACTCTTTGCCTTGCTATCCTCTGCCAAGCCCTGTCTCCTCGAACCCGCGTCCTATCTCGTCAGCTTGAGCACGATCCCTTCGGAAACCGATGCTCATTTTCGGACCATGCAACGGAAGCAGCGCCGCCTATCGGCGCTGCCTCGCCAAGCCAATATCAATGCGGGGGCGGGCCGGCTTGATAGCGCCTCCCGCCCGTTTTGGGAAATACCGGTCAGCCCTTGGCCGCGCCGATCTTCTTGTCCCAGATGTTGAATGCCGTCACCATCTTCTTCGGCGGCAAGGGCAGTTCCAGCGGGTTGTTGGCGATCCAGTCGGCATATTCGGGCCGGCCGAACTTCTTGATGCACTCCTGGCTCGCCTCTGGCGCCAGCGACAGCGGCACGTCCTTCACCGCCGGGCCGGGATAGAAATAGCCCTGGTCATAGGTGACGGCCTGCTGCTTCTTCTGCAGCATGAAATTCATGACGTCGAGCAGGACAGCGACGCGCTCCTTGGCGATGCCCTTGGGAATGCACATGTAATGCGCATCCGTGACCCAATGGAAGCCGTCGAGCTTACCGACCTTGGCTTCCGCCGGAACGATGCCGAGCGCCCGCGGGTTGATATCCCAGCCGGTCGTCGAAGCGATCATGCTGCGCGTGCCTTCGCCGAGCTCCTTCATCGTCGGCGTCGTGCCGGTAGGGTAATATTCGATGTTCTTGCCGAGTTCGAGCAGATAGGCCCAGGTCTTGTCCCAGCCCTTCTCCGGATCCATCGGATCCTTGTCCTTCAGGAGATAGGGCAAGCCCATCAGGAAGGTGCGGCCCGGACCGGAATTGGCGGGGCGGGCGTACATGAACTTGTTCTTGTTCTGCTTCGCCCAGTCGAGCAGCCCATCGACGGTCGTCGGCGGCGTCTTGACCTGGTCAGGCATATATTCGAGCAACGGCCCCGACGGGTAATAGGTGACGATGACGCCCTGGTCCTGCGCCAGTCCCTGCATCTTATATGCCTGCGGCAACAGGATTTGCTCAAGGTTGGGCAATTCGCTCATATCGGGCTTGAGATCGACCCACAATTTCATGTCAATACCGGCGGAAAGCGCGTCGGTTCCCGTCAGCACCAGATCGATATCGAGGCGACCGGCATTCTGCTGCGCCTGGATCTTGGCGGGCAGTTCCGGCGACGGCGCCTTGGTATAGACGAAGCGCGAGACGAAATCCGGCTTCGCCGCGGCATAGGCGTCGAAGGCCGGCTGCGTCAGCGCCAGATTGCCAGCGACGTCGACGATGGTGATCGTGAGCGGGCTTTTGGGCTTCTCGGCCGCTGCGAAGACCCTGCCGCTGAAAGCTCCCAATGTCGTCAGGCCGGCAACGCCACCCATGAAATGTCTGCGATTGATATTCATCTTCTCCTCCTTCTTTTCGCTGTTGTCACAGGTTGTAGGCGCGCTTGACGAGGCCATAGGCTAGCTCGCGCGCGATTGGATAGGCTTCGTCCTCATCGAGGCGATGGTCGGCGACGAGGTTGGCGAGATAGGCGCAATCCACCCGCCGCGCCATGTCGTGACGCGCCGGTATAGAGAGATAGGCGCGGGTATCGTCATTGAAACCGACGGTGTTGTAGAAGCCCGCCGTTTCCGTCGTCAGTTCGCGGAACCGACGCATTCCTTCCGGGCTGTCGAAGAACCACCAGGGCGGCCCGAGCCGTAAGGCGGGATAGTGGCCGGCGAGCGGCGCCAGTTCACGCGAATAGCTGGTCTCGTCCAGCGTGAAGAGGATCAGTTTCAGGCGAGGGTCGTTGCCATAAGCGTCGAGCAGCGGCTTCAGAGCGCGCACATAATCGGTACGCTGCGGAATATCGGCGCCCATATCCTTGCCGAAAGCAGCAAAGAGGGTGGGATTGTGATTGCGGAAGGAGCCGGGATGGATCTGCATCACCAGCCCATCCTCGACGCTCATCCGCGCCATCTCCGTCAGCATCTGAGCACGGAAGAGATCGGCATCGTTCGGGCCTGCATTGGCGGAGATCACGCGCTCGAAGAGCGCCGCCGCGTCGGCACGGGAGAGATTTTCCGTGCGGGCGCTCGGATGGCCGTGGTCGGTCGCCGTCGCCCCCCTATCCTTGAAATAGGCGCGCCGCGCCTGATGCGCCCTGAGATAGCCGTCCCAGTTCATCGCATTGCCGGTCGTCTCGACCAGGCGGCGGACGTTCTCGGCGAAACCCGGAGCTTCCGGATCGACGACCGCGTCGGGACGATAGGTCGGCACGACGCGGCCGTCCCATCCCGACGCGCGCATGGCGTCGTGAGAGGCGAGATCATCGAGCGCGCTGTCGGTGGTCGCGATGACCTCGATGTTGAATTTTTTGTAGAGCGCGCGCGGGCGCATATCGGGCCGCTTCAAGGCCTCGGCGACGCGATCATAGATCTCGCCGGCATTGTCAGGCCCCAGGCGATCGGTGATGCCGAAGACGAATTCCATCGAATGCTCGAACCAAAGCCTGGAAGGCGTGCCTGCAAAGAGGAAGAAGTTCTCCGCGAATAGCCGCCAGATCTTTCGCCCGTCGCTCTCGACCGGGGCGCCGTCGCGGCGCGCAATGCCGAGCGCCTCCAGCTTCACGCCTTGAGAATAGAGCATGCGCGTGACGTAATGATCCGGCTTGACGAAGAGCGTGGCAGGATCTGGAAAAGCTTCATCCTTGGCATACCAGGACGGGTCCGTATGCCCGTGCGGCGAGACGATCGGCAGCGCGGCAACGCTCTCGTAGAGCCGCCGCGCGATCGCGCGCGTCTCGGTGCCAGCCGGAAAAAGCCGATCCGGATTGAGCGCCATCATTCCTCCGTCTTGCGGAAGCGACAACATACCTGTCGACATCGCCGCTTGCTTCTTGGCAAGCTGTAGCAACTGATATACTACTATGTCAATTGCTTTGGCGGAACGAACGGATGCGGCTGGACGAATTCGAAGATCGCAGGGCGGCGCGTACGCCGGCCAGGACGATCCGGCGCGTGACCACGGCGACGGCGATTTATGAGCATCTGCACGGCGCCATCCTTTCGCTCGAACTTTCGCCGGGAACGCCGCTGCAGGAAAAGGTCATCGCCGAGCGGTTCAGCGTCAGCCGGACGCCTGTCCGGGAAGCGATCATCCGGCTTGCCGAGGCCGGGCTGGTCGATATCTTTCCGCAATCGGGTACTTTTGTCTCCCGCGTGCCGGTCTCGGCCATCCCCGAAGCGGTCCTGATCCGAAAAGCGCTCGAAGGCGCGACCGTCGAGGCGGCAAGCGAAATCGCCGACAAGGCCGCTATCGAAAGGCTGGACGCGATCATCGCACGGCAGCGCGTGGTCGCCGGGTTGGGGGACACCAGCGCCTTTCATGACGCCGACGAGACCTTCCACGAAACGATCGCAGACATTTCCGGCCATCCCGGCGTCTGGAAGCTCCTCAAGCAGGCGAAAGTCCAGATCGACAGGGCACGGCGCCTGACGCTGCCGGTTCTGGGCCGGATGGATCGCGTTATCTCGGAACACGCGATCATTCGCGACGCGATCGCGAGGCACGACCGGCAGGCAGCGAAGGAAGCGATGATGATTCATCTGAACGCCGTTATTCCCGACGTCGATCTGCTGCGCTCGCAATATCCGGATTATTTCGCCTTTTAGGATAGAAGAACAGGAAACGCCTTATGCGCCAGGGATGGAGATGGTTTGGTCCGGAAGCGGGCGTGCCGCTGGATGCCGTGCGCCAGGCCGGAGCGACGGATGTGGTATCGGCGCTGCATCAGGTGCCGATCGGCGACGTATGGACCGAGGCGAAAATCGCCGAGCGCAAGAATCTCATCGATACGACGCCGCCCGGCAGGACGAGGCTCGAATGGACTGTTATCGAGAGCATTCCCATTCCGGACGCGGTCAAGCGCAAGGGCAAGGAAGCCGGGCGGGAGATCGACGCCTGGATCGCCAGCATGGAAGCGGCGGCGAAGTGCGGCATCCGGACGATCTGCTACAATTTCATGCCGGTCGTCGACTGGACGCGCACCGAACTCGATTTCGTCACGCCGACGGGCGCGACGGCGATGCGGTTCGACCAGGAGCGCTTTGCCGCCTTCGATCTCTTTATTCTCGCCCGCGATGGCGTCGAGCAGGATTATACGCCCGAAGACCGCGCGCGCGCCCGCAAGGTTTTTGAAGCGATGAGCGAGGAGGAGATCGCCTCCATCACCCACAACATCACCAGCGCGCTGCCCGGATCGACCACGGAGCCGATGTCCATTCCCGGTTTTCGCGAGAAGTTGCGGGCCTATCGCGACATCGACGCCAAAAGGCTGCGGCAGAACCTGATCGAATTCCTGGAAGCCGTCGCGCCGGCCGCCGACGCCGCAAAGGTGAAGCTGACGCTCCATCCCGACGATCCGCCGCGCCCGCTTTTCGGCCTGCCGCGCATCGCCTCGACGGAAGCCGACTATGCGGCGCTTTTCGATGCCGTGCCGGCGGCGGCGAACGGCATGTGTTTCTGCACCGGCAGCCTCGGTGTCCGCGCGGACAATGACCTGGCCAAAATGGCTACGCGTTTTGCGGACCGCATTCATTTCGCCCATCTGCGCG
>JBQCEL010000194.1:0-11049 GCA_051960255.1 Rhizobiaceae bacterium
TCGAAAGCGACGGCTTCGAAAAGCCTGCAACGATCAGGACAAACGTGGACAGAAGCGGAGCCGCGTAACTTGCCGCGCCGAGCACCTGGATATTGCCATGCTTGACGCCGTAATCCCAGGTGTAGAAAGCGGCGCCCACCGGCATCAGTCCCAGCCCCATGACAGCCAGCCACTGGACGGCGTTCTGCGGCCAGACCGTCTGTTCAAGAAGAAAATGGCAGACAAGCGAAAGCACCGCCGTCGCGGCGCAGAACCATGTGACGGTCGTGGTCGGCACGGAAGGGAAGTGGCGCGACAGAAGCGAATAGGCCGACCAGATGAAGGCGCAGGCGCCCGCCATCATATAGCCGAAGGCGTAGTTTCGGTCGAAGGAGAGGGCGCCGCCTTTCGTCACGATGAGAAAGGTCCCCGCCAGCCCGAGAAGCGCGCCCGCGATATGATGCCAACGCAGGCGTTCGCCCGGCATCAGCGCCGAACCCAGGACGATGAAAAGCGGCCACAGATAGGCGATCAAGCTCGCTTCAACGGCGGGCGCATTCCGCAAGGCAGTGAAATAGCAGAAATGATAGCCGAACAGGCCGGCTATTCCGATCAGCCAGACCTTCGGCGGAACCGGCTCGCGCGGCGCGACAGGTCGCGCCACGAGCCGCGCGGCAAGCCCGAGCGCGGCGCCCACCGCGAACGCCATGGCGGCCAGTTGGAACGGCGGAACCTTTCCCGACGCGCCGGTGAAGAGCGCCAGAAGCGCCCACATGACGACCGCCGAGAAGCCGATGACGGTCGCCCTGTTCATGATTGGCGCGCTTCCGCTTCCGACGATCGCCCGCTCATGCGGCCGATCGCTTCCTGTTCTGCCGGTTGGAGATCAAATCGTCCACCACGGCCGGATCGGCGAGCGTCGAGGTGTCGCCGAGCGAGCCGAAATCGTCCTCGGCGATCTTGCGCAAGATGCGGCGCATGATCTTGGCCGAGCGGGTCTTCGGCAATGCCGGCGCGAACTGGATCTTGTCCGGCGTGGCGATGGCGCCGATCTCCTTGCGCACATGGGCGATCAGATCCTGGCGCAGCGCATCCGATCCGGCCTCGCCGGCGTTCAGCGTCACGTAGCAATAGATGCCCTGGCCCTTGATCTCATGTGGATAGCCGACGACGGCGGCCTCCGACACCTTTTCATGGCTGACGAGCGCGGATTCCACTTCCGCCGTGCCCATGCGGTGGCCGGAGACGTTGATGACGTCGTCGACACGGCCGGTGATCCAGTAATAGCCGTCCTCGTCGCGGCGGCAGCCGTCGCCAGTGAAATATTTGCCCTTATAGGTGGAGAAATAAGTCTGCACGAAGCGGTCGTGATCGCCATAAACGGTGCGCATCTGGCCAGGCCAGGAATCGGTCATGCAGAGATTGCCGCTTGCAGCGCCTTCCAGAGGCGCGCCGTCGGAATCGACGAGTTGGGGCTTCACGCCGAAGAAGGGGCGGGTCGCCGAGCCAGCCTTGAGGTCGGTGGCGCCCGGTAGCGGCGCGATCAGGATGCCGCCGGTCTCGGTCTGCCACCATGTGTCGACGACCGGGCATTTCTTCTCGCCGACGACGTTGAAATACCATTCCCAGGCTTCCGGGTTGATCGGTTCGCCGACCGAACCCAGCACGCGCAGCGATTTGCGTGAGGATTTCTTCACCCAATCGTCGCCGGCTCCCATCAGGGCACGGATGGCGGTCGGCGCGGTGTAGAAGATGTTGACCTGGTATTTATCGACCACATCCCAGAAGCGCGACGGGGTCGGATAGTTCGGTACGCCCTCGAACATCAGCGTGGTGGCGCCGTTGGCGAGCGGGCCGTAGAGGATATAGGAGTGGCCCGTCACCCAGCCGACATCGGCCGTGCACCAGTAGATGTCCCCGTCATGATAATCGAAGACATATTGGTGCGTCATGGACGTCCAGACGAGATAGCCGCCCGTCGTGTGCAGGACGCCCTTCGGCTTCCCCGTCGAGCCTGACGTATAGAGGATGAAAAGCGGGTCCTCGGCTTTCATCTTCTCCGGCTTGCACTCCGGCTTAACCCCAGCGATTTCCTCATGATACCAAAGATCGCGGCCCTTGGCCCAGCCCACCTTGCCGCCGGTGCGGCGCACCACCAGCACCTTGTCCACATTCGTGCCGGCCTTGGCGGCGATATCGATCGCCTTGTCGGTATTCTCCTTCAGCGGAATCGTCCTGCCGGCGCGAAGTCCCTCATCCGCTGTGATGACGAAATTCGACTTGCAGTCATCGATGCGGCCGGCGAGCGCGTCGGGCGAGAAGCCGCCGAAGACCACCGAATGGATGGCTCCGATGCGGGTGCAGGCAAGCATCGCATAGGCCGCCTCCGGGATCATCGGCATATAAATGGTAATGCGGTCGCCCTTTTTGACGCCATGCTTCTTCAGCACGTTGGCGAAACGGCAGACCTTTTCGTACAGTTCGTTGTAGGTGATCTTCCGGTCGTCATAGGGATTGTCGCCTTCCCAGATGATCGCCGTCTGGTTGCCGCGCTTCTTCAGGTGCCGGTCGATGCAGTTGTAGGAAACGTTGGTGACGCCGTCCTCAAACCATTTGATCGAGACGTTGCCCTCGAACGAGGTGTTCTTGACCTTAGTATAGGGCTTGAACCAGTCGATGCGCTTGCCATGCTTGGCCCAGAAGCGGTCGGGATTCTTGACGCTGTCGGCATACCATTTCTGGTAGGTGTCGTCGTCGATCAGGGCGCGCTTCTTCCACGCGGGTTGGACGCGATGGACATGGACATCGGACATTTGGTTCCTCCAGTAAGACTGTTCCGTTCCGGACAGCGGCTTCGCTCCCGAACTATTATTACCATTCCACCGCAACCGACAACACCGGAGCTCAAGTCATGGTGTGGCGACGACGCCCCCGTTGGCAGCAGAAGGAGACGCCGGCTGCTAACCTCTTGAATCGGCTCTAGGAACAAGCCGCATCAGCCGAACGTTTCAATAGACGATTAACGTTCCGGTGCGCACAATTGCATCGTGGACCAAACCAGTATCGGGAGTCGTGAATGAACGCCACGCCTGAAATGGAACTGATGCTGAGCGGTTATGGCCTCACCACGGCCAATATCCTCTACCACATGCCGGACCATCCCCATCTGCTGCAGACCTATATCTGGCAGCACTATGACCTCGCGCCGAAATTCCCGGTCCTGTTCAAATTCCTCGACTTCTGGAAAGCGGAACTCGACGGTCCGCTGCATTCCGTCACCTACACGCACAAGAAGCTGATCTCGCCAACGGAATGGCGCAATGTCAGCGGAGAATTGGTGCTGCATTGAACAATGAGCGGCGGCCGTCAGGCTGCCGCCGGTAAAGCAGCGCCGCTCAATCCTTCGGCTCGAAAGGCTCCGGCCTGCGGCCCGTCATCTGCCTTTCGATCATCCAGCCCGGATATTCCTTCGGAAGAGCGCTCACCTCGTCAAGGCGCGCAATATCGTCCGCATCAAGCCTGAGTTTCGTTGCCGCGAGGTTTTGCTCCAGTTGCTCCATTCGGCTCGCGCCGATGATGATGCTCATCACGAAGGGTTTTGACAGGATCCAGGCGAGCGCGACGGTGGCGACGCTGGAATCGTGCTTGGCGGCGATCTCGCGCATCGCAGCGACGCAGGCCCAGGCGCGGTCCTGGTTCACCGGGGGAAAATCGAAACTGGTGCGGCGGCCTTCGCCGTTGCCCGGCGCGCCGGGGCCGTATTTGCCGGAGAGAAGGCCGCCGGCAAGCGGCGACCAGACCATCAGCCCCAGCCTCTCTTCCGTCAGAAGGGGGACGATCTCACGCTCGAGGTCGCGGCCAGCGATCGAATAATAGGCCTGCACGGTCTGGAAGCGGTCAAAGCCGCGGCTTTCCGAAATGCCGAGCGCCTTGGCGATCCGCCATGCCTGCCAGTTGGACACGCCAATATAGCGGATGAGGCCGCGTGACACGAGGTCGTCAAGCGCGCGCAAGGTCTCGTCGATCGGTGTCACCGGATCGGTTCCATGGATCTGGTAGAGATCGATGTGGTCTGTCTGGAGGCGTTCGAGACTGCCTTCGACCTGGTCCATGATATGGCCGCGCGAAGCGCCGCGATCGTTCGGGCCGCTA
This sequence comes from Rhizobiaceae bacterium, assembly GCA_051960255.1. Classification (GTDB taxonomy): domain Bacteria; phylum Pseudomonadota; class Alphaproteobacteria; order Rhizobiales; family Rhizobiaceae; genus Mesorhizobium_L. Next base: position 4,132 of record JBQCEL010000194.1, read on the forward strand.
CCCATGGCGCCATGGAATTTCGTGGCGATGACGACATCCTTGCGCTTAACTCCAAGGTTCTTCAGCGCCTGCCCGATGATCCTCTCCGACTTCCCGAAGGAATACACGTTCGCCGTATCGATGAAATTGACCCCCGCGGCGAGAGACCGCTGCACGATCTCGTCGGCCGCCGCCTGATCGACCTTGGCAATCTGGCCCCACTGAGCCGCCCCGCCGGCCTCGCCGAACGTCATCGCCCCGAGACAGATTTCGGAGACGAAGATACCTGTATGTCCGAGTTCGTTGTACCGCATCGCAGTGTCCCTTCTTGCATTCGCGCAGCACAGATAGGACAGGCCGTTGAAACGACCAACGGCGAAACGGACGAAATTCCGTCCCGCCTCAACACATGGATGTGAAGAGGCTCAGCGGTTTCCGAATATCGCCGAGCCGACCCTGACGCTGGTCGCGCCAAAGCTGATCGCGGTCTCGTAATCGGCCGACATGCCCATGGAGAGTTTTTCGATGCCTGCCTCGCGCGCCAGCTTTTCGAGCAGGGCGAAATAGGGTCCGGGGTTTTCGTTGAGCGGCGGGATGCACATCAGGCCTTCGACACGGAGGCCGTGGGTCTTTCGGCACCGCTCGACGAACGCGACGGCTTCGGTGGGTTCGATACCAGCCTTCTGAGGCTCGCAGCCTATATTGACCTGGACGCAGAGAAGGGGATGCCGATCCTGCTTCTTCATTTCCGATGCAATGGCGGCGGCGATCTTGTCGCGGTCGAGCGTCTCGATCACGTCGAAAAGGGCGACCGCATCGGCGGCCTTGTTGGACTGCAACGGGCCGATCAGGTGCAATTCGACGCCGGTAAATTCGGCCTTCAGGGCCGGCCATTTGGCTTCCGCCTCCTGAACCCGGTTTTCGCCGAACACGCGCTGGCCTGCTTCAAGGACCGGACGGATGGTCTCAGCGTCGAAGGTCTTGGAAACGGCGACCAGCGTGACCGCGCCCTCTTTCCGTCCTGCTTCCCGTTCCGCCGCCGCGATCTTCGCCTTCACGTCGTCAAGCCGACTTGTCGCTGTTTCCATTTCCCGATCCGTCTTTTTGCTCGTTTGCTTGTGCCGGAGTTGACGCTTCCGGCAAACCGTGGTGAAGGTCCGGCGTCAGTTTTCAGCGTCCTTCTTAAGTGAAAAAGCGGTCATGGCAACCGAACGATACAATCCGCGCGCGTCCGAACCCAAATGGCAGAAGGCCTGGGCGGATGCGAAGCTCTTCCAGACCAGGAACAACGATCCGCGGCAGAAATACTACGTCCTCGAAATGTTCCCCTATCCTTCGGGGCGCATCCATATGGGCCATGTCCGCAATTACACGATGGGTGATGTCGTCGCCCGCTTTCGCCGCGCCAGGGGTGACAATGTGCTGCATCCCATGGGCTGGGATGCCTTCGGGCTGCCGGCGGAGAATGCGGCGCGCGATAACAAGGTCAATCCGCGCGACTGGACCTATGCCAATATCGCGACGATGAAGGGCCAGTTGAAGACGATGGGTCTGTCGCTCGACTGGGACCGCGAGATCGCGACCTGCGACCCGAGCTATTACAAGCACCAGCAGAAGATGTTCCTCGATTTCTGGCGCTCGGGCCTGGTCGAGCGCAAATCGGCCAAGGTCAATTGGGACCCGGTCGACATGACTGTGCTCGCCAACGAGCAGGTGATCGACGGGCGCGGTTGGCGCTCCGGCGCGGTCGTTGAGCAGCGCGATCTCACCCAATGGTTCTTCAAGATTACGTCAATGGCCGAGGAACTGCTCGTCGGTCTCGACACGCTCGACCGCTGGCCGGACAAGGTCAAGCTGATGCAGGCGAACTGGATCGGAAGGTCTGAAGGCCTGCTGATCCGCTGGCCTCTGGCGGAGGGCACGGCGCCCGCCGGCGAAACCGAGCTCGAAGTCTATACGACCCGGCCCGACACGATCTTCGGCGCTTCCTTCATGGCGATTGCCGCCGACCATCCGCTGGCCGGGAAGGCGGCGGAGAAGAATCCGGCGCTGCAAAAATTCATCGAGGAAGTACGGCAGACGGGCACCTCGGTCGCGGCGCTTGAAACGGCCGAGAAGAAGGGCTTCGACACGGGCATACGCGTCGTGCATCCTTTCGATCCGGGCTGGGTCCTGCCGGTCTATGTCGCCAATTTCGTGCTGATGGATTATGGCACGGGCGCCATTTTCGGTTGCCCGTCAGGCGACCAGCGCGATCTTGATTTCGCCAACAAATACGGCCTGCCGGTCATTCCGGTGGTGATGCCGGAAGATGCGGATGTGGAAACCTTCCGCATCACCGAGGAAGCCTATGTCGACGACGGCGTGATGATCCATTCGCGCTTTCTTGACGGCATGAAGCCGAAACAGGCGTTCGAGGAGGTTGCGACGAGGCTTTCGGGCATAATCGTCGGCAACCGGCCGATGGCCGAACGCAAGGTGCAGTTCCGCCTGCGCGACTGGCTGATCTCGCGTCAGCGCTATTGGGGCTGCCCCATTCCCGTGATCCACTGCGAAAGCTGCGGCGCGGCGCCGGTTCCGGACGCCGACCTGCCGGTCAGGCTGCCCGACGACGTGACATTCGACAAGCCGGGCAATCCGCTCGACCATCATCCGACATGGAAGCATGTCACCTGTCCGCAATGCGGCAAGGCGGCCGTCCGCGATACCGACACGATGGACACATTCGTCGATTCGTCCTGGTATTTCGCACGCTTCACCGATCCGTGGAACGGGCATGCGCCGACGACGCTTTCGGTTGTGGATGGGCCGGGCGGCTGGCTGCCTGTCAACCAGTATATTGGCGGCATCGAGCACGCGATCCTGCATCTTCTCTATTCGCGCTTCTTCGTCCGCGCCATGAAGCGAACGGGGCATGTCAATGTGGTGGAGGAACCGTTCGAGGGGCTCTTCACGCAAGGCATGGTGGTGCACGAGACCTATAAGGGGCCGCAAGGCTGGGTGACGCCGGCTGAGGTGAAGGTCGAGGAGATTGACGGCGAGAGGCGGGCGACGCTGATCGCGACGGACGAGTCAATCGCCATCGGGCCGATCGAGAAAATGTCGAAGTCGCGCAAGAATGTCGTCGATCCGGACGACATTATCGCGAGCTACGGCGCAGACACCGCGCGCTGGTTCATGCTGTCCGATTCGCCGCCGGAGCGAGACGTCATCTGGACGGCGGCGGGCGTCGAAGGCGCCTACCGCTTCGTGCAGCGCGTCTGGCGGCTGGTCAGCGAAGCGGCGCCTGCCCTTCGGGACGTCAAGGCGGGCCTTGCGACGGAAGGGGAGGCGGCGGCGATATCGAAGGCGGTTCATAAGGTGCTGAAGGCGGTCGGCGAGGACATAGAGCGGCTTTCCTTCAACAAGGCCGTGGCGCGCATCTATGAGCTGACGAATTTCCTGTCCGCCCCGCTCGGCGCGATCGAATCGGCTGCCACCGGCGTCCTGCCTGCTCTTCGTGAGGCCGTCGAAGTCCTTATCACGATGATGGCGCCGATGATGCCGCATCTGGCCGAGGAGTGCTGGGCGGCGATCGGCGGCGAGGGCCTTGTCGCCGAACGGCCATGGCCGGCCTTTAATCCGCAATTGGTTGTGGATGACGAGGTGGTGCTGCCGGTGCAGATCAACGGCAAGAAGCGCGGCGATTTGACAATTCGCCGCGACGCGGATCAACTCGCGGTCGAACAGGCTGCTTTGGCGCTCGACTTCGTCCAGAAGGCGCTTGGCGGAAAGCCGCCGCGCAAGGTCATCGTGGTTCCACAGAGGATCGTCAATGTCGTTGGCTGAACGGGGTCGTCTTTCCTGCGCGTTGCTTCGCCGTGAATTTATCGCCGCCGCCGCTGTCCTTGTTCTCGGCGGCTGCACGGTCCGTCCGCTCTATATGGCGGAACCGGCGACGGCGGGCGGGGCATCGGCCGGCATGGCGGCGACCCTGTCGTCCATTTCGATCAGGCCCGTCGCTTCGCGGCCGGCGCAGGAAGTCCGCAATCAGCTTGTTTTCCTTTTCAATCGCGGCGGAGCGGAGCCGGCCAGCCCGGCCTATTACCTGACGCTCAATGTCGGCGAATCCGTCCTGGCCACGGCGACGACGCAGGTTTCCGATGTCGCCAATGTTCCCACGGCCGATACGCTGACACTGACCGGCACCTACACGCTGGTCGACGCCAAGACCAACAAGCCGGTTTTGTCTGGCAAGCGCGCCGTCATGTCCTCCTTTGACGTTCCGCAGCAGGAATATGCCGCCATCCGCGCGCAGGCCAATGCGCAGTCGCGCGCGGCGCGCGAACTCGCCGAACTCCTGCATCTGGCCATCGCGCAGGATTTGGCGCATCGCGTGACGAAATAGCCGGGGCTTCGGAACTTCGCCCAAACCCGGCCGTTTTCCCGATGTCATCCAGGCGTGATGGATTTCGGCGAATATGCCGGAAGAAACGGGGCAGGGTATGGATTTTCGGACGGCGCCATCCTCCTTCGCGGACGCGTTTGCCAGCGGCGGCGCGAGCGGGGCGGAGGAAACCCGCAAGTCGCACATCATCGATGAGCTCATTGCCGAGCGCGCGACGAAACTGTCCCGGCAGGCGCTGTGGCCCATTCTGCGCCCGATTCTTTATCGCCTCTTCCATTATCGGCAGGCTGTCGGGATGGCCGACGACATCGCCGCACTCTCGGGACATGGGGCAATGGCTTATCTCAGCGCGCTTCTGTCGCTCGACATAAGCGTGGCCGGCGTGGAGAACATCCCGAGATCCGGCGGCTTCATCCTCGCGCCAACACATCCGACAGGCATTGCGGACGGCATCGCCGTCTTTGATCTCCTCAAGAATATCAGGCCGGACATGGCGATCTTCGCCAACCGCGATGCGCTGCGCGTCGCTCCCGGCTTCAAGGACATCATTATTCCGGTCGAATGGCGGCAGGGCGAGAAGTCGCACGCGAAAAGCCGCGACACGCTGGAGATGACCGCGCGGGCCTTTCATTCCAAGAAAGCAATCGTGCTTTTTCCCTCCGGGCGGATTGCCTTTTGGAACGATGGGCGCCTGACCGAGCGCCCCTGGCAGACCTCCATCGTCTCGCTCACGCGGCGATACAAGTTTCCCATTGTGCCAGCCCGCATCACCGCGCGGAATTCGGGGCTCTTCTATTTCCTTTCGAAATATTCGACTGAATTGCGCGACATGACCGTCTTCCATGAACTGCTCAACAAGACAGGGCGCGCCTTCTCGATCACGGTCGGCTGCGCAATCCCCGCGACGGCGCTCGCGGGCGACGCCGGTGACGTGGCGCGGCGGTTGCAGGCGCATGCGGTGGAGACGCTTGCCGCGGGCCCGAATGCTGAATTCGACGCCCTTTCGCCGCAATCGCCAAAAGCCGAACCGATGCCATTTCCTTTGGCTTGACGCTTCGCCGAAATATCACTATGGAAACGCGACTTTCCGAAGGCCGCCCGATGTGCCCGCGCGCCGACACTACCGGCGCCGCACAGGTCTTTGGTCCCAATTGAACGCTTGAAGGTCGATTAAAATGTCCCGTTCCTGCGAACTGACCGGCAAGGCCGTCATGAGCGGCAACAATGTGAGCCACGCGAACAACAAGTCGCGTCGCCGCTTCCTGCCGAATCTCGTCAACGTCACGCTCATCTCCGAAGCGCTGAACCGGAATGTCCGCCTGCGGATATCCGCGAACGCGCTTCGCTCGGTCGAGCATCGCGGCGGGCTCGACGCCTTCCTCGTCAAGGCCGATGCCAAGGAGCTTTCCCCGCGCGCGCGCCTTCTGAAGAAGCAGGTCGCCAAGAAAATCGCGGAAGAAGCCGCCGCCTGACGGCGGACGCCTCCCGCTTTTGCTGGTTCCATCACCCAGGATAAAAAAATGAAAACCTCCAGCCCCAAGGCCCTTTGGCCGTTCGTGCTGGCGATGGCGATCGTCGTCATCGCCTCGAACGTTCTCGTCCAGTTTCCCTTCGATCATTTCGGCTTGAAGGATGTACTGACCTGGGGCGCCTTCAGCTATCCCGTGGCGTTCCTGGTCAGCGATCTCACCAACCGCCGCTATGGCAAGCCCGCGGCGCGGCGGGTGGCGATCGCGGGCTTCATCGTCGGCGTTTTCTTCTCAGTCTGGGTCGCGACGCCGCGGATCGCCATCGCGTCCGGTACGGCCTTCCTCGTAGGGCAGTTCCTCGACATTACTGTCTTCGGCTGGCTGCGGCGGCAGAGCTGGTGGCGCGCACCGCTCGCGGCGACGATGGTCGGCTCGCTCATCGACACGGCGATTTTCTTTTCCTTTGCCTTCGCCGTGCCGTTCGCGTTCCTCGATACCGGTTTCGGCCATCCGGACGGGTCGTTGGGGATGATCGTGCCGCTCTTCGGCACGCCGGCGCCGCTCTGGATGTCGCTCGCGGCGGGCGACCTCTCCGTGAAAGTGGCGATGGGGCTTCTGATGCTGCTGCCTTATGGCGCACTTCTCAACGTGCTCAAGCCCGTACCGGCGCTGCAGTAGGCCGATTTCTGACAGATGCTGCTCCAGCGCCATGTTCACCCCACTCGCCTCGCGGAGCCTGTCCTCGGGTCGGCCATAGGCCGAACCCGGGGGCTCGGCACCTTCCCCTTTCAGGGGAGGGAAAGACGTGCGGCCTCTTTCCTCCCCTTATAAGGGAGGTGCCCGGAAGGGGCGGAGGGGGTGTTGAGAAGTTGTCCGCGACGGCCTCAATTCTCGTCGAGCCTGAATTCCAGATAGAGATTGCGCTGCAGGATCGACTGGTTGTCGTCTGAGACGATCGATATCATTGTCGCGCCGTCCTGCCGCCGCCAGATGTCCAGCCCCTCCATATTGTCGATCTGATAGGCCATGTCGGCCCGCAGGAGCACAGGACCGTCGGCAATTCTACCGGGACGGATCGTGTCG